>JAAOMR010000114.1 GCA_018853935.1 Acidithiobacillus ferrivorans
CCGACGCGCATGATCAATGGTAAACCCGCCGTTTCTCCGTCATCGAAAATCGCGACGATAGGAATCTGCAGCGCTACGCAGATTTTCTCCAGCGTGGCGATGGAGGGGGAGTTCTGCCCGGTCTCGATCTGCGAGAGGGCGCTGGGTGAAATTTCGGCACGTGCCGCCAGCCCGCGCACGGACCAGCCCTTATCCTCGCGAAGCTGCCGAATTTTTTTGCAGACTTGTTCCATGGGCGGAGAGTGTACGTTAAAACACGCATCATGCAATCTATTTTGAACGGCTATCCGCTAGACGTTGAACAAGAAGTTCAGCACATCTCCATCCTGCACCACATATTCCTTTCCTTCCGCCCGCATCTTGCCCGCTTCCTTGGCCCCGTGTTCGCCTTGGTACTGAATGAAATCGTCATAGGCGATGGTCTGGGCGCGGATGAAGCCACGTTCAAAATCACTGTGGATAACCCCCGCCGCCTGTGGCGCGGTGGCGCCCACCGGGATGGTCCAGGCACGGACCTCTTTGACGCCGGCCGTGAAGTAAGTCTGCAGGCCGAGCAAATGGTAAGCCGCACGAATGATGCGGTTGAGGCCAGGTTCCTCCAGCCCCAGGTCCTGCAGAAAAGCGTTTTGCTCCTCCGGCTCCAGTTCTGCCAGTTCTGACTCAATGGCGGCGCAAACCGGGACGACGCTGGCGTGCTGTTCAGCGGCCCAAGCCTCCAGCGGCGCCCGCCAGGGGCCATCCTGTAACTCATTTTCAGCGACATTGGCAATGACCATGAGGGGTTTCATGGTCAGCAGGCAGAGGCTGCGCAGATGCTCTTGCTCCTCGCTGTTCAGGTTCAGACTGGCGGCTGCCTTGCCTTCATTGAGATGGGGCAGGAGGCGGGTCATGGCGGCAACTTCAGCCACCGCGTCCTTGTTGCCGCCCTTGGCTTGCCGTGCCACCCGCGCCTGCGCCTTCTCCACGGTACTGAGATCAGCCAGAATCAGCTCCGTCAGCACCACCTCCAAATCCGCCACCGGGTCTACATGGCCGCTCACATGGACCACGTTGGGGTCCTCAAAGCAGCGGGTGACCAAGGCAATGGCGTCGGTTTCGCGGATATGGGCGAGAAACTGATTGCCCAGACCCTCACCCTGCGCTGCACCGGCCACCAGCCCGGCGATGTCTACAAACTCCATGGTGGCGTGCTGTACCTTCTGTGGTTTGACGATTGCTGAGAGGGCCTCAAGACGGGGGTCCGGCACGGCAACCAGACCGACGTTCGGCTCAATCGTACAGAAGGGATAGTTCTCCGCCGCGATACCCGCTCTGGTGATGGCGTTGAAAAGGGTGGATTTGCCGACATTGGGTAAGCCGACGATACCGCAGGCCAAAGCCATAAGAAACTCCTAATCGCTATGCAGGGTTTTTTGCGCCGCATCCGTGCGGCCGCTGAGAAAATCGGGAAGTACGCCGAGACTACATTCAATCGCCTCGTCAATCAGGGTCTTATCCGCTGCCGTCGGAGCGCCGAGCACATAACCGATGACTGCATCTTTGTGCCCTGGATGGCCGATACCGATGCGCAGCCGCCAGTAATCGCGGGTGCCCAGGGCACGGTCGAGATCGCGTAAGCCGTTGTGCCCGCCATGACCACCACCGCGTTTCAGTCGTGCCTTGCCTGGGGGTAGGTCCAGCTCATCATGAATCACCAGAATCCGTTCTACGGGCATTTTATAAAAGGCCGCCATAGCCTGTACCGGGCTACCGCTGCGGTTCATGAAATCCTGCGGCATACACAGCCCCAGTTCCAGTCCGGAAGCGCGTGCCGTAGCGGCCAGACAATGCCAGCGCTTCTCCATACGTAAAGACGCCCCGACCCGGTCTGCAAAGGTCTGGAGCGTCCAAAAACCGGCATTATGGCGGGTCCGGGCATATTCCGCACCGGGGTTACCCAGGCCCGCCAACAACCAGTCCATAAGGCCTCAGGCGGCGGTCTCCGGGGCTTCTTCCGCCTCGGCACCGGTACGCGGATTGTGGATGGAGACGATTTCCTTGTCATCATCATGTTGCAGGGGCAGGAGGATGACGCCTTCGGGCACCGTGATCTGGGACAGGTGCAGACTTTCCCCCACCAGCAGCGTGCCGATGTCGATTTCAATGGCCTCTGGCAGGCGGCCCACCGGGGCTTCCACTTCGACTTCCACCAGGGCGCGGTGCAGTACACCGCCGGCCTTGATACCAGCACAGGTCGTCTCGTTCAGGAAGTGGATAGGTACGTGCAAATGCACCCGCTCACCGGCATGCACACGCAAAAAATCCATATGCAGGACTTCTTCCTTGTAGGGATGCATCTGAATGTCGCGGATCAGCGCGGTTTCTTTCCCTTTGGGGAATTCCAGGGTGATGACGCTGGTATAGGCGCGGTCATCGGGCAGCAGTTTGCGGAGCAGGCGGGCTTCAATGCTGAGGCCCAGCGCCGGCTTGCCGTCTCCGTACAGCACGGCGGGCACCATACCGGTACGGCGCAGGCGGCGGCTGGCCCGACGGCCATTTTCTTCACGCGGCTCGGCCGCAATCGCAAAATCTGTCATTTTTTGGACTCCTTATGGTGTCATGGAATGAGCGGGGCGAGGGTTGACAGAACCTTTCTCCCCAATAGCAAGGGGCGCATCATAATGCGCCGCGGGTTTTTCGGCAACCTTTTCTGGTGTTTTTTCATCGGGCTGCAAATAGGCTTTGATCACCGCGCGAGCCACCGGCAGGGCTTGCCAGGCATTGTGCCCGCCATATTCCACTACCACGGCGACGGCGATTTTGGGGTGATGTACTGGTGCCCAGCCGATAAAAAGAGAGTCGTTGTTATAGACCGTGTGGCCATTTTTATAACCCACCGGTACTTGTGCCGTGCCTGTTTTCCCGGCAATGGTAATGCCGGGAATGCTAATGGTATGGCAGGTGCCGGTGGTGACACAGGCCTCCATACCCTTATGGACGGCATGCATGGCCGCTGCCGAAATATGCAGATTAACGGGTTGCGCATGAGGAATGGCTTCTGTCTGGCCGGTGCTCTGGTTGATGAGCGCTTTGGCGACCTGGGGCTGAACCAGATAGCCGCCGTTGGCGAGGGCGGCGACCGCACGGGCTAATTGTAATGGCGTTTCCAGCAAATAACCCTGACCAATTCCGAGAATGACGGAGTCTCCCGTGTACCAGTGCGCATGCAGATGCTTGCGTTTCCAGGCGGGGGTCGGCACCAGACCACTGGCGCCGCCGGGCAGGTCGATGGGAGGCGTTTTGCCGAAGCCGAATCGCCACAGGGTCTTGTCCTGCAGGGCGATGCCCATCTTCACCGCGAGCTTGTAGTAAAAGACATCTACCGACCAGGCCAATGCCTTGGTCAGGCCGGTGCTGCCGAAGCCCGCCCGGTTCCAGTCCCAATAGGTGTGGCCACCGAGCTGATAATTGCCCGCACAGAAGGTATGGAAATCCGGAGGGATGATGCCTTCCTGCACCGCCTCTATGGAATAGAAAGGCTTGGCGCAGGACCCCGGCGGATAGAGGCCATTGTCCGCACGGTTCATCAGCGGCCGTTCCGGATTGTCCAGGAGGCTCTGCCAGTGGGCCTTGCTGATGCCGTCCACGAACCAGTTGGCATTGAAGCTGGGGCTGGTGATCATGGCCAGTACGGCGCCGTTGTTAGGGTCCAAAGCGACGACGGCACCGCGATAGCCTTTGTCTTTTTGTAAGGCCTCAGCCCCCGCCTGTTGCACGCGCAGGCGCAGATGGGTGAGCAAATTATCTCCGGGCTGCGCCGGCACCTCGCGCAGTGTGCCCACCTGTAGTCCGCGCGCGTCGATATCCTTGATCCGATAGCCCATGGTGCCGCGGATCTGGCGTTCATAATAGCGCTCCAGGCCACTCTTGCCGATATAGTTGCGTCCGACATAATTGCGGGCGTGAAAATCCTGCAGATCGGTGGCAGTAACAGGGCCGACATAGCCGACGACGTGCGAGAAAAGTGCATCATAGGGATAATAGCGATGCAGCAAGGCGACCACCCGCACGCCGGGTAGATTCAGCGCGCGCACGGCTACAGTGGCGATCTGCGTCGCGGTCAGATTGGCCTTGAGGACCACTGGATCGAAGCCCGGCTTTCCCAGGCGCAGTTCCTGAAAGTGGCGCATATCGTCTGCACTCAGGTCGAGCATCTGCTGCAGGCGCTGCAAGGTCTCCTGCAAATTGGGCACCTGGTCGGGGGTGATTTCCAGGGCATAGGTGGGCTGGTTTTCCGCCAGCACCTCACCATGCTCGGCAAGCACCAGGCCGCGGGGCGGAGCAACGGGGACGAGAGCTACGTGATTATCGTAAGCCAGGGTGCGGAATTTGGAAAAATGCAGTATCTCGAGGTCCATAACACGTAATACCACGGCGAAAATCGCCAACAGCATCAGTACCGTCGCGACGCCAAGCCGGAAGCGAAAGCTGCGATTACGTTGGTCAGGATTAGAAAGAGGCATAATCGGGAACGACCTGGTTCAGTTTGCAAATGGCTGGGGCGCTTCGTACACTCGGAAGCAAAATCCTTGGTGAGATGGGGTGGCGCAGTGTTGGAGTCCCGTTTTGAATCTCTGTTCGCAGAGCTGGAAAGCATTATAACGGATTATCGCGGCTTGCGTCGTCATCTGGAAGGAGACGGGCGTGATAAGCGTTCCCTGCAGAGCCTGCAAAAACAAATCCAGATGCTCAATGCCGAAAATATCCTGTTGCGGGAGCGTCAGGAAGGCGTATGCCTGCGCTTGAGTGAGCTCCTCGCGCAGGTGAGTCAGTGGGAAAACGAAGCATAAACCATACCGATGGAGATGACCGTGCCAGAAATAATCCGCAGTTCCATCACCCATCACGTCAATATCACTTTGCTGGGGCAAAGTTATCAGGTGCCCTGTCAGCCCGAGGAACAGGTACTTTTGCTGGAGGCGGTAGCATTGCTGAATCAGCAGCTCGAAGCCACCCGGGCCGGGGGCCGCACGATGGGTAAGGAGCGCGCGGCGCTGATGGTGGCGATTAATCTGGCCGCAGATCTGCAGCGCGCGCGCCAGGAATTGCAGGCGCGCGATGATCAGCTCAATGCGGTGGCGGCCCGCCTGCGCCGACTGGTTGACATAGGTAAGGGGGCAGAGTAGCTTGGGTCTTGCTCCCTGCGGGGCACGAGTAGCCGAGATGATTCCTGAACCAACATTGTCTATCCAGGGAGTCCTCAGTCATCATCGTGGTGTGCAGCTCCCTTGCGGAGTAGCCTGAAGCGATGTGTGGATTCCCACCTGTACATCAGGTTCTGGGGGTAGCGGGCTGCACGACCCAGGCGGGGGGTTCTTTTGTTTTCAGGGCTGGATGATATCCCCGCGAAAAGCCCGTTACGCCGACGCATGCGTCAGCAGCGACGTGACCTTTCCGCCGAGGCATTATATTCCGCAGCCGTGGCCTTGTCTGACCATCTAGTGCGTCTTAACCACTTTCAGCGGGCTCGCCATATCGGCCTCTACTGGCCCATGCAGGGTGAAATCAGCCCCTTGCCGATCATGCAGCATCCCATTGCGGCCAATAAGCATTTTTATCTGCCGGTGCTCGCCGGACATTTTGCGCGCAGCCTGCGCTTTGCACCCTTTCACCCTAATACTGTCCTGCGCCATAATCGCTTTCGCATTCCCGAGCCGCAGGTATCTCCCCGCCAGCACTGTGCTGTGCGTGAACTGGATTTGCTGATCCTGCCGCTGGTGGCTTTTGACGCCGAAGGTTATCGTCTGGGGATGGGTGGGGGCTTTTATGATCGCAGTCTGGCGCATTTGCCCCACCGCCGCAGTTGGCGGCGACCGCGGCTGATCGGGGTAGGTCATGCTTTTCAGGAAGTGCCCCATGTGCCCAGAGAGCCCTGGGATATCCCCCTGGGCATCGTCTGTACAGAAAAGGGTTGTTACAGGATCAGCGCATGATGGCACAAGTACTTTCATAATCCCCACACTCCCCGGCCATGTTGAGACAGCGGATGGTGTTGCCAGCTTCTGCGGTCTGCTGATGACGGTAGACACAGGTAATGGTCAATGCAGCGTGGTTCGCCGTGTGCGTTATGATTTTCCGCAGGAAGTAGCGGAGCCGGAACTGGGAATTATACCCCTTCCAGCCATGCACGGCGGCGTGCAAGGACGACTTCATCCACATCCTCCAGCAATTCCAGCCAGGCCGTATCTGGTGGCGGCGGAGCCGGGGTCAGTTGCGTTTCCATAAGGATGTCATCGCGGAAGAAGTGGATACGTAGTGCTGCACCCGCGGGAAGCGCATCCAGTTGTGTCGGTACTTGTTCCGCTGTGCTCCGGACGCCATCGAGAGCAACGAGAATGTCGTCCGGCGACAATCTCGCCTGTTCCGCCGGGCCGCCCGTTTGCACATGACACAACTGAGCGCCCAGCGCGTGTGGTCGCCAAGTCGCTCCCAGCCAGGCTTGCGGGGTTTGCGCGCTGGCCTGACCGCCCTCATCCTGCGGGCCACTGGCCGCGCGCAGACGTAGGGCAATGCCCATTTCTGCCAAGAGCGCGCGCAGCGGCAGGTCGGTTTTCTCCGTGATCCAGGACTCCAAACGCGCAGCGAGCGTCGGCCCGGCGAGCGCTTCGACCAGATTGATGCATTGGCCTTCCGGCAGTGCTTTGCCGGTGCGGCCGTAATCTTGCCATAGCCGGGCGAGCAAGGTGTCGAGGCTCCGGCTGCCGGCACTTTCCAGGCGCAGGCTGAGGTCCAGACAGAGGGCCAGCAGGGCGCCTTTGTTATAATAACTGACCTCAAAGTTGGCGTTGTTGACATGGGGATGATAGAGCTTGATCCAGGCATCTTCACTGGATTCCGCCAGACTTTGCAGGAAACGTCCGGGGCGGCGCAGCAGGCGGGTCAGCTCCTTCCCGACGCCGCGCAGGTATTGCGCGGGCGTGGTCAGACCGGCGCGGCGCAGGCAGAGATCATCATAGTAGGAGGTGATGCCCTCGAAGATCCAGAGGTCGCGGGTGAGTGCCTCCCGATCCAGGGCGCTGGCGCTGGGCACAGCGGGACGAATGGCCTGCACCAGCCAGCTATGGAAATACTCGTGACTGACCAGGCCGAGGAAGCGCTGATAATGGTCTGCGTTATGGCCACTCAGGTCATCCCGGGCGCAGAGGAGGGCGCTGGAAGCGCGATGCTCCAATCCCCCATAGCCATCAGCACTGGTCATGCACAGAAAGTGGTACTCGGTGAAGGCGGCATCGCCCCAGAAACGCTGTTGCCAGTCACAAATGCGTGTCAGGTCGGAACCCAGCCGCTGCAGGTCTGCCTGATGGATGCCTTGAATGAGCAGGTGATGGGGCCGCTCTCCTGCCGAAAAGTCCAGCAGCGTGAGCGTGCCCATGAGCAGCGGATGATCAATGAGGGTGCGATACCCAGAGGCAATAAAGCTGCCCCAGCCCCAGGTCGCACCGCTCTGCCGGGGGAGGGCGGTGGCCACTCGCCAGTCTTCTGGACCTTCCAGGAGGACTGCGTGCGCTTGGTCTTCCTGTCCCAGGACCCGCAAGTAGATGGCCGGGCCGTTGAAAAAGCCCCCCTGATCATCCAGATATGCCGTGCGTACTGAGCGGTCGAAAGCGTACACGGCATAATGGACGACGACCGGACCATGGCCCGCCGCGAGACGCCAGCGGTCCTTGCCGATTTTGTGCAGGGCGACATCCTGCCCATTACGCTCGGCGCGGATTTGGGTCACATGGCGGGCGAGGTCGCGGATCGTATAACTGCCGGGCACCCAGGCGGGCAGGGCGAGGATCTGTCCTTCCGGGTCCGCTTCGGAAATGCTCAGGGACACTCGAAAAAGGTGTGTTTGTGGCTCGGCGCTGATCTGGTAATTCAGTGGGACAAAACTCAAGGCAGCACTCCTAACACCAGGCGGCGGCAAGGGTGCGAAAGGCCGGGTGCGCCGCGTCGCCCAGCCACTCATAAAATACCGACTCAGCCGACGGCGACCGTAACTCCCGCCTGCCGTAGCCGCTCCAAAGCGGGTTGTGCTGTTCGGCGTCACGGCTGGCGCAGGCGTCGGCCACTGCCCTCGGGCTGCCCGCCAGCAGTCGGGTGATGTTGTGCAGCAGTGGCGTCCGTCGCGCGGGGGGGAGGGTGCCGAGCAGGCGATCCTGCAGATCAATGGCGAGGATGATGCTCTGCCCGGCCTGAATACGCATGATCGCTCAGAATACGAAGCGGGCCGGCAGCGGCTTGTGACGCAAGGGCGGAATTTCTGTCTCGAAGAGTTCCGAGTATTCAAAAATGCCTGGCTGGGAGTGGAAAATCCGCCGCACCCGCATGGCGGGGCCGGTGCCGAGAATAGCTATTAATCGCCCGCCGACGGTCAGTTGCTCTTTGAAGATCTCCGGCAGCACCGGCAAGGATCCGGTGATACAGATGGCATCATAGGGTGCATTGTCCGCCCAGCCAGTGGCGCCATCACCAATATGCAGGTGGGCATTATGCACGCCCTGCACCCGCAAACAGCCTGCTGCCGTTCGGGAGAGTTCGGCGCGATCCTCGACACTGTGTACCATCCCCGCGAGTTGTGCCATCAGTGCCGTCAGGTAGCCACTTCCGGTGCCGATCTCCAGCACCCGATCCTGTTCATGCAGATCCAGCTCTTGCAAGACCCGCGCCTCCATCTTTGGCGTCCACATGATCTCGCTGTGCCCCAGCGGCAAAGTAAAATCAGCAAAAGCCAAATGCCGATAGGGGGTCGGCACGAAAAGCTCACGCTTTACTTGCGCAACAGTGGCCAGCACACGAGGGTCGAGCACATCCCAAGTGCGAATCTGGGTGTCAATCATGGTACGGCGGAGGGTGTCAAAGTCCATAGAGAATCAGGGTTCCAGTAGTTTTCCACCATTTAGGCATGGGTCTTGTGGCAAGTCAATCCACGCGCTCATCGCGCGCCCGCAAGATGGTGATTGGCTTGGCGTCCGTCCTGTGCTCCAATAGCCGCTGATATTGCAAAGGAGTTCCTCTTGGAGAGCCGTGCGCACGCGCTGGTAGCACTCATTTTTTTGGCCGTACTGGGTGTCGGAGTGGCGGTAGTCGGATTGTGGATGCATCATGGTGCGCGGCCGGGTGTCGCCTTCGACGTGATTTCCCCCTACAGTGTAGCGGGACTCACCCTTCAGGCACCGGTGCGCTTCAAAGGGGTGCGGGTGGGGGACGTGACCGCGATTGGTCTGGATCCGGCGAATCCGCGCATGATCAGGGTGCGGATCAAAGTGGATAAGGCGACGCCCATTACCCGCGCGACCTTCGCCGAACTGGCGCCGCAAGGGGTGACCGGGCTGAGTTATTTGTCCCTGACCGATCACGGCACCGACTTCGCACCCTTGCCGAGGGTGTCTGGTCGGCTGGCCGAAATTCCCATGCATCCCAGCTTTTTTGAGGTGCTGTCCCGTAATGGCGAATCACTAGTGAATCGCAGCAACGAGTTGGCCAACCGCCTGAACGCCCTTTTAACGGAGGAGAATCGCACACGTTTTGCGCAGACGCTTACCCATGTGGACCAGGCCACAGACCAGTTGGTGCAAATGGAGACCGCATTGTTGCCGACCCTTAAAGCCCTACCTGCCATGGTCGCTGCCACCCGCTCCACCATGGAGGCGAGCCATTTGCTCATGACCCATCTTGATGCCCTGACCGTGGCGGCGCAGGCGCCGCTGGCGGATACGGCGGCGGCCGCCAAGTCACTGCGTGGACTCAGTGTTGCCGGAGAGCGGGCGATGAACACCCTCAATTATGTCACCTTGCCGCAGGTGCATCGCCTGACCCAAAGCCTGATGACCAGCAGCGCGGCGTTGGCAGCTCTCAGTCATTCGCTGCAGCGCTCCCCGCAATCATTGCTCTACGGTGATCGTGGCCCGCCGCCGGGACCGGGTGAGTCGGGTTTTTCCGCAGGAGGAAACTGAGCGCATGCAAGACCCTCTATCTAAATATTCACCCGCGGGGAAGCGCATGGTGCTGGCGGGCCTGGTTCTGCTCGCTGCTGGTTGTGCCAGCAGCGCCCCCTGGCAGGCACCCTACGATATTACGCCGCCGCACCCCGCCCCTCTGGTCAGCAGCAAGGGCACAACGACGGCG
>JAAOMR010000115.1 GCA_018853935.1 Acidithiobacillus ferrivorans
CCCCCGCCTCTTTGCCGATGCCTACTGGCGGGTGGGGCGCAACGGCTATTTCGACTGGCACAGCAGCTTCAACTATTTCTCGGCCTCGGCGGGTCCCGTCGGTCAGCGTCTCGACCTCACCCCCACCCTCGGCTGGCGCTTTAGCCGCGGTTGGGGCTTCTTAGAACCGCAGGCCCGGCTCTACTACAGTCACTATCAGATTCAGCGTAATCTCCCCTACGCGCGCGCCATTAATCGCACCTTGCCGGCACTCAGCCTCAAGGGCGGCCTCAATTTCGTGCGTTATGGCAGCAACGGCAGCACGGCACTGCTGCAACCCCTGTTCAAATACACCTACATTCCCCTACAGGCCCAGAACGGCATCCCCATTTTCGATGCCAGTCAACCCTATCAGAACTTTCCGATGATTTTTGAGAATAACAGCCTCTATACCGGTAGCGACCGCATCAACGCTGCCAATCAGGTCGCGCTGGGGCTGCGTGGCACCTGGCTCACGCCCAGCGGGCGCCAGCTCTGGCAAGCGGCTGTCGGCCAGATCCGCTACTTCAACCAGCGCCAGATCAACCTCGCCGGCGATATTGTCCCGCAAACCCAGCAGTCCAATTATTTTTTTGAGGGACAATACGCGCCCCTTCCGGACATCAACCTCCTCGCCAATTCACAGGTCAACGCCCAGCAGAGCAACCTGCAGCGGCTCAACCTGCGCGCCCAGTGGCTGCCCGGCCCGCAGCGCGTCATCAACCTGGACTACCGTTTTACCCGTGGCTTCGTGCATCAAGCCGGCCTTTCCGGTGCCTGGCCGATCTACAAGCGCTGGCAGGCGCTCGGCAGCTATCAGTATGACATCACCGATCACAAGCCGCTGGAGGAGCTCGCAGGGATCGGCTATGATGGCGGCTGCTGGGCAGCCCATATGATGGTTTATCATCAGATCCTTCTTGGCGGGCAGTCCAATAACGCTATTTATCTGGAGATCGTGTTGCGTGGCCTGACCAGCCTCGGCAACGCCTCAAACGGTTTGCTCAGCCAGTATGTGCCGGGCGCCAGCATGGAGTTTTGATGTCGCTCAAACGCCGTCCTATTTTACTCGCCCTGAGCATCGTTCTGGGAACCGCTCCGGTGTTGGCCTGGGCAAGTACGCCTTTTCTCAACCGCGATACCCTGCTGCCGACCGCGCCGGTGGTAGCACCCGGCACGACAACACACACTTATTCGGAAAACTCTGCCAAAGCACCGACGGCAGCGCCGCTACCCGAAAACACCCAGAATCTCGACAAAGTCGTTGCGGTGGTGAATGACAACATCATCACCTCCATGCAACTGGAGCAACGGGTAATCGCCGTGCGTGCCCGCCTGCAGACGCAAGACCCCAACGCCATGCCCCCCGAAGACATCCTGCGCCGCCAGGTGCTACAGCAGATGATCCTCCAGGACATCGAGCTGCAGATTGCGCACCGGGCCGGGATCAAGGTGGACAAAGGGACGCTGGACCAGGCTATCAGCAACCTCGCTCAAGCCAACCACCTCAGCTCAGACCAGTTACGTCAGGCGCTGGCCAATCAGGGGCAGTCGTGGGAAAGCTTTACCAACGACCTCAGGGACCGCATTCTTGTGGATCGCCTCATGCAGCAGGAAGTGGAGAACCGGGTCCACATTGGCCCCGACGAGGTAAAAACCTTCGCGCAACAGCTCAAGGAAATGGGCGGCGTGAGTTTCGACCTGCAGCAAATATTCATCCCGCTGCCCGGCAACCCGACACCGGACGCCGTCAGCGCCGTCCGGCGCGAAGCCGAGCAAACCCGTGAGCGCGTGGTGGCCGGCGAGAGATTTTCGCGCCTCGCCGCCCAGGTCAGCAGCGGCCACGATGCCTTGCAGGGCGGGCGCCTCGGCTGGGTCAAGGCGGGCGAACTCCCACCCGCAGTGACCCAAACCCTCCTTCAGTTGAAGGCGGGCGAAATCAGCCCCGTTATTCCGGGGCCTACCGGCTTTCACATATTCAAGTTGCTCGATGTCAAACATGCGCAACCGACGGTCACCGAGGTCAAGGCGGCCATGATCGTCCTGCGCGCCGGCAACAACCTGCAGTTGCAGGAGGCGGCAGCGCGCGCGCAGGACATCCAGCAGGCATTGCAAAGCGGCACCCGCTTCTCGGAACTGGCGCGCAAGTACAGCCAGGAGCCCCGCACCGCCGCGCGCGGGGGGGAAATGGGCTGGGTCGCTCCCGGACAGTTGCCAGACAGCCTGGAGCGTTCTCTGGTCACTTTGCAACCGGGTGGGGTGAGCAGTCCCATCCGCGAGGGGGATGCCATATATATTTTGCACTCTCAGGCGCAACGCCAGCAGCCGGTCAAAGAGAAACAAATCATGGCCGCCGCACGCATGCAGCTCTACAACCGTATCGTCCACGAGCGCATGGACGAGTGGCAACGTCGCATCCGCGACAGCGCCTACGTCGAAATTCTCGAATCCGACCTGCGCGGCAACGATGCCTGAGACTTTCATGAAGCGGGCCGTGACAGATCCCGGCCCCGCACATGCCCGCCTCGCACCGACCTGGACCCTCTTTTACAAAGAGACCTTGCGCTTCGGCAAGGTGTGGCTACAGACCATTGCCGCCCCGCTGATCACCACCATCCTCTACCTGGTGGTTTTTGGGCACGCCTTGGGCGGACATATATCGGTCTATCCGGGGGTCAGCTATACGGCCTTCATCGTGCCCGGCCTGATGATGATGTCGATCTTGCAAAATGCCTTTGCCAACAGTTCCTCCAGCCTGATTCAAGCCAAGGTGACGGGAAACATCGTCTTTCTGCTGCTCAGCCCGCTCAGCCCTACCGAAATATACATTGCCATGGTTGCCGCCTCCGTGCTGCGTGGCGCACTGGTGGGGATTGCGATCCTTGCACTGGCGCTGTTGTATCTGCGGATACCGCTGCTGCATCCCTTGTGGATCGTGGTATTTACCATTCTGGGCGCGGGCGGCATGGGTTCACTGGGTCTGATTGCCGGACTTTGGGCGGAGAAATTCGATCAGATTGCCGGTTTCCAAAACTTCATTATCATGCCTCTGACTTTTCTTGCTGGTGTCTTTTACTCCGTGCAGTCCCTGCCTGGCGTGTGGCAACACCTCTCGTTGTTCAACCCGTTTTTCTACATCATCGACGGGTTTCGCTATGGCTTTTTCGCAGATTCTGATGTCAGCGTATGGACATGTCTTGGCGTCAGCACCGCTTTCGCGGGCGTCACGGGTCTTTTCGCCTGGCACCTGCTGGATCGCGGCTACAAGTTGCGCCAGTAGGCGCTACGGAGTATCGCTCCCTGGTCCAGCGCGGCATGACACGTTTGGGCCTAAGTGGCCACATCACACGGCGGCATTTTTACGTTACACTACCCCCATGAACGCCAATACGATCAAATCACTCATCCAGCAACGGCTTCCCGACGCTTTTATAGAGGTCCTGGGAGACGACGGCGCCCATTTCGAGGCACTGGTCATTTCTCCGGCCTTTATCGGGCTTTCCCTCATCAAGCAGCATCAACTGGTTTATGATGCGCTGGGCGAACGCATGCGCGAGGAGATTCACGCCCTCTCGCTGCGCACCCTGACGCCCGAACAGGCACCACCAGTCCATCACCCTGCAGCGCATTAATCAGCGCACTCACCCCTAATTTAACGAGGATAACCATGGCAACGATTCAGGAACTCATTCAAGAACAGGTTCAGAAACATCCCGTCGTGCTCTACATGAAGGGCAACCCGCGGGCGCCGCAATGCGGTTTCTCGGCCCGTGCCGTACAACTGTTGCAGCAATCGGGCGTCAAGGAGCTCTTTACGGTGGACGTCCTGGCCGACCCGCAGATTCGCGACGGTATCAAGCAGTATTCCAATTGGCCCACTATTCCCCAGCTCTATATTCAGGGCGAGTTTGTCGGCGGGTCAGACATCATGTCCGATCTCTATCAGCAGGGCGAACTGAAGAAGTTGGTCGACAGCGCGCAAGCGGCCAGCGCGAGCTGATTCGTACCCATGGACAAGCTGCTGTTGCGTGGTAATGGCCCTTTACGTGGTGAGTTGCGGATTTCCGGGGCCAAAAACGCGGCGTTGCCTTGTCTCGCCGCCACCTTACTGGCACGTGAGCCGGTACAACTGCGCAACATTCCGCATCTGCGTGACATCACCACCACCCTGGAGTTGTTGAGCACACTCGGTGCAAGGGTGCTGGTAGACGGCCAGCTCGGGATTGAAGTAGATCCGCGCCCGGTACATTCAGTCGTCGCCCCTTATGAACTGGTGAAGACCATGCGTGCCTCGATTCTGGTACTCGGTCCGCTGCTGGCCCGCCATGGCTCGGCAGAAGTGAGTCTACCTGGTGGCTGTGCCATCGGCAGTCGTCCGGTGAGTGTCCATCTCAGCGGTCTACAGGCTTTGGGCGCTGAAATCACCGTAGAGGACGGTTTCGTTAAAGCACAGGCATCCCGTTTACGCGGCACCCGCATTGTCATGGAGATCGTCTCCGTCACCGGTACGGAAAACCTGCTCATGGCAGCCACCCTCGCCACGGGACGCACCATTCTCGAAAATGCCGCCTGCGAGCCGGAAATTGTCGATCTTGCCCGCTGCCTGTCGGCCATGGGTGCACGCATCTCCGGAGCGGGGACATCGGTCATCGAGATTGAGGGCGTAGATGCACTGCATGGTGCCGAGCATAGTGTGGTGCCGGACCGCATTGAGACGGGCACCTATCTGGTGGCGGCGGCCATGGCCGGCGGCGATATTTGCCTGAAACGCACCGATGCGGGCTTGCTGGAAAGCGTCATCCTCAAACTACGGGAAGCAGGGGCTGAAGTGACAACCGGGGCGGACACGATCCGCATCCGCATGACGCGCAGGCCGCAGGCGGTGGATGTGCGCACGGCGCCCTATCCGGCCTTCCCCACGGACATGCAGGCGCAATTTATGGCGATGAACTGCATCGCCGAAGGAAGCGGCGTCATCACCGAAACCATCTTCGAAAATCGCTTTATGCACGTCTCTGAATTGCGGAGACTGGGTGCCGACATCAACGCCGACGGCAAGACCGCCGTAGTACGCGGGGTACCCCGCCTGCGCGGCGCGCCGGTAATGGCGACCGACCTGCGGGCATCCGCCTCACTGGTCCTGGCCGGGCTGGTGGCAGAGGGCGAAACCCTCATTGACCGTATATACCATCTGGATCGCGGTTATGAGGTCATCGAAGAGAAACTCAGCGCCTTAGGGGCGGATATCCGCCGGATCAGCAACAGCAGCAGGAGCGTTACATGAGTACCGGTATCACCATTGCGCTGTCCAAGGGACGGATTCTGCAAGAAGCCATCCCCCTGTTTGCGGGAGCAGGCATCCATCTGGCGGAAGATCCTGAGGAATCCCGCAAACTGATCATCCCCAGCACAGATCCTGCAGTGCGCTTTCTGGTGATCCGCGCCAGTGATGTGCCAACCTACGTGACCTGGGGTGCTGCTGATGTGGGTATCGCTGGCAAGGATGTGCTGCTGGAGCAGGAGGGCCTAGACCTTTATGAGCCTCTCGACCTGCGCATCGGCATCTGCCACATGGCGGTGGCCGAGCCTGCCAGCCTGGCGGCCCATGATGCCCCGCAAAACTGGGAACGGGTGCGCATTGCGACCAAATATCCGCACATCACCCGCAACTATTTCCATGCTCGCGGCGTGCAGACGGAAATCATCAAGCTTTACGGCAGCATGGAACTGGCACCGCTGGTCGGTCTCGCCGATCGCATTGTCGATCTGGTCTCCAGCGGTCGGACGCTCAAAGAAAATGGACTGGTGGAAGTGGAAGAAATCATGCCTATTTCCAGCCGTCTGGTGGTCAACCGTGCGGCCATGAAACTCAAGCGCCACGCCATCGAAACCCTCATCAGCCAATTGGAGGCGCAAGTCGCGTCATGAATCGTCTGGATACCCGCAACCCCGATTTCGCTCAGCAGTTTCACGCCCTGCATGACTGGGACGCCAACCTGGATCCGCAGATTGAAGAACGGGTGCGGGAGATTGTCGCTGCGGTCCGCGACCGGGGCGATGCGGCGCTACGCGAGTATACCGAGCGCTTTGACGGCCTGCATACGGATTCGTCCGCCGATCTGGAAATCCCCCGCAGCCACTGGGAGCAGGCTCTTGATGGCCTGGAGCCAGGTCAGCGCACCGCCCTGGAAAAGGCGGCGCAACGTATCCGCAGTTACCACGAGTACCAGCGCAGCGCAAGCTGGACCTTTACCGAGGCCGATGGCACGGTGCTGGGCCAGCGCATTCTACCCCTGTCCCGGGTGGGGATTTACGTGCCCGGTGGGAAGGCCGCTTATCCCAGCTCGGTGCTGATGAATGCCATCCCCGCGCACGTGGCGGGCGTGCAGGAAATCATCATGACCGTCCCCACCCCCCAGGGGCAGGTGAATCCCTGGGTGCTGGCGGCGGCGGCTATTGCCGGGGTGGATCGGGTATTCTGTGTCGGCGGCGCGCAGGCGGTAGCGGCGCTGGCCTATGGTACAGAGAGTGTCCCGGCGGTAGATAAAATTGTCGGCCCCGGTAATATTTATGTGGCCACCGCCAAGCGTATGGTCTTTGGCCGGGTCGGCATTGATATGATTGCCGGGCCCAGCGAAATCCTCGTCATCAGCGATGGCTCGGCACCCGCCGAATGGCTGGCCTGGGACCTGCTTTCCCAGGCAGAACATGATGAACTGGCCCAGAGTATCCTCATCAGCTGGGACGATGCGCATATCGAGTCGGTGCTCACTGCCGTAGATACTGCGCTTGCGGTACTGGACCGCGCACCTATCGCCCGCAAGAGCTGGGCAGACCGCGGCGCGGTGATCCGCGTGCGCGATCGCGCCGAGGCCTGCGCCATTGCCGACCGTATCGCGCCGGAACATCTGGAGCTGGCCGTCGCGGATCCGGAAGACTGGCTGGCGGACATCCACAACGCTGGCGCCATTTTCATGGGCATCCACAGTTGTGAGGCCCTCGGCGACTATGTCGCTGGCCCCAATCATGTGTTACCCACGGGCGGTAGCGCACGTTTCTCATCGGCACTGGGTGTCTACGATTTCATCAAGCGCAGCAGCCTCATCCATGCCAGCCCCGCTGGAGCCGCGCATCTGGGGCGGATCGCCGAAGGCCTCGCCCGGGGCGAAGGGCTGACCGCACATGCCCGCTCAGCAGCCTGCCGCATTCCCAAAGCTGGATCATGAGCGACGAGGCGACGATCACCCTGATGCAGAGCTTGCTGCGTCCGGAGTTGCTGGCCAGCAAGGCCTATGCGGTGGCGCCCAGTGATGGGCTCATCAAGCTCGACGCCATGGAGAATCCTTACCGTCTACCCGCCGCGCTGCGCCAGCAATGGCTGGAAAGCCTCGCCGATGCGCCCCTCAACCGCTACCCGGACGCGCACCCGGGCGCCCTCATCGCCGCCCTTAAAACTCATATCGGTGTGCCTGAGGGTGCAGAACTCATGCTCGGCAACGGCTCCGACGAGCTGATCCAGATTCTGGTGACCGCCGTGGCCGGTAGCCAGCGCCCCATCATGGCGGTGGACCCCAGCTTCGTCATGTACCGCATCCTGGCGCAACAACTCGGGCTAGCCTTTACGGGCATTCCTCTGGACGCGGACTTTCAGCTGGATCTCCCCGCCATGCTGACCGCTATCGCCGCGCAACAGCCTGGCATCATTTTCCTCGACTGGCCCAACAACCCGAGCGGCAGTCTCTTCCCTGAGGCCGATCTGGAAGCCATCGTCGCTGCCGCACCCGGCCTGGTAGTGGTGGATGAGGCCTACCACGCTTTCAGTCAGACGACCTTTGCCGATCGCCTGGGACGCACGCCCAACCTCCTCCTGCTGCGCACCCTGTCCAAGGAGGGCCTGGCAGGGTTACGGCTGGGGATGCTGGCAGGGCCGGCGGCGTGGATTCAGGAGTTGGACAAGTTGCGTCTGCCCTACAACATCAATGTGCTCACCCAGCGTAGCGTCGCTTTCTATTTATGCCATACCAAAGTGCTGGACGCGCAGGCCGAAGTCCTGCGTAGCGAGCGGGAAAGGCTCCTTAAGGCCATCTCTTCCTACGGCCTGGCGATCTGGCCCAGCGCCGCCAACTTCCTGCTCTTTCATGCCCCCGGGCGAGCCGCAGCGCTATTTTCAGGGCTGCGCGAAGGCGGGGTGCTCATCAAAGCCTTTACAGGTCACCCCCGTCTCAGCGAATATCTACGGGTCAGTGTCGGCACCCCCGCCGAAAATGATCGCTTTCTGGCCGTACTGGAGTCTTTACTGTGAAGCCGCGTCAAGCCGAAGTCGAAAGAAACACCCTCGAAACCCAGATCCGGGTTGCCGTGAATCTCGATGGGTCCGGGCAAGCGGAACTGCACACCGGGCTACCTTTTCTCGATCACATGATCCATCAAATCGTCCGCCATGGCCTTTTCGACCTGCGCATTCAGGCCCAGGGTGATCTGGACATTGACGCCCACCACACGGTAGAGGATATCGGTATCACCCTCGGTCAGGCATTTGCCCGCGCCGTCGGCGACAAGACGGGCATTCAGCGCTATGGTCATGCCTACGTGCCGCTGGACGAGGCACTGTCACGGGCGGTGGTAGACCTTTCCGGCCGTCCCGGACTGGTCTTTGCGGTCGAGTTCCCGCGCGCCCAGGTGGGTGGCTTTGATGTGGACCTCTTCCATGAATTCTTTCAGGGCTTCGTCAACCATGCTCAGGTGACCCTGCATCTGGACGCCTTACGCGGCAACAACGCCCACCACATCGCCGAGACCCTGTTCAAGGCCTTTGGTCGTGCCCTGCGTATGGCTGTCGCCCCCGATCCGCGCATGGCAGGCGCCGTGCCCAGTACCAAAGGTACCCTGACCCTATGAGCGCTGCCACAACCCGTGTCGGCATTATCGATTACGGTATGGGCAACCTCTATTCCGTGGCCAAGGCCGTGGAGTATCTGGGTGGCAAAGCGATTATCAGCGATCAGGCCAGCGAACTGGCCACCACCGACCGCATCATTTTTCCGGGGGTCGGTGCTTTTGGTGACTGCATGGCCGCGCTGGAGGCCCGTGAACTCAGTGACTTCGTCCGCGTTGCGGCGCAGACTCGGCCCTTCCTCGGCATCTGCCTCGGGATGCAGATGCTCATGGACGGCAGTATGGAACATGGAGAACACGCCGGACTTGGTCTGCTGCCGGGGCAGGTCATTCCCTTTCCGGAAGAAGCTCTGCAGGCGGCAGATGGCCGCCGCCTGAAAATTCCGCACATGGGCTGGAATGAGCTGCATCAGTTGGTGGAACATCCTCTTTTTGCTGATGTTCCACAAAATGCCTATTTTTATTTCGTGCACTCCTTCTACGTGGAACCCGCCGCCCCCGAGATACTCGCGGCCTTTAGCGATTATGCCTTCCCCTTCTGTGCCGCGATGGCTGCGGACAATCTATTTGCCCTGCAGTGCCATCCCGAAAAAAGTGGCACGACAGGCCTGCGCCTGCTGGGGAATTTTCTCGGCTGGGATGGTGACGGTGGAGCAAACTGTGCGCTTTGACCCTGTTTTCTGGAATAACTTTGTGTGGAGGAAGTTGTCATGCTGTTGATTCCGGCCATCGACCTCAAGGGCGGGAACTGTGTGCGTTTACGGCAGGGCCGGATGGAAGACAACACGGTTTTTTCGGATAATCCGATCGCCACCGCGCAGCGCTGGGTGGAAGCCGGCGCCAAACGTCTGCACATCGTCGATCTCGACGGTGCCGTGCAGGGAGCGCCGGTCAATGCACAGGCGATCGCCGCCATCTGCGAACGCTTCCCCGAGCTCGAAATTCAGGTCGGCGGCGGTATCCGCAGCGAAGAGCAAATCGAAGCCTACATTCAAGCAGGTGTTCGCTACGTGATCATCGGCACGCAGGCGGTCAAGGCCCCCGGCTTCGTCGCTAACGCCGCAGTAAGCTTTCCCGGCCATATTATGGTGGGCATTGATGCCCGTGACGGCAAAGTGGCTACCGAAGGCTGGTCCAAACTGTCCCGCCACGATCCCATTGATCTCGCTCAGCACTTCGCTGCCGACGGTATTGAGGCCATCATCTACACCGATATCAGCCGCGACGGTATGCTCAACGGCCCGAACATTCCCGCAACGGTAGCGCTCGCGCAGGCCGTACCCGTGCCAGTCATCGCTTCTGGCGGCATCGCCAATCTGGAACAGGTGCTGGCGCTCAAGGCCCACGAAGGAGACGGCATCACCGGCGCCATTACCGGTCGCGCCATCTACGAGGGGACCCTGGACTTTAGCCGGGCCCGCGCCCAGGCCGAGGCTTAAGCAGATGCTCGCCAAGCGCATTATACCCTGTCTGGATATCGACCACGGCCGGGTGGTGAAGGGCGTCCAGTTCGTTGCCCTGCGCGATGCCGGCGACCCGGTGGAGGTGGCCAAACGCTACAACGACGAGGGCGCTGATGAGATTACCTTTCTCGATATTTCTGCCAGTTATGAAGAACGCCGCACCCTTGCCGATGTGGTGTCTGCCGTGGCGGCCCAGGTCTTCATACCCCTGACGGTCGGCGGTGGCGTGCGCTGCGTCGAAGATATCCGCGCCCTGCTTCTCGCCGGTGCCGACAAGGTCAGCATCAACAGTGCCGCCGTCCATGAACCGGAACTGGTGCGCGCTGCCGCCCGACGTTTCGGTAACTCCTGTATCGTCGTCGCCATCGATGCCAAGCGCGTGGATGATCATTGGGAAGTTTTTACCCACGGCGGGCGGCGCAGCACTGGCTTGGATGCGGTGGCCTGGGCGCGGCAGATGGCCGAATACGGCGCCGGTGAAATCCTGCTCACCAGTATGGATCGCGATGGTACGGGGGTCGGCTTCGATCTCGCCCTCACCCGTGCCGTCAGCGATGTCGTGCCGGTCCCGGTCATTGCTTCGGGTGGTGTCGGAGAAATCCAGCACTTCGCCGAAGGCATCCAGCAAGGGCATGCCGATGCGGTATTAGCGGCCAGTGTCTTTCACTTCGGTCAGTTTCGCATCGCCGAGGTCAAGGCACAGATGGCAGAGGCGGGTATCCCGGTACGCAGCATCCGCTGACGAGCGCGGCTTGGCGCACCAGTCAGCCCACAACTGCGTATATTTGGGTAGAAGGACATCAACGAGAGGTCTGACCAGCATGGGTGATACGGAAGCGAAGCATTCGGCCATACTCGCCGCCGTGCACTGGAATGCCGACGGCTTGGTGCCGGTCATTGCTCAGGACGCACGCAGTGGCCAGGTACTGATGCTGGCCTGGATGAACGCCGAGGCCTTGCTGGCGACGCTTCATGTGGGCATGGGCACCTACTGGTCGCGCTCCCGGCAGGCGCTTTGGCGTAAAGGCGAGACCTCCGGCCATGTCCAGCATCTGGTCGATCTGCGCCTCGACTGTGATGGTGACACCATTCTTATGCGGGTCATTCAGGAAGGTCCTGCCTGTCACACGGGAGAGAAAACCTGTTTCTTTCTCGGCCAACCCGGCAGCGCAGGCTGGCAGCATCAGGCCCCGCCGCCCGGCAGCATCCTGGATAGTTTACAGGCCACCCTGCACAGCCGGCGGCTGGCTGATCCCGGCCAATCCTACGTGGCACAACTGCTCCATGGGGGCCAGGATCGGATCTTGAAAAAGGTGGGGGAAGAGGCCGCCGAGTTTATCATCGCCTGCAAGAATCCTGAGCCAAAACCGATTATTGCAGAGGCGGCGGACCTCCTCTTCCACCTGATGGTGGCCTTGGAGGAACGTGAATTGCATATAGATGATGTTCTCGGGGAACTGGCGCGCCGTGAGGGCGTTTCGGGCCTGGAAGAGAAGGCGGCTCGGCGTCCTCAAACTTGACGCAACCGATTTATTTTCCTATGGTCCAAGGGTTGGTCGTAGTGCGTAAACCCCTGCGGGGGAAGGAGAGCATCATGGGCGCTTTTAGTATCTGGCATCTGGTCATCATTTTGTTGATAGTGGTCGCGCTGTTCGGCACCGCAAAACTGCGCCACGTGGGCTCGGACCTGGGTTCTGCCATCAAGGGCTTCCGCTCTGCCGTCAAGGAAGAGGAAGAAAAGCAGGAAATCGTCGGCCACACCATTGACGCCGGCGTCCAGCCCAGCAAAGAACACGAAACCATTAACCGCTGACCGCTCATGTTCGACTTCAGCTTCGGCGAACTCGCACTACTCGGGATCATTGCGCTGCTCGTGGTCGGGCCGGAAAAAATGCCCGAGCTCGCGCGCACTGCGGGGAAATGGTACGGCGCCATGCGGCGCACCATGACGGGCCTGCGCTCTGAGGTCGAACAGCAGTTTTTACTGGATGACCTGCGCCAAGAAGCGAACCGACTGCGGGACTACGCCAATGAAGCACTTTTGCCTGCGGACATTACCGCTACAGCCATCCCTACGGCAAGCGCCGAAACACCGGAAATCATAGCAGAGCAAAAACAGGGTGAACTCGATATACTGCCGGCACCCGTGCAGCATGCAGAGCTGCCCGGACCAGAAAACCGCCTGCATTGATTGTATAGTCCTGTCCAAACTCACGAGCACATCAATACCGCCTAAGGACGTTTTTTAAGCATGGACAAGTTGGCGGAGAATACCTTTATCGGCCACCTGTTGGAATTGCGCCGCCGTGTATTATTTGCAGTGATCGCCGTTTTTGCTGGCTTCATGGCCTCTTACCCCTTCTCCAAAGCGATTTATACTATTCTCGCCGCACCGCTGATTGAGGTGTTACCCAAGGGTAGTCACTTAATTTACACTAGTTTACCTGAAGTATTTTTAACCTATGTGCAACTTTCCTTACTATCCGGCTTTGTTCTGGCACTACCCATTGTCCTGTATCAATTTTGGGCCTTCATCGCCCCCGGCCTTTATGAACACGAGCGCAAGGCCTTTTTCCCGCTCATTTTTGCCTCTGTTTTCCTGTTTGTCGGTGGGATGCTCTTTGCCTATTTTATCGTATTCCCAAATGCCTTCCGCTTTTTTGTGAGCTTCTCTGGCAATGATATTACCGCCATGCCCAAAGTCGATAGTTACCTATCGCTCATCGTCAAATTTTCGCTCGCCTTTGGCCTCGCCTTCCAGATTCCCATCCTGATCGTCGTACTGGTACGTATTGGGGTGCTACAAGTCGCCACATTGCGCCGCAGTCGCCGCTACGCATTCCTGATCTGTGCCATCGCATCGGCAGTACTCAGTCCTCCCGATGTTTTATCCATGGTCATGCTGCTCATTCCCATGTACATGCTCTTTGAAGTCGGACTGTTCTTCGCGGCACGGCTGCCCGCATCCCGGCCCGGGGTAGAGGCAGCAGCTGATGATATAGCAGAGCCGTCGCAGCATGTTGCCGACGAGATGGATGCTGCCGAGGAAAGCTTCCGGGATAAGGATGAAGATGGCCCGAAGAGCTGATAAAATGGGCGCCTACTATGCCACCATAGGGAGCCGAAGGCCATTCCGGTGCAATTGACCACGTGGACTATTACCGTTATGGTGCTGCCCGATGGCCCTTGAGAACGCTCCCATACTCAGTACTGTTGCCGCCCTCTTCCGCCCGCACGAACGGTCTCCGCGTCAGGGCCTGCCAGCGTGACAGCACAGATACCCAGACAGGTCGCCATCGTCCACGACTGGCTCGTGACCTGTGCCGGGGCGGAGCGCGTTCTGGCACAAATGCTGCTGTGCTACCCGGAAGCGGACCTCTACAGTCTGATCGATTTTTTGCCGCCGGAAGACCGCGGATTTATCGGTAACAGAACCGTCACCACTTCCTTCATTCAGCACTTACCCTGGGCGCAAAAAAAATATCGGACTTATCTCCCGTTGATGCCCCTGGCCATCGAACAATTCGACCTCTCCGCTTACGATCTGGTATTGACCAGCAGCCATGCGGTGGCGAAAGGGGTTTTGACCGGACCAGATCAGTTGCACCTTTGTCTCTGCTATTCGCCTATCCGCTACGCGTGGGACCTGCAACATCAATATCTTTTGGGGTCGGGCCTGAGCACCGGAATGAAAGGATGGATCGCAAAAACTATCCTGCATTACATCCGCCTCTGGGATAGCCGCACGGCATTTGGAGTGGACGAATTCATGGCGATCTCCAGATATATCGCGCGACGCATTTATAAGGTGTACCGCCGTGGATCCACGGTCATTTATCCGCCCGTGGACGTGAGCGAGTTTTCCATGGGCACCAGCAAGGAAGACTTTTACGTCACTGCCTCGCGCATGGTACCGTACAAAAAGATCGACCTGATCGTTGCCGCGTTCACCGCCATGCCCGACAAACGCCTGGTGGTGATTGGTGACGGGCCGGATTTTGCGAAGATCAAGGCCAGGGCGGGCACGAATGTCATCCTGCTTGGTTTTGCCGAGGCCACTGTCCTGCGCGATTACCTGCAGAGGGCGCGCGCCTTCGTGTTTGCCGCGGAGGAGGACTTCGGTATTGCCCCACTCGAGGCCCAAGCCTG
Source organism: Acidithiobacillus ferrivorans (assembly GCA_018853935.1). Taxonomy (GTDB): domain Bacteria; phylum Pseudomonadota; class Gammaproteobacteria; order Acidithiobacillales; family Acidithiobacillaceae; genus Acidithiobacillus; species Acidithiobacillus ferrivorans. Next base: position 14,526 of record JAAOMR010000115.1, read on the forward strand.
CGGGACCCCGGTAATCGCCTTCGGTCAGGGCGGCGCCCTGGAAACCATTGTCCCTCTCCCCGAAGCGGGACAGATCCCGCTGCGCCCGCCCACTGGCCTCTTTTTCACGGAACAATCCGAAGCGGCGATCATTGCGGCGGTCGAACGCTTCGAGCGAGAGGGTGATGCGATCCAGCCCACCGCCTGCCGCGTAAACGCCCTGCGCTTCGCTCCGGAGCACTTCCGCACGGAGTTTACCGATTTCGTGGAACGCCATTGGACTGCTTTCCAGTTACCCCGTACCAAGAGCAAATCCTCATGACCACCCCGCTCACCGGTGCCTACGGTTTTGTCGGACATCATGTTCAGGCGGCCGCGCCCCCTGTCCCCCTGTCCCCCTGTCCCCCTGTCCCCCTGTCCCCCTGTCCCCCTGTCCCCCTGTCCCCCGAAGTGGACCGGCGCAACCGTCAGGCAGCCGCGGAGATCCAGCCCGAAACCGTCTTCACCTGGCTGGCCGCCCAGAGCTTTGTACCCGCTGCCTTCGAGAATCCCCCGGGGAAAAGGCTTCGACATCAAGCGCATGGCACCCTAAACCGGCTGGAAGCGCTGCAAGCGGCGGGTTTTCGAGGCAGCTCGTCCAGACTGCCACCACGCAGAAAGCCTTGGCGCGACCATAATGTCCGCGGAAAAAACCACAATAGCGCGATGCGACCCATGAGGGGGAAAAGCAGCAGATTGGCAGAAAATGCAGCGCCCCACCAATGCCATAAAACGTAAGAAACGCCTTTACTATGATTAAAGGGCATAGAAGATATGCCCCAAATAAAAAGCGACCGCCGCGGTCGCAAAAACACCACTCAAAAACCGTGCGAAAATCATAAAATATACTGACCACAATTCCTGAACTTGATCTATTGTCGGGAGCGCACCTGCGGTAATGAGGCGGAGGCGACAAAAGGGACCAGCAAACGGACCGCTCGCCGCCTATCTTTGAGCATGGTGGGGTGAGTGGTTTCCCGATGCGTCAATATTTCCTTGCACCCCGGCATAAAACCCATTATGCTTCCCAGCTGGGAAAATGGCCCAGATTTAACGTAATAGGAAGTTCTTAAACATGGCAACTGGCACAGTAAAGTGGTTCAATGACAGCAAAGGCTTTGGCTTTATCACCCCGGAAGATGGCAAGGAAGATGTGTTTGTGCATCACTCTGCTATCCAGGGCAACGGCTTCAAAACTTTGGCGGAAGGTGCGCGGGTAACATTCAATAGTGTCCGTGGACCGAAAGGTATGCAGGCTGAGGACGTGCGCGAGGCATAATCCCGGTTGGGATGATCGCCACAGGGCGCCGCTCTCCGGACGGCGCTTTTTATTTTCCCCGCCTTCCTGCCCATCTTTGTAGCCACGGTGGAATGCAGCGGCAACCCGGCATTACCTTGGTCCCGGGTTCGGGCGGCGTGCGCGACCCGCTGGTCGGAAACCTTGCGTCTGTTTTTCCTGACTTCGGTGGCGGGGGCCTCAGCCGGGGCAGTGCCATCACCCAATACCTGCTATGACCGGCCCGGCATCGCAAGATTGAGGAATTCCGCCCGGCCTTTCGCCTGCGTAGCGACGGATATGGTCACCGGGCAGGAAGTGTTCCTCTCTTCCGCAGCGCCACGACGGTCTGATTTTGGCGGATGGAGGGTTGATCGATCCCATCGCCGTCGGTCGAGCACTGTTTCCGGGCCCCCTCGCGACGCAGGTCCACTGCACCCAGCCGATGGAACATGGCCCCACCTTCAGCATTGCGCGCCACCGGCGATGGGCCGACAACTGCGGCGAATACCGGCATCCCCGATCCAAATATATTGCAGGCACTACGCCGGTCGGTGAAAATCATGCAGAGCCATTTGGTGAGTTTGCAAGTATGAAAGGGGCGACGCACATGATTGATGACCATTATGCATAGCACCACCGAATATCAGCAGGCCGAGACGAAGCTAAAATTATTCCGCGCCTTGCTCGATAATTCCAGCGACGCCATTGAGGTGCTCGATCCTGTCACCCTACGTTTTTTAGACATAAACGCGACGGGATGCCTCGCCTTGGGCTACACCCGTGAAGAACTCCTGTCCATGAGCATTTACGACATAGACACGGCTTACAGCGCTGCCCCCCAGAATGGGCTTGCGCAGTTATGGGAATCGGGACACGCGCTGTTCGAAACCATACACCGTCGCAAGGATGGCTCGACGTTTCCTGTGGAGGTCAACGTGGTGCCTGTCGAACTCGACAAGCCTTACTTGCTAGCCACCACGCGTGACATCAGCAAGCGCAAGTTGCTGGAAGCCGCCCAGCAGGACAGCGCCAGACGCCTACAACGGATCATCGATTTCAGTGTGCTGCTTTCCAGCGCCAATGAAGCCATCGCCCAGATGGAGAACGAAGCAGATTTGCTGCGATCCCTCTGCGAACTGGCCGTCCATCATGCCCATCTGCGGCTGGCGTGGATTGGCCAGCCCGATAGCGATGGCTGGTTTCAAATGCTTGCCGCCGTCGGGCCAATGGGCTATCTGGCGGGGATACGTATATCCGCGTCCGCAGAACTTCCAGAGGGACAAGGACCAGCAGGCTTGTCCTGGCGCGATCAAAAATTGGTTTACAATGCGTCATTCACCAAAAACCCTCGCATGAAGCCCTGGGCGCAGCGTGCCGAAGCCTTTGGGATTAGTGCAAACGCCGCTCTACCCATTTTCCGTGGTGGCAAGCGCTGGGCCATCTTGGCGATGGGTCACGGTGAAGATAATATTTTCGATGCCGATCTCCAGAAGATATTGACGGATTTGGCCAAAGACGTCGGCTATGGCCTCGATCGCCTGGATATCCTGCGAAGGGAGCGGGAAGCCAACGCCTTCAACGAGGTGTTGTTGAACACGCAGTCGTCTGGCATTGGTGTCATACGCTTTCCAGAAAGGATTTTCGAAAAAGTGAACGCACGAATGCTGGAAATGTTCGGGGCCTCTTCCCCGGAGGATTTGCTCGGGCACCCGATACGAAGATTCTACCTCGACGAGGAAACCTACGATCGGGTAGGCGCGGCTAATCAGAAGGTCCTAAGCGAAGGCCACGGGATGCTCAGAGATGTGCCTTATCGCCGTCTGGATGGGGCGGTCATATACGTGGATCTTTCTGTTCAACGTCTGGACGGCACGGATGGCGTGCAGCGCATTCTCGGCACCTTTGTGGACGTGACGGAACGGCATCGATTGGTGGATGATCTCGCGCGGCAATCGTTCTCCGACATGCTCACCGGCCTACCTAATCGTCGCGCTCTGGATGCAGAGATAAGCAAGGCACTGGCACGATCTGCACGCCAGGAGCGGCTTCTGGCCGTGGGTTTTCTCGACATCGACGATTTCAAACCAGTCAATGACACCTATGGCCATGATGCCGGTGACGACCTGCTGAAAGAAATGGCCCGCCGCCTGCAAGGTACAGTGCGCCGGACGGATACCGTGGCGCGTCTGGGGGGTGACGAGTTCGTGCTGCTGTTGGAAGGCCTGCGCGATATGGATGAACTGGATCAGGTTCTGGCCCGTCTCCAGACCGCGAGTGCACAGCCCTTCAACATCAAGGGGGAGATGGTCCGTATTCAGGCGAGCCTGGGACTGACTATCTATCCTTTTGACGAGGCGGACGCCGATCTGCTCCTGCGCCACGCGGACCAGGCCATGTATGCGGCCAAGGCGCGCCCCAGTCGCGAGAGCGGGGGCTGGGTGCAGCTCTACCACCCGGATATTGGCAATGTCAGCATGGGCGATGAACTGTTGCGCCGGGATTTCCTGCGGGCCTTGGCCAGCGGAGCGGTGACTCTCCGCTATCAGCCTCTGGTGGCCATGGCGACGGATCGGGTGGCTGGTCTCGAGGCCCTGACCCGGTGGAACCGGGAGGGTCGGGAGGTCTCCCCCGACAAATTCCTTTCCGCCCTGGGGGTACGGGAGCGTCAGGCACTGGGACGCTTCGTGCTGCAAACGGGACTGCGGCAGCTCGCACAGTGGCGGGAAGCCGGACTGGACCTCTTTCTCAGCATCAATGTCACCCCGGAAGAACTCGATCAACCCGGATTTGCCGATACGATCTTTAGCATCCTGGCGGCGTATCCGAGTGTCCCTCCGAAATCCCTGGTGCTGGAGGTGCTGGAGATTGGGGAAATTCTCGAACCGGGGGTCGCCCTGGAGCATCTGCAACGACTGCGCGGTGCGGGCGTCAAAATCGCCCTGGATGATGTGGGGAGCGCGTATGCCTCCCTCCTGCGACTCAAAAATCTGCCCATTGACGAGATCAAGATCGATCAGGGTTTCATCCGCGAGTTGTCGAACAAACCCCAGGACCTGATTTTCGTCGAAAGCCTCGTCAACCTGGGTTTGGCGATGGGCGTCCTCATCACCGTGGAAGGGGTGGAAACCGAAGCGCACATCGCCCTCCTGCGCGAGATGAAAATCAACTATCTCCAGGGGTACGCCATTGCCAGGCCGCTGCAGGCGGAAGTGGTGGCGGATTTTGTGCGCAGCTTTGTCCTCGGCGTCGGGGATGCGGACACGCCGATGCTGGCCCTGTACCAGCATCTGGGCTGGGTGCGGGCGGCAGCAGAGTCGGCGATGAATCATCAGGGTTACGAGAATACGGAACTGGCTGACTGCCCGATCACGACCTGGCTGCACGCCCATGCGTCAGAACTGACAGGGGTAGAGGCATTGCTGGCCGAGCACGAAACAGTGCATATCCTGGGCCGGGAAATCCTCCAGGTCCGGCAAAACGGAACGCGCGACGAACTCCATCGCCTGCTCGGTCAGTTGCATGGGCACAGCCATCTCTTTCAGGAAGAATTGGGGCAGGCGGTGCAGGGCATGCGGGCCGCTGCAGCGGCCACTGCCCTGCCGCCCTCTTCCAATGCATAAAATTACTGACATGGATTGGGCAGCGCTCGAAAGTAGCTTTCCGCGATGGTCAGGGCATTTACGGAGTACCGGTTCGCTGCATTCGAAGCATTTGATTTTGGTAAAGGAAGCATTCGAGCGAATATTCATTTTTTATCTTCGGTATTTGCAGCCGTACAGGCACTGGCGAACGTCATCATGAACGACCAGAAAGAAACCCTTCCCCTGCTGGCTATGGCCACCCTCGGTGTGGTCTTCGGGGACATCGGCACGAGTCCGCTTTATACCCTCAGCGCCTGCCTGTCCGCCATGTCCTTGCCACCCACAGCGGCAAATCTCCAAGGTATCCTTTCCCTGATTTTTTGGGCTCTGGTGCTGGTCGTGAGTGTCAAATACGCCTGGGTGATCATGCGGGCGAGCAATCAAGGCGAGGGCGGCGTCATGGCGCTGACCGCTCTGGCCGCCCATGCAACAGGGCATTCCGGACGATTGCGCTGGTGGATACTGAGTATTGGGCTTTTGGGTGCGGCTCTTTTTTATGGAGATAGCATCATCACTCCAGCCATTTCAGTGCTGTCGGCTATGGAAGGCATAGAGGTCGTCTCTCCGGCTTGGAAACCGCTGGTCATCCCTCTGGCGCTGGGTGTGATCGTTGGACTCTTTCTGGTCCAGCGTCGCGGTACGGCAGCCATTAGTCACCTCTTTGGTCCGAGCATGCTGGTATGGTTCCTGCTGCTTTTCGGCTCCGGACTGACCTGGATTAGCGCTGATCCGCAGGTACTGCTTGCGCTCAACCCGTGGTACGCCCTGCATTTTTTCGGAATACACGGCATCGGTGGGTTGGTGATCCTGGGCGCTGTAGTCCTCGCCGTCACCGGGGCGGAGGCGCTCTACGCCGATATGGGTCATTTTGGTGTGCGACCCATCCGCATGGCCTGGTATTTTCTGGTGCTGCCCGCCCTGGTCCTCAACTATCTCGGCCAGGGCGCCTTGCTGGAGCTCGA
>JAAOMR010000116.1 GCA_018853935.1 Acidithiobacillus ferrivorans
GGCTTCGGTCACTCCGATCCCCGTAGTCGCGTTGGGTAGTGAGCACGGCTTCGGCAATGGCCAACACCTGCCCGGGGGCGCAAAATCCGCAGACATCCGCCAGTCTCGGGTAGGTATCTGGTTTGTTGTGGCTGCGGCCCAGGCCTCCCCCAACGCACACATTAAATCCCAGCAACCGCCCACCCTCGTGTATGGCGATGAACCCAAGATCCTGCGTGAACACGTCGACGTCGTTGTGCGGCGGCACGGCGATGGCAATCTTGAATTTGCGGGGCAGATAAGTTGGTCCGTACAGGAGATCCTCCTCCGGCGCGGTTATCTGCTGGCCGTCGAGCCAGATTTCATGATAGGCATGGCTCCGCGGCAGCAGGTGCTCGGCAATTTTCTGTGCCCAGCCGTATGCCTCGGCATGGAAGGCGGAGATCTGCGGGGCGGAACTGACGATGACGTTGCGGTTGACATCGCCGCAGGCGCTGACCGTATCGAGCAGTGCCCGATCGAGGGCTTGCAGCGTCGGCTGGAGATGCGGCTTGAGCAGTCCGTGAAATTGTATGCTCTGTCTACTGGTGATACGCAGACCGCCATTGCCGTAGGTGCGGGCGATATCGCCCAACGCCAGCCATTGTGCTCCGCTTAATACGCCGCCCGGCAAGCGCAGCCGGGCCATGAATTGATACATGGGCTCCAGTTTTTGTTGGTGGCGTTCCGCCCGCAGGTCGCGATAGTCCTGCTGGTAAATGCCGTGGAATTTGATGACCTGAACATCATCTTCCGCCAGCGCACCGGTGACGGGATTGTGTAGACTCTCCCGCAATGTGCCACGCAGCCCCTGGCTCTCCGCCTTGATCCGTTCCACGTCGGAAAGTGCTTTGTCATTAATAGACATCTCGGTGATATCTCCCCGTCTGTTTCAATTCCAGAATATATTCCTCGGCCTGAACCTGCGTGCGCCCGGCCGACTGAACGATATCCACCAGAGATTGCTGTACCGCCCTGCCCATCGCTTCGGCCCCGCAAACATACACGGCGGCACCTTCTTCAAGCCATGCGAATACGTCACCGGCACGCTCGCGTAAACGGTCCTGGACGTATATTTTGCGTTCCTGGTCGCGCGAGAAGGCGACGTCGAGCCGGGTGAGGCGTCCATCCCTGAGCCAACGTAGCCATTCCCGCTGATACAAAAAATCGGTGCTGAAGTGGCGGTCACCGAAGAAAAGCCAGTTATTCCCGGCAGCGCCCAGCGCCTCCCGTTCCTGCAAGAAGGAACGAAAGGGGGCCACCCCGGTCCCGGCCCCGATCATGATCATCGCCTGTCCGGAATTTTCGGGTAGCCGGAATTCGGCGTTGGGCTCGATAAATATGGGTACAGGCCGACCGACAGCAATACGATCGGCCAAAAATGTCGAGGCAACGCCCATGCGTTCCCGTCCGTGGCTGCTGTAGCGGACGGCCGCGACGGTCAGATGGACCTCGCCCGGGGCGGCCAGAAGGCTGGAAGCGATGGAATAACGCCGCGGCGGTAAGGGTCGCAGGCAGTCGGTGAAGGATTGCGCGCTGAGTCCCTTGACGGGGTATTGCCCAACGACGTCGATGACGTCCCGGCCGTCCGTCCAGGTGTCGAGACCGTTGACGTTCCGCCCGGCAATCGCGCTTTGCAAAGCCTTCGCGTCACTGAGGCGCGCGTAACGCTCCAGAAATGGCCAGGTGATTCTGGTGATTTCATAGTGCGCGGCGAGGGCCTCCACCAGCGGCATTTCACCTTGCCTAGTCCGTACCGGAGCCCGGTGATCCAGTACGAGCCGATCGAGCAGTTCCTCCACAAGTTGCGGCGGATTGATCGGGTTCACGGAGACGATATCACCCGGTGCGTAGTGAAGGCCCGATCCATCGAGGTCGAGTTCGAGATGCCAGACCTCCCGGCTCGATCCGCGGCCCGAGAGATTCACCTTGTCCAGTAGAATGGCGGGAAAAGTGGCATGGCTCGAGTATCCCTGTTTCGGAGTGGGGGCGGGAAGCGATGCCGCCGGAGAGGAATCACCAACGGTGAGGGCTTCCAGGACCTGCTCCATCCAGCATGTAACACGCTCTTCATAATCCACATCGCAATCGACTCGGGGGATCAGGCAATGCGCACCAGCGGCAGCGAAGGCCGCATCGAAATCCCTTCCGGCCTGGCAAAACCGAGGGTAGCTCGCGTCGCCCAATGCCAGTACAGAGAAGCGGAGGTGGCGCAAATCCGGCGCTTGGCGGTCCGTTAAAAGGGTGTGCAGGGCACGGGCGCTGTCAGGGGGCTCGCCATCGCCATGCGTGCTCACGATAACCAGCAGGGTGTGATCCCGCCGCATCTTGGCGCGACCGTACGTCAGCATATCCTGGAGATCAGCCTGCATACCCGCGGCTTGTACCCTAGTTACCAGAGCCTCCGCCAACCTTTTGGCGTTACCGGTCTCCGTACCAAACAAGATGGTAATACGCGTATCGGCATTTCCTGATATCTCTTGAACGTTGATCGTATTACCAACGCCCGTCAGGTAACCGCTGGCCCAGAGTAATTGCTCGCGGTTCAAACTTTCGGCGAAACGCAGCAAGTCTTTCTGTTTGGAGAAAGTCAGCGGAACATCTGATCGTTGAAGCGATTCCATGTCATCCTCAAGGTTTTTACAATTATTTATAGCGCAGCTCGAATGACTACGATTTTCTTTCTGGGAGTCTCAAGAAGCATAGGCTCTTAGGATTCTTGGTGTACCTGTAGATTCATTGTGGTGTGTACGAGCCCGATCAACCATATGGGCAACCAGCGCGATTTCATGGGCAACGCAATATTGTTTTCTCGTCAAGCCCCACTCCCGCAACTCATCAAGGTCTAATCCCACGCCGTCGCAGGGTACATCAAGTTCCTTACACGTCTTGCTATCATTGAGGAATCCGGCCATTTCGGCGATCTGATTGTTGCCGAGCACGGCTATGGCCATATCCATGGAGAGTTCCGCCGCCCCTGCTAGTTGTTCCCCAACCGCAATCGTCGCCGCGTTCAAACTACTTGTTCGGGTAAGAAACGTGGCACGTTCAATGGCCTTTTTACGATTGATAATCATCAGTTAGATCTCCTTTCCAAAACATGGTTATATTTTTGTGGGTATCCTGGCAGCAGTGGCTTCCCGGCAGTCCTTAGCCATAGATCCCTTCTCCTCTTGGGATCCCGTGGCAAATCCGAGATCCAGAAAGACTGAGGCAGTCCGGTCCACGCTGGCAAAAGTGCATCAACGCCCCCATGTGTACGGCGGTAAAATTGCCAAGTTCATCAATGACTTTGATTCTAAGCACGGATGTACAAAGATGGAAATACTGATATATTATATCTATATGCCAATTAGATTGGGTGATGATCCTCCTGATGAACTTACAACAGCTCTGTGCCGCTGCCGACAACCTGCATACGTCGCAGCCTGGGGTGAGTAAACAGGTCCAGCTTTTGGAGGCTGAACTCCACGCTGAACTTTTCTTGCGTAGGGGCAAACGAATAGTCGGAATGACCCCAGAAGGTGAAAGGGTTTTTCACTTTGCTCAGCAGGCGATACGCGATATCGAGAATATCCGCTACCCATACCCAAGCCCGATATACGCTGCCTGGCGCGGTAAAAAAATTTACGGGCCGTTCCCGAATACCCAGTTACGACTGCGCCAAGGCAATCCTACCCAGATCGCGGAACTGCTGGCCTCTGGTGATGCGGATATGGCTATTGCAACCGAGGCATTAAACGTTCATGCTGGTCTTGCTGCCATTCCTTGCTATCAAGGGAATCGCGTTGTCATCGCGCCGCTCATTGATTGATAAAACTTTTTCCTATCACAGATTGTCACCCAGTATCGTGCTTTCAGCGATTGATTCGGATGTAATTAAGGCCTATGTAGAACTGGGCTAGGCATTGGTATTGTAGCTAGTATGGCTTATGATCAAACGCGGGATTCAAGTCTTGGCATGCTTGATGTGAGCCATCTATTTGAGCCGAGTATCACTTACCTTGCGTTAAGGAAAGAGACCTATTTACGTCAGTATTTAACCGCTTTTATAGAGATGTATGCACCTCACCTTGATTGCGCTTTAGCGAATAACGCTCTGGATATAACAAGGATTTCTAACGATGTATTGCTGTTACCAACGCATGGCAGATCCTGCAGTATGGCTGCTAAAAGGTTTTGTTAGTGTCGCAGAACACTAACAACCATCGGCTCCGGCTAGCGCCCGATGGCATCCGCTGGTTGCTGGTGCCGATGGGCATCATCGGTGCCGTTTACCGGGTGATGGAACGATCGGTTGGACCCGTAGCGGGCCTCCTGATCCGTCTGTGGTTGGCGAAGGTCTTCTTTGTGTCGGGGATATTGAAGATTTTCGATCTGAGCATCGCACCTTATCTGTCTAATGTTGCCTATCCCGTGCCTTGGGTGGAGCCGCTAAGCCCTACCTACCTGGGGGCAGCGATACAGATGCTTATTCCGGTATTGCTCGCGCTGGGGTTGGCAACCCGGTGGGCCGCGCTGTACATGCTCATTCTCGTGCTGGTGGTCCAGTTCAACTACCTCGCCCTGGATATCAACCTGTACTCGGCAGTGCTATTCGGGTGGTTCGTGATATGTGGCGCGGGGCCATTGTCGCTGGATCATCTCCTGGCGCGTGGATTAGGGGATACCGCGCTGCCCTTCGCCACGGCTCTAACCCGCCTGGCAGGTGCCGTTACGCGGTATCTCAAGCCATACTATCAATTGCTTATCCGTCTGTGGCTTGCTTTGGCACTGCTGGTGGTAAGCATGGAAGCGGTGATACCAATTCGCCTGGTAAAACTACTGCCGGAAAAATCGCTTGCTCATTTTGCACCAACACCTACGCTGGCGCTGGTGTGTGCGCTACTTATTGCTTTCGGCTTTGTTGCCCGTCCCGCCGCGCTAGTGCTTATCATGACCGTTATCGGTATGCATATAACCGGCGCGGTTGGGCCGGCGGATGTATATTTCGTGATGACGCTCGCACTTGTTGCGTTGTATGGGCCCGGTAACCTGTCGCTCGACAGGCTGATCCTTAGCGCCCTGCCACAGATTAGCGGCAGGCAAATATTCTCGCTGGAAGGGGCGCCGCACGTGGTGATCGTGGGCGCAGGTTTCGGTGGGTTGACTTGCGCGGCGAAGTTGACGAAAACGCCGGTGCAGGTGACCTTGATCGATCGCCATAACTACCACTTGTTCCAGCCGTTATTGTACCAGGTCGCCACGGCCTCGCTGTCTCCCGCCGATATCGCTGCTACGGTGCGCGGCCTGTTTAGCGATTATTTCAACGTACGGGTGCTGTTGGGACAAGTGACAGGGGTCGATACCGTGCAGCAAGAGGTGTTAATCGGCAAACGACGTGTGCCATATGATTATCTGGTGCTCGCTACGGGCGCGTCTCACAGCTATTTTGGGCGGGACGACTGGGAACCCCATGCGCAGGGGTTAAAGACCATTGATGACGCGGAGGAAGTGCGGCGGCGCGTACTCTCTGCTTTCGAGCGGGCGGAAGCCGCCGAAGATCCCGCTGATCTGCAGAGCCTGCTCACCTTCGTGATTGTAGGGGGTGGGCCTACGGGGGTCGAGTTGGCAGGGGCCGTTGCCGAACTGGCGCGCTACGGCATGGAGAAGGAGTTCCACTATTTCGACCCGGCCAGCGCTCGCGTAGTTCTGGTCCAGTCGGCTCCGCGCCTGTTGCCGACCTTTCCCGAGAGTTTATCGGAAAAAGCGAAGCGGTCACTCGAACGGTTGGGCGTTGAGGTTATGCTGAAGAGCAAGGTGGATCATATTGATCAAGAGGGAGTGCTCATCAATGGCAAGCGCCTGGCATCGCATACCGTGCTGTGGGCGGCAGGGGTCGTAGCATCGCCGGCGGCGCAATGGCTCAATGCCTCAGCCGACCGTAGCGGACGGGTAAAAGTCGAAGCGGACCTCTCGGTAATGGGTCTACCAAACGTGTTTGTTATCGGTGATACGGCGCTGGCCAATGCTTGGAAAGGAAAACCGGTGCCCGGCCTGGCACCGGCGGCGAAGCAGGGTGGTGCCTACGTAGCCAGAGCGATTCGCAGGAAACTGCAGGGACAGTCTGCGCAACCGCCATTTGCATACCGTCATATGGGTAGCCTTGCCACCATCGGCAGGAAAGCTGCGGTGGCAAGCTTCAACGGCGTAAACATGAGCGGCGCACCGGCCTGGTGGCTATGGGGTCTGATTCATGTGGCGCTTCTGGTCGGGTTGCGCAACCGCATCTCGGTGATGTTCAACTGGTTCTGGGCCTATCTCACTTTCAAACGAGGCACCCGCCTGATCACGGGAGACAAGAGACCTCTGAAAGACGGAATAAATCCTACCGTAAGGACCTTCGATCAGCCTTAAAAGCTTAAGTCACCGATCCGCTGGGCAATCTCCTCCTAGGGCAGCTCAGCTACCTCTGCTGGGTCTTCCCCGTGGATCTGGATTCCCCCGGGCGGTTCGTGTACACCTTAACGGCCAAAATGCAACGCGCCGCCGGTTATGAGTAGCTCGTTGCCTGGAACTGTCATCCAGCGCAATAAATAGGCAAAATATTGGTCATGGAACAGATGATACATTTTGCCAGGTCTTCTATGTCCATGTCTGCACGCCACTTTTACAAAAGCAGATTGGTGATATTGGACTTTTCGTTACACTTATGAACCGCCTGAAACAACAAGGAAACAAAATATCAAAAATCCAGTTCGTCAAAGATATGTGGCATTGGGGTGCCTTGCGTGTGCCTGGAAAAAAACAATTCAAATTAATGAGGATGATGTTGATGCATGTTTAACTTGTCCTGAGTGTGGTTCAAGAGCTATCACACGACTCGTTAAGATGCCGATGTCCAATCCTGAAAATAAAACCCCATTTACTGAGGGGGTCACAAATATAAAAACTAAACCATGGTGGAAATTCTGGACCGTAAGCGGTAACTGAGGGGCGTATCTTGACCGACCTGTTTGGCACCCAGTTCCGTCCAGCAGAACAGCCAAGCCTTCCGGCCCATGGGGATCACCCGCAAGCCTCTTTCCAGATGATTGGTGTCGATGGGCACATCGGCATCGCTCAGGAAGACCTCCAGCCCCGCCCGGCGTTTGTGGGCATAGGCCAAGGCTTTGCTCATGGGATTGCTGGGCAGTAATCCGGTATCGGCGGCCGTGTCGGCCACCCAGGTGAAGAATTCTTCCACCA
>JAAOMR010000117.1 GCA_018853935.1 Acidithiobacillus ferrivorans
ATGCCGTCTGGGAGGTGCCTTATCTGCCCGTCGATCCCGCCGATTTGGGGCGCAAGTACGAGGAGGTGGTGCGCATCAACAGCCAGTCCGGGAAGGGGGGTGTCGCCCATGTGCTGGAGCGCGACCACGGTATTTCCTTGCCGCGCTGGTTGGCGCAGGACTTCAGCGCCATAGTGCAGGCGGCTTCCGAGCAGGAGACCGGTGAAGTCAGCTCAGCGCAGATTTTCGCCCTGTTCGAGAGCCATTACTGCCATCCCGTGGAGGACTGGCACCTGCGCCGCTATCGTCTCAGCCGGGAAGGGGAGCAGGTCGCAGCGACCGTGGTGCTTGGCCCGGAGGCACGGCCGCATATTTTACAGGGCAAGGGGAGCGGTGCCGTAGCTGCTTTGGTCGATGCGCTGATCCAGAGTTGGGGCGTGCGTGCCGAGGTGGAACAGTTCGACCAGCATGCCCTCGGTAGCGGTACCGGCGCCCGGGCCATGGCTTGCGCCCGGGTCAGTGTGGACCATGGGCATGCGGCATCCGCAGTGGCTTTTGGTGAGGATACCACCGCGGCCGCTTTGCAGGCAGTGCTCAGTGCTATTGGTCGGTCCGTTGCAAAAAACAACGCATGGAGCACATCCATAGAACAGCAATTACGTTGATTGTCAGAACAGAAAACCCATCCCTGCCCCGAAGTAGTGTGTAAATCCACCCAAGTTTCCACTCAGGCGCACCCCTTCTTCGAGGTCCACCTCGCAGTAGGGGGAGAGCAGATATTGCACACCGCCGTCCGCATCAAAACCAGACCCCTGGCCCGGCCCAGTACGGCTCTGTCCGTAGGCTTCACCGTAGAACTGCAAATTCCACAAAGGCAACCAAGTAAAGGTGATATCCGGATTAACGCTGGTGAAACGGCCACCTCCAGCAAGTGCGGGGTTAGTCTGGGATGTGATGCCCAATTGCAAGGATATTCCTGTGTCGTTGCTGGGAGCGTAGGTAACGATACCGTTAACCGCCACTCCTAGCCCCGGGCTGCCAAATGCAGGGTTCCCGGAGGGCAGGGTAAACAAGCTTTCCACAGATCCCAACCAGTGTTTGCTATAGCCCAACTCGTGCTTGATGCCGACCGTGGTGGCCGAGAACCCCTGGAGATAGGGCCTGCCGGGGACTTGCTGGAGATTGTCATTGGGCGGCAGCAGGACGAACTCGTTGTTGCCCGGTAGGCCGAAGTGCAATTCCGTCTCGGGAAAATTATTGCTATAACCCCCGGTCCCCGTAAGGTTGGCATGTTGGTAACCCAATTCCAGTACGGCTTGGCCGTATTGCACCACGCAGGCACTATCAGACACTGTGGGTCGATCGAGGAGGGCAAGTAATGCGGACGGTCCGGTGCAGGGATTTTGGGTGGCAGCCTCGGCACTTACGGCTTGGATGTTCATAATAAGCATTGCCAGCAAGGCGGTAATCGGCAAAAAATTTATTTGCATGATAAATTCCGTCGGATTGGGCGTATCACCTTCTTGTAAGGGTTCGTCAAAAACTGTCTTGCCGTTGCCATGGTTCTTAATGCCTCCTGATAACATGCAGCTACATAAAAATCATAGTTCAATTCTGGCATCCAGAGGCCATCACTATCGCAAATGACGTCAGGCTCCCCCCGGTATCTGACCGATATCCGGATGCTGGTGCAAAGGACTAACAACCACGCCTTACGCCCTTGTGGACCGCCACACCGCAACCACCACGCGCTTAGCCATCTGCGCGCCGGGCAACCCGAAGGCTTCACGCACAAAACACCAGCCGTACAGTCCCACCAGTAAGAGCAGAGCAACACCTAGAATAGACACCAGCAAGGCGGCCCCAAAAGTGTGCAAACGCGCCGACAAAAAAGTGATGCCGCCCTGTAATAACAGGCTGGCCAGCAAAAAAACCAGCCAGACCCGCACATTCACCAGTACTGCCTGAATACCGGCGAGCAGGGCCAAATAAGCTCGGGTGGTGATTCCAGCCACGATGACCCCCACGGAAAGCAGCAGAAAAGCATTGCTCAACATCGTTTGTGCCGTACCCAACCCGTTTGTGATCAGGGACCGCAACCATTCGGGAAGATTTTGCCAGTCCGGCGAGTGCACATTATGCAGGGTGGCGGCAGAGGAAATATGATCATGGCTCAGTATGCCCGCCAGATAATGCCGAAAGAGCAGCATCAGCATAAGCAGTGCCATTACCAGCAGCGCAATCTCTAAAATCAGACGGGACAGAGGCCACCACGGCACGTCGCGGATACTGCGCCCCACATCAATGAGCTGTGTCCTGCCCTGGTGTACCGCCATGGCTACCGCGAAAATAATGGCCATGACCCCGCAGGCAATAGGAATGCTCAGAATCAACGGTTGCCAAGCCACGTTCAACAACAGTAGCACCAGATACAGCATAACGAATGAAGCGGGAGCACCACGCAGTAAAAGTAAAGAGTCGTGCCACCAGCGCGTCATCCATCCCGCCTCGATGGACTGTGGTTTCAGAGAAGTGGCCATACCGGGATTAAATCCGCGCGGTAGCGAAAATCCCCATGCCCTGATGATGTGATATCGTCACGGCATGGGGATCTCCCTCCTGACCTGCCTGGCCACGATATTTGACCTTGCGGCTGTACAGGGTGCGGTCTCTTTCTACCCGCGTTGGCTGCACGCCCATACGCGGTTTGAAGCGCTTAGGGACAATGCGAATGGTCTCCTTTTTCATTTCTATAACTCCTCATAGACGCTGATTACAGCGGACTATTCTAGCATGAATATCAGCGTATTGATGTGTTTCAGAGCATCTGCGGAGGCGCCACCAGCTTGCCGACCAGCCACGCCAACGCCGTGCAGACGGCAATGATCCCCATATCCGCACCCCCCATCGCCGTTGTCGCGAATACCCGCTGAAAAAATGGCAGACAGGAGAAAAGCCCCTGGGCAATCAGAGCAGCCAACATCGCTACCGCCAGGACGATATCCCCTCGGTCACCACGCCAGCGCCCATACATGGCCAGCAGTATTCCGGCCTCCATGCCTACCAGGGCGTTCACCGCCAGAGTATGCGCATGGCTGGCGCTGTGCAGAGCTGCATCGCCAAAAAACACCACAAAGACGGCTACCACCAGAAAGGCACTCAACCCGACGATGCGCCACCATAAAGTCCCTGGAATGAGGGCCTCTCGGACCGGACGCGGTTGGCGCTCCATCACGCCTTTATCCGCCCCCATGAATGCAAAAGCCAGAGTCAGCGTACTGGCGGTAATAGTGTTCACCCAGAGTATTTGCAGTGGAGTAATAGGTAGGATCATTCCCGATAGCACCGCGAAAAAAATCACCAGCCCTTCCGCAAAATTAGTCGGCAGCATAAAGAAAGTCGTGCGCCGGATATTGTCATAGATGTGACGCCCCTCCGCTACGGCGGTGGCGATATGGGCAAAGTTGTCGTCACTCAGCACCATGGCCGCCGCCTCACGAGCCACGTCGCTCCCCGATTGCCCCATGGCCACGCCAATCTGCGCTTGGCGCAGGGCGGGTGCATCGTTGACGCCGTCACCGGTCATGGCGACCACCTCGCCGCTGGCCTGCAGGGTCTGCACCAGTTCCAGCTTGTCGGCGGGTTGCACTCTGGCGAAGACCACGGCGTCGCGGGCCAGAGCCTGCCGTTCCTCGGTATCCGCGCCGGCCCACTGGGCATGATCGACCACCGCCGCCGGACCATCCTCCAGAATACCGACCTGACGGGCGATAGTGGCCGCCGTCAGCGGATGATCGCCGGTGACCATAATCACCCGGATGCCCGCACTGCGGCAGGCGGCAATGGCGGCCGGTACGGCGGCACGCGGGGGATCCAGCAGGGCGACAACGCCCAACCAGGTCCAGCCACCATCGTCCAGAGTCTCCCATTGCCCATCCACCGCGCTGGCCAGGGCAATGGTACGCATGCCGGCAGTCGCCATGTCCGCAATAGCTTTGTGCCAATAGGCCGGAACGACTTCCGCCACCCCGCTGGCGGTCGCCATCCGCTGACAGCGCTGCAGGACCCATTCCGGGGCACCTTTAATGGCGATGCCGTCGCTGTGGCGCGTCGCCATGAAGGGCTGCTCGTGGCTGAAAGGCCGGGCATCCACCCGCGGAGATTCCATCCGCGACACGTCGACGTCCGCACCATACGTGCCCGCATAGCGGAGCAGAGCCTGTTCCAGAGGGTCACCAATACCGCTCTTATCGTTGCGTAGTTGGGCGTCATTACACAAAATCATGACCTGCAGGGCACGTTGCAGCAGGGCAGGGGAATCATCGGCGAGGACCAGGTCCTGCACGGTCATACGATTTTCCGTCAGGGTGCCCGTTTTATCGGTGCAAATGACGGTAACCGTGCCCAGGGTTTCCACCGCCGGTAAGCGACGGACGATGGCGCCCCGTTGCGCCATGCGCTGCACACCCAGCGCCAGGGTCACACTAATTATCGCTGGTAACCCTTCGGGAATAATGGCTACCGCCAGACTGATGGCGGCGAGCAGGGCGAATTCCAGCGTCTCGCCGCGCCACCAGGCGATACCCGCGGCGATGGCCGCCAGAAGAACGACGGTGAAGGCGAGAGTCCGGGATAAGCGGCTGATGCGCTCCAGCAGAGGCGAGCGCATGGTCAGGGTGGTTCCCATGAGTTGATGGATACGGCCTATTTCGGTGGCACCGCCGGTGGCGGTCACCTGGCCAACACCATCGCCCCCGGTCACCAGCGTTCCGGCCCGCAGCAGTAACTCGCCCGCGTCGCCAGAAGTGATTTTATCCACCGGGACGGATTCCCCCGTCAGCAGGGATTCGTCCACCCGCAGGGCATGCGCCTCCAGCAAGCGCATGTCCGCGCTGATACGTGCACCATTTTCTACCCGCACCCAGTCGCCGGGCACCAGTGCTTCCGCAGGCAGATCTTGCCAGGCGCCATCGCGACGGACCAACACCTGCGGGGCGAGAAAAGATTGCAGTGCCTGCACGGCTTTCTCCGCGCGGTTCTCCTGAACAAAACCGAGCATGGTGTTGATCAGGATCACCGCGCCGATGACCGCGCCGTCCACCAGATGTCCGAGTACCAGCGATAAGAGTGCAGCGGCCAGCAGAATCGCGATGAGGGTGTTGCGAAACTGCGCCAGTAGTTGTTGCCACCAGCGCGGCGCAGGCGCCATGGGCAGACGATTGAGCCCGTACTGTTGCTGCAACGCCAAGGCAGCAGCGCTGCTCAGACCGCGCGCTATTGGATCCTGCTCCGTGGCGTCCATATGTTACTCCCTCCGGTCGCGCAAAAGCTGAGATTACGGTGGACTAAGTAGCTGCAAGGACCATTGGCCGTTCTCCCAGCGCCCGATTTGCGCACCATCGGTGCCCCAGGCACCCAGCACCATGCGCCGTCCCGCCGGGCCCTGCTCCCAAACGGGACGATGGGTGTGACCGTGAATCAAAACCTCATAAGGGGCACCATCCAGCGCGAAAGCACCCTCCCCGTGCAGAGCGGCGACGATGGTCTGCGGATTGGCATCGGTTATGGCTGACGCCTTGGCCCGCACTTCCCGGCTGCTGCCGCGCCGCAATCCGCGGGCGACACGCTGGAGCCAGGCATAAGGCAGGCGTCCCAGCGTCAGGCGAGTCAGCGGATGGCGAATCACCCGGCGAAAACGCTGGTAACGATGATCGTCGCTACACAGCAAGTCACCATGGGTCAGGAGGATACGTTGATCGCCCAGTTGCAGCAGCGCCGGGTCGGGCAGAGTGACAACCCCGAACTGGGCCAGAAAGCCGGCTTCCAGGGCAAAGTCCCGGTTCCCGACCATGAGGTACACCGTGGTGCCCTGCTTCTGCATATCATGGAGCAGGGCAAGGATTTCCGCATAAGGCGCTTCCGCCGCCTGATCCCGATGCACCCAGTAGTCAAACAGATCACCCAGAATAAAAACAGCCCGCGCAGTCCGGCCCTCGTGTGCGCAAAAATGGCGGAAGAGGGCGGTCAGTGCGGGCTGTGCGGAGCTCAGATGCAGGTCAGAGATGAACAGCACGGGGCCGTTATCAAAGTCTGCACCGTGCATCGTTATGGACTCAGGCCGCAGGCAGACGCTCGCCCTTGTCGATGGAGATGGTGTCCTTGGGAACGTCCTGGTGCATCCCCTTGTTACCGGTCGGGGTCTTGGCGATGTCATCTACCACATCCATCCCACTGACGACTTTGCCAAATACGGCATAACCCCAGCCTGATCCAGAGGCAGTCTTGAAGTTGAGGAAATCGTTATCACTCAAATTGATGAAAAACTGCGCGGTGGCGGAGTGGGGATCATTGGTCCGCGCCATAGCAAGGGTGCCCCGCGCATTTTGCAGACCATTTTCGGCCTCATTGGCGATAGCGGCATGGACCTTTTTTTGCTGCATGTCCGCCGTAAAACCGCCGCCCTGAATCATGAAACCGGGTATCACGCGATGAAAGATAGTGCCGTCAAAAAAACCTTCATCAACATACTGCAGAAAGTTCTCGACGGTTTGAGGCGCTTTTTCGGCCTCCAACTCAATGACGATATCACCCTTGTTGCTGTGCAGCACTACTTGCGGATTTGCCATGAACACTCCTCAGAATTCAGGGCATCAGCGCCCCAATGAAAAAATTCACCACTCAGGCCAGCGGCGACGAAGGCCAAGAGTAAAGCGACAGAGCGGGCCTTGTCGATACC
Organism: Acidithiobacillus ferrivorans; assembly: GCA_018853935.1. Taxonomy (GTDB): domain Bacteria; phylum Pseudomonadota; class Gammaproteobacteria; order Acidithiobacillales; family Acidithiobacillaceae; genus Acidithiobacillus; species Acidithiobacillus ferrivorans. Next base: position 6,716 of record JAAOMR010000117.1, read on the forward strand.
CGGCCCTGCTCAGGGTAGAGCGCCGTCGTTGAGATAAAGCTAAACCCGCATCTGCAGCAAGCACAAAAAAACCTTGTTCACGGTGCACTGGAACCCCGTTTGCTAAAGTGATGCATGTAGGCTCTCATGGTACTGTCCGCCACCGCCTGATGAATTGCCACATAAAATATCAGCAGGCTCAAAATGGCTACCGCCGCCATGCCGGAAAAAAATCCAAGCACCCCCGTTCCGCCCAGAATTGCCGGGCTCAGCCAGCTGATGCCCCACAAACCCAGAAAATAGGGAATAATCCACCACATATACTGCCATCCCATTGCGGACCATCGTCCTTTCCGCCAGATACCGGTGAGCGCATAAAGGATTAGCAGGGCGAACAAAGTGCCGAAAATGAAGTTCAGGGTGTTCAGACCCGCCCAGAACACGATCCAGCTTGCCACGACGAAGGTGAGAGGTGCGATAACTGGTGCTGCCCACAAGCGAAAGGGGCGCTCCAGGTCAGGCATTGCCCGACGTAACTGAATCAGCGCGATGGGGCCGATGATATAGGACAGTACCGTCATAGAAGCGATGTAACCCACCATTTTCTGCCAGGAGGGAAACGGAAAAAAGAAGATCGCACCGACAACGTACAGTAAAATCAGGCTGGCCCAGGGGACACCATGTCGATTGATGTGCGCTACCCACTTGGGCAAGGCCCCGGTATCGGCGGTCGCCAGGGTAACCCGGGCTGCAGTGGTGGTATAAATCAGTGCGGTCCCGCCCGGCGATACAAACGCATCGACGTACAACAGCACAGCCAACCAGCCAGCTCCCACCGCAGCGGCAAGGGCGGCAAAAGGACCATTAATTCCCGAAAATTGGAGGTGCTGCCAGCCCCCTGCCGCCAAATCGGCAGGCTGTATCGCGCCGATAAAAGCCACCTGTAAGGCGATATAAATTCCCGATGCAATCAAGACCGATGCAATAACGGCAATCGGTACATCCCGTTTCGGGTTTTTACTTTCTCCCGCCAGGTCGATAGCATGACGAAAACCCAGCAGGCTGAAAATCACACCGCCGGTGGCCACGGCAACGAACATCCCGTGAAAATCTGCCGTTGCATTCCGTGCATGCACTACGAAATTACCCGGGTGCCACGATGTGGCGAGCAATACCCCAACCGTCAGCACAGGAATCGAAATTTTCCACCAGGTGGCACCATTGTTGATTTTCAACACCCAGCGCACCACCAGAAAATTGATGGCAACAAAAAGGGCTAGCAACGCCAGCGCGATGGCGAAACCTTTGCTGCTGAGCAGGTCAGAATGCCGCAGCAACAATCCCGGCAGGTAATTATTAGCGTAGGTCAGTATGGCCGTAACTTCGATGGGCGCGATGGTGGCGTAAGAAAGAAAGAGAATCCAGCTCCACATATGGCCGATGATCGGACCGTTTCCCACGTGGGCCAGATGAACCACTGCACCCGCCCGGGGAATCAACGGACCAAGTTCTGCAAAAACCAGCGCCAGCAAAAGGATAGCGAAGGCGCCGATCAGCCATGAACCAACTGCATAGGGGCCTGCCTGCTGTGCCGTATATAGTGGCCCAAACAACCACCCAGAACCAATTGAAGCACCCACACAGGCCAGTATAAGGCCGTGCAGAGAACCTTCTCGCCGCAGTTTCCCTTTTATGCTCCGAGGTTTTACGGATGCCATTATTTCTCCTGGAATGAGATGCGTATCACGCTGCGAAATGGCTAGAAAATGCGCGTTATAGAAACCATCAACTTTTTAATACATTTGTACTGATATTTATAACCAGATGAACCATCGGCGAATTTTTGAACCTGCTCGACAGCACAACGACTCCGGTCAGGAGTCGTTAGGTGATCGTTTTCAATGCGCAAAACAACGCACCACGCGTCATCGTAACGACTCCACCCTATCAGGAGAGTTTTGCTTATGTCAACCGGCGGTTTATTGTAATACTGCGTTGATGACGACGGTTGTCATGGATGTTGTGCAACTTCCACACTAGCATAGGAAGCAATAATATTGAAAGCAGGGCATTCCGACAAGATATATATATTTATGATAAGTAGAGGGTAAATCAGCTGGGCATCACATTGCAATATGCCACCAAACAAATTTAAAAACAAGCACTAACATAATTAGTTTTATAAATTATTCATGATATATTATGAATTGGTATCACAGCGTGGCAATGGAGCAACTAAAAAATTATCATAATCACAACCATTTATCCATGGGTGCACATGGTTGGCATCACAAAAAAATCATGTTACGGTATATTTCATGTGAAGGCTGGCGTGGATACATACCACGCAGTTATCTTTACTGCTATTAACGGAATTCTGTTAATAGCTATTTGCAAACCTAAGATAGGAGTACCATTATGAAAAAGTATTTGACGCTTCGCATTTTGTTGGGAGCAGGTATTTTTAGTTGTGGCAGTACCTTGGCCCTCGCAAGTATGGGTAGTCCAATGGCCACACAGCAACAATCTTCGAGTTCGGCTATGCCGTCGGGTCAGGGCGCCCCTGCGCCCAACCAGATGTCGGCGCAGCCCTCTTCAGGACCTAAGGTGGGCCCCGGAGAGTTACATCATTTTGCTGCGGCGATCATAGCGGTCCGCCCGATCAATCAAAAAGTCCGTCGTGACCTCGCTACGCAAAAATTGACGCAGACCCAGCATCAACAATTGATTCAGACATATACCCAGAAGGTTAAAACAGTACTGACGAAGAATCATCTCTCACCAGTTGCCTACGAGACGTTAATGAAAAAGGCGCAAACGAATCCGGCATTCGCGCAGCGTGTCGAAACCGTAATAAAGGCGCATAGCGGATAGAGAGTTTCCTTGCTGCCTGAGAGGCTTCGTCAGTAGCGATAGCCTCGCGGGCATTCTCTTTGCGGAATATATCCACCAACGATTGTACCGCACCAATGTCAATGGTGCGGTACATGGCATATCGCGTTAATCACTTTTATCGACGACTTCGCACACTAAGGTGCCCCGCGCCAGGGTTGCGCTGATTTGCGCATGCACCGCGACGGACTCGCTGCCAAAAATAACCTTGCCGGACCCGTCGCGAAGGACAGCAAAACCGCGCTGCAGTACGGCCAAGGGGTCCAGCAGGTGTAAGGCCGCCACCAGTCGCTGCTGCTGCGCCTCGGCGCTGGCCAATCGCTTATCTATCGCCAGAATCAGCGCGGTGCGCCGGGTTTTCAGCATCTCATTCAGGCTTTGCAAGCGCTGGCGCGGGTCTTGCCGCAAACGCCGCGCCTGAAGGACCAGCAGTTGTCCGCCGCATTCGGCCTGGCGACGCCACATGGCCTGCCGCAAGGCCTCATGTGCCATGCACAAACGGCGCTCCGCATCCTGCACCCGTTCACCGGGGTGACGAAGGCGCAGTCGCAAATAATCGAGACGCTGGGCCGCGTCCCGCAGCGTGCGCTGCATGGACTGCTCCAGTTGTCGGCGTTGTGCCTGCATCTGCGGCAACCACTCAGCACGGTCGGGGCTAACCGCTGCCGCCGCTGCGGTGGGGGTCGCTGCCCGCAGATCACCGGCGAAATCGGCAATGGTGAAATCAATTTCATGACCAATGCCGGTCACTACCGGTACCGGGCAGGCACGGATAGCCCTCGCCACGTTTTCTTCATTAAAACACCACAGATCTTCTGCACTGCCGCCGCCACGCGCCAAGATCACCACGTCTTCCCGCCGTCGACTGGCGATGCGACCTAGCGCCGTGCAAATCTGTGCCGCCGCCTGATCACCCTGCACCAGCACCGGATAAACCATTACCGCGAGCATGGGCCAGCGCCGCGCCAGCGTCACCCGGATGTCATGCAGTGCCGCTCCGCTCGCGGAAGTGACCACGGCAACCCGCTGCGGCCAACGGGGAAGGGGCCGCTTCAACTCCGGCGCAAAAAGCCCTTCGGCCGCGAGCTTGTCCTTCAGTGCCGCAAAACGCGCCTGTAAATCGCCCTCACCGGCATCCAGCAATTGCTCGACAATCAACTGAAACTCGCCGCGTCCTTCATACAGGGTCGGCTGAGCCAGTACCTGCACCTGCATGCCATTGTGCGGCTGTATCCGCGTATAGGTATTACGCTGGCGGAACATCGCGCAGCGCACCTGCGCCCGCGCATCCTTCAGCGAAAAATACCAGTGTCCCGATCCGGGGCTGCTGAAGTTGGAAAGTTCGCCCGCTACCCTCAATAGCGGGAAGTTCCCCTCGATAATTTCGCGGACGGCACCGTTCAGCGCACTGACGGTAAGAATCGGGATCGGCGAATTACTCATGGTCATAGCATACTCTCATGGCTGATGGGACGAAGATCAGGAACTCTTGACCCTGTCCCCCTCCGCGTTCTAAGGTCGGCATAATACACTTTTCTGTCATTCGGGATGGTCCCGCATGCTTGGCGCATTCCCGCGCGAACACCCCACTTAAATAGGGAGTTACTAATGGCCGTAATAGAGCTCACGCACGCCAATTTTGAAGCCGTTGTCACCGATAATGATATGGTAATCATCGATTTCTGGGCCTCCTGGTGCGCGCCCTGCAAGGCTTTTGCCCCCACCTTTGAGGCGGCTGCGGAAAAATATCCGGGTATCGTCTTCGGCAAGGTCAATACCGATGCGGAACAGGAGCTGGCTGGCTCTTTCCAGATTCGCTCTATTCCTACGCTGACCGTTTTCCGGCAGCAGATCGGAATTTTTTCGCAGGCCGGTTCACTGCCTGCCAGCGCGCTGGACGAAGTCATTCAGCAGGCGTTGGCACTGGATATGGACAAAGTCCGCGCCGAAATTGCCGATCAGCCGGCCGTGACGACGCACTGAGCACCTCACTTGCGCTGATCCAGGGGCCTGCGAATCTAAAGCAGAGAACCGGCCGGGCAAAGCGATGACCGCGGATAACCTATGAGATTAACCCCCCCCGGCCGACACATGCCGCACGCCCAGAAAATGCATATTCAGCGGAATTTCTATTTTACGGGTTTGCTCCGCGAGCTGCTTTGAGAATGGCATATATGGGAAGGAGAGCCGAATAATCCGTTCCGCTGCCGCATCCAGGGCTTTATTCCCCGACGACCGCACCATAATGATGCGTTTAAGGTCCCCCTGCGGATTCAGTACTACTTTGACCTTGAGTTGCCCGACCATGTCTCCCGGGTAATTAAGATCGCCGATCCGTTCCAGTTTCTGTATCCATCCGGCGATATAAAAATCCGCCACTGGGCCCTTCGGATTCTTGAACTTCGGTAATGGCGGGCTGGCCGTTGCGGCACGGGCCACCTGATCCATCTGTTGCTCCAGCCTGCCGATGCTGAGATGCGGCAAAGGTTGCGCTTGCGCACCGGGAGATGCTGGTGTCATCTCTGGTGACACCGGCTGCGGCAGCGGATGTGCCCGCGCCGGGACGCGGCGGGGTTGCGGCACCGGTCGCGGTCTGGGCTGCGGATGTGCGGCGGGTACGACCCGATGTGGCACTACTACCGGTCTGCTGAGCGGTGCGACCCGAGGCTTGCTTGGACTGGGTGCCTGGGACCGAATAGGTTTCGGCATGATGTGGAAGGTTTTGTGGACCGTTGTTTGATTCGGCAACGACTGCCTTTTCGGCTTCTGAATATGGACAAAGAAAATAATACCCGCCGCCATGAGCAGGGCGGAGAGCAGCAGCCAAGGCAGCAGGCTCTCACTCCAGTGGGGCTTTTCCTCGGGAACCAGAAAATAAAACTTGTGTTCAGCGATGGCCAATCGTCCTAACCTCGCGGCAACGCCGCCCCACGCAATTCAACCCGCCCACGCTCCGCAGGCACTGGGCGTAAGCTTGAATCATCGACCGCCCTGAGTAAAGGCGGCGCACCGTACTCAGGCTGCCTGCTTCCGCACGCTGGGGATATGCGGCAGAAATGCGGCCAGCACACCGAGCAAAGGCAGGAAAGCACATATTTGATACACCATCTGGATACTCCAGATGTCTGCCAGTTCCCCCAGCAATGCGGCACCCATCCCGCCCAGACCAAAAGCCAGCCCGAAAAACAGACCGGAAATGGTCCCGACCTTGCCGGGCACCAATTCTTGCGCGTACACCACAATGGCTGGGAAGGCCGAAGCCAGCAAAAAACCGATAATCATTGTCAAAATGGCACTCAGGGTCAGGCCCACGTAGGGCAAAACGAGGGTGAAGGGCGCGATCCCCAGCAAAGAAACCCAAATCACCTTCTTACGGCCAATCCGGTCACCAATCGGCCCCCCCATCAATGTCCCCGCTGCCACCGCCGCGAGAAAAATGAAAAGATGCATCTGTGCTTCCTGCGTCGCAATATGAAAGCGCTGCATCAAGTAGAAAATCAGATAGCTGCTGATGCTGGTCAGATACAGAAACTTGGAGAACATCAGCGCGACCAGGATGAGAATGCTGCGGCGCACCAGTTTGGGCGGCAGCAAGGGCTCCACGATCTTTGCCGTTGGCCTTTTGGGCTGACGTTGCTGACGCTGATACCAGCGCCCCACGAAAGAAAGAATCACGATGGCCAGTAACGCCACCAGTGAAAACCACGACAGGCTGTGCTGACCATTGGGCATGACGATAAACGCGGCCAGCAATGGGCCCACCGCCGCGCCCACGTTACCACCCACCTGAAAGATGGACTGCGCCAGCCCGTGGCGCCCGCCCGAGGCCATCCGCGCCACCCGCGAGGACTCAGGATGAAATACCGATGAACCCAGACCCACCAACGCCGCCGCAGATAAAAGCACTTCATAATTCGGAGCCACGGATAGCAACAGTAGCCCGCCAAAGGTAAACAGCATGCCGAAGGGCAATGAATAAGGCATGGGGTGGCGATCGGTAAAACGCCCAAGCAACGGTTGAATGATGGATGCGGTCAACTGATAGGCCAGGGTAATCAACCCGATCTGCGCAAAGCTCAAGTTAAAATTACTTTTGAACAGCGGATACACCGCCAGCATCAGCGACTGAATACTATCATTGAGAAAATGTGACACGCTGATAGCGCCGAGCACCTCGAAGCGGGTGACATCGCCGACTGCGCTCGGCGCACTCCCGACCTTTTGCAGAAACATGGCTGAAGCCCTTAAGATATGGACGGCACGAATTTTAGGGTCTGGCGAACGTACCGTCCAGTCTGAATCTTCGTTATCCCTTGCCCCGAGGACTGGGCCTAGTGTTTAATTGGCGAACATGGAAAAGCACATGAACGATGAATCATCCCCCGTGGAAGCCCCCGCAGACTTCGCAAGTACCTTGGATGCCTTGGAAGAGACCGTTCGCCGCCTGGAAGGGGGGCAGTTGGGTCTGGAAGATGCTGTCGCCCTTTTTCAGCGCGGCATGGAGCTGTCCCGGCACGCTGAGGCGCAGTTACTACATGCCCGGCAGACTGTGGAAATATTACTCGGAGAGGACGCGGCTCCCACTCCGCTTACTCAGGAAGAAGACGTATGACCTTGGATGCCGTTGTGAACAATGAAACTTTTGCGCAGTTCCGGAAGCGCTCGGTACAGCGCACCGAAAGCGTTCTGGGAACACTACTGCCTTCGGCGCACATCCTGCCCGCGCGTCTGCATGACGCCATGCGTTACAGTACGCTGGGTGGCGGTAAGCGTATTCGTCCCTTGCTGGTGTACGCGACGGGTGCCTGCCTGGGGGTGCCGCTGGAGCATCTGGACCGTCCCGCGGTGGCACTGGAAATGATTCACGCCTATTCGCTTGTCCATGACGATCTCCCGGCTATGGATAATGATGATCTGCGCCGTGGTCAGCCTACCTGTCATCGCGCTTATGACGAGGCCACCGCCATTCTCGTGGGCGATGCCCTGCAGGCGCAAGCCTTTCAGGTGCTGGCTGAGCCGGGTTGGGGAGTGCCTGCCGAATGGCAGGTGCAGATGCTGGCAACCCTTGCCCAGGCCTCTGGCTCGCGGGGTATGGTAGGCGGGCAGGCCATTGACTTGGCCGCCGTGGGTCATGAATTGGCCTTACCCGCACTGGAGCAGATGCACCTGCACAAGACGGGCATGCTCATTCGCTGCGCCGTACAGTTGGCGCTCTGCGCCGCCGGTATTGGTGAGAAGGAATCGAAAGGCGCGGTACTGCTGCGTTACGCCGACCGCGTCGGGCTCGCCTTTCAGGTACAGGACGATATCCTCGACGAGATTGGCGATTTGCAACAGACTGGAAAAGCGCAGCAAGGCGCGGATCGCAGCCGTAACAAGCCCAGTTTTGTTACCTTGCTCGGCCTTGTCGAAGCGCAAAATTATGCCCGACGTCTGCTCGACGAGGCTTTGGAGGCTTTGCAGTCCTGGCAGACAGAAGCCGATCACCTCCGCGCCCTGGCGCGCCTCATTGTAGAGCGCAATAAATGAGCGATTTGTTGAAGGACATTCCCATGCCTGCCGAGTTGCGGCAGATGTCGCGTAGCGAGCAAAAAGGCGTGGCCAAAATGGTGCGTCAGTTTCTCCTGGAAACGGTCAGCCAGACAGGTGGACATCTCTCCTCCTGTCTGGGGGCCGTGGAACTGACTGTGGCGCTGCACGCGGTATTCAACACACCAGAGGATCGCCTGATCTGGGACGTCGGCCATCAGGCATATCCCCACAAAATCCTGACCGGGCGCGGCCCACTTTTCCCCCGGTTGCGCATCAAGGATGGTCTCTCCGGTTTCCTCAAGCGGGACGAAAGCCCCTATGACAGCTTTGGCGCCGGTCACTCCAGCACTTCCATCAGTGCTGCTTTGGGGATGGCCGTGGCTGCCAAGCTGGGGCATAAATCACGGGAAGTGGTGGCGATCATTGGCGATGGTGCCATGACGGCAGGCCTCGCCTATGAGGCTTTGAATAACGGTGGCGTCCTGGATGCCAACTTGCTGGTCATCCTCAATGATAATGAGATGTCTATCTCACCCAATGTGGGTGCGGTATCCCAATACCTGACGCGTATCCTCTCAGGGCGCCTCTATAACACGGTACGCGAAGGTGCGGGGCAGGCCCTGAGCTTTGTACCACCCTTGCGTGAACTGGCAAAAAAGGCGGAAGAAGGGGTTAAGGGGCTGGTGGCGCCGGGGACGCTGTTTGAGGAAATGGGATTTCATTATTTCGGTCCCATTGATGGCCACGATCTGGATACGTTGATCCAGACGCTTGAAAACCTCAAAAAAATCAGAGGGCCACGCTTGCTCCATGTCATCACCAAAAAAGGTAAGGGCTACGGTCCCGCCGAGCAGGACCCGTGTGGCTATCACGGTGTGACCCCGTTTAACCAGACGGATGGCAAAATGGCCAAGAAATCCGCCGGTGCGGCCAGTTATACGCAAGTGTTCGGCGATTGGCTCTGTGATAAGGGTGCGGCAGAAAAGCAGCTGGTCGCTATCACGCCGGCCATGCGCGAGGGCTCCGGGCTGGTGCGCTTTGCGCAACTGTTTCCCGAGCGCTATTTTGATGTGGGCATTGCTGAGCAGCATGCGGTGACTTTTGCTGCGGGCCTGGCCTGTGACGGCATTCACCCGGTGGTCGCCATCTACTCCACCTTTCTGCAGCGGGCCTATGATCAGCTCCTGCATGACGTGGCCATCCAGAATCTGCCGGTGCTTTTTGCCATTGACCGCGCGGGATTGGTGGGCGCCGACGGTGCCACTCATCAGGGTGCTTTTGACATGGCCTATGCCCGCTGCATTCCCAATCTGGTTATTATGGCACCAAAAGATGAGCAGGAAATGCGCGACATGCTCAACACGGGCTTTGCCTATCAGGGGCCAGCGCTGGTGCGTTATCCGCGCGGTAACGGTCGGGGTCTGGCGCTGGACAAGGATTTGTCACGGCAGATCCCCATCGGTAGGGCGGAGGTGCTGCGGGAAGGTAAGGAACTGGCGATTCTCGCCTTTGGTACGCGGGCTGCGGCAGCGATGGTGGCCGGTGCGGCGCTCGACGCTACCGTCGTCAATATGCGTTTCGTCAAACCGCTGGACACGGAATTACTGACCAGCCTGGCGCAAAGTCATCGGGCCTTCCTGACTGTGGAGGAAGGCTCACGCATGGGGGGTGCCGGTAGTGCCGTCGCGGAGTTCCTGCTCAACGAGGGTGTCGTGCGGCCTCTGCGTTTGCTCGGTTTTCCCGACACCTTTATCGAACAGGGCGATGCCAGCCAATGGCTTGCCGATCTGGGTCTGGATGCTGCAGGGATCGAGAAATCCGGCGGGGAATTGCTCGCATTGCTTGCCCGGTCACCATCCGGGGCGTAGTATATGACCAATTCAGTCCATTATTCCCAAGAGGGGTCCGCGGTGAGAGATTGCGCGGTTGAAATCCTGGAAGACGTACAAGGTCGTGCCGACCCGCGGGCTATTGCTATCCAGCAGGTGGGTATCCGCGCCGTGCGCCATCCCATGCAGTTTCAGGATCGTGATGGAGCGGTGCAGCCCACCATCGCTCAATGCAATATGTATGTGAGTTTGCCTGCGCACTTGAAAGGCACCCACATGTCACGCTTCATCGAGATCCTCAACGCGCATGAGAGCCCCTTCAGCGTGGAAAGCTTTGGCGCAGCAGTAGAACAAATGCGGCAGCGTCTGGAAGCGGATTCGGCGCGGTTGGAGATGCGCTTGCCGTTCTTTGTGCAGAAGGCAGCCCCCGTATCCGGTGTCAAGAGTATGCTGGATTATGACGTAGAACTGATAGGTGAGATTACCCCGGCAGGTTATCACCTGACCATAGGTGTCATGGTGCCCGTAACCAGTCTTTGCCCTTGCTCTAAAAGCATTTCGGAATATGGCGCCCACAACCAGCGTGCGCATGTCTGGGTCCATGTGCGTGCCCGCGAAACGATCTGGATTAAGGACATTATTGATCTGATCGAAGCGGAGGCATCCTGTCAGCTTTACGGGGTGCTGAAGCGCCCCGATGAAAAATATGTCACGGAATATGCTTATGACCATCCCAAGTTCGTGGAAGATATGGTGCGGGATGTCGCCCTACGGCTACGGGAAGATCCGCGCGTGCAGTGGTTTTCGGTTTCTTCTGAAAACTTCGAGTCGATTCACAATCATTCGGCTTATGCCATGATTGAAATGGAAAAATAACTCATGGCGGGAAGCAGCATCGGCGAGTGTTTCCGGGTCAGCACCTTTGGTGAGAGTCATGGCCCGGCCATCGGCTGCATTGTCGATGGCTGCCCGCCAGGCATGCCGCTCAACGAAGCCGATATCCAGATCGAGCTGGATCGTCGCCGCCCCGGTCAGTCACGCCATACTACCCAGCGTCAGGAATCCGACCAGATCGAGATACTTTCCGGTGTCTTCGAGGGCCTGACCACCGGTACGCCCATCGGGCTGCTGATTCGCAATACCGATCAACGTTCGCAGGATTACAGCAAAATCAAAGATCTGTTTCGCCCTGGTCATGCCGATTACACCTACTTGCAGAAATACGGTCGACGGGACTACAGGGGGGGCGGTCGCTCCTCGGCGCGAGAAACGGCGACCCGGGTCGCTGCCGGGGCCGTCGCCCGCAAGTTCCTGCGCGAGCATCTCGGCGTAAACATACAGGCCTGGATGGCGCAGATGGGTTCCCTCCATGCCGAGACTTTTGATGCGGCAGAAATCTCCCGCAATGATTTCTTTTGTCCTGATGCCCAGGCTGCGCTTCGTATGGCCGACTTTCTCGATGCCTTGCGCAAAGAAGGGGACTCCATCGGCGCGCGGGTAGATGCGCGTGTAACCGGTATGCCGGTCGGACTCGGTGAGCCAGTATTTGATCGTTTGGAGGCGGATATTGCCAAGGCGATGATGAGCATCAACGCGGTCAAGGCCGTCGCCATGGGCGATGGTTTCGCCGTGGTAGAGCAGCGGGGCAGCCATCATGGGGACGCGATAACCCCCACGGGATTTCAAAGTAATCATGCGGGCGGTGTTTTGGGCGGCATTTCTTCCGGACAGGATCTCACGCTGTCTGTGGCCATCAAACCGACCTCCAGTATTCGCATCCCGCGACAAAGCATCGATGTGCACGGTCAATCCGCCGAAGTGATCACCACCGGTCGCCATGATCCCTGCGTCGGCATTCGCGCCGTCCCTATCGTCGAGGCTATGCTGGCGCTGGTGATCATGGACCACTGGATGCGTCACCGCGCCCAGAACGCCGACGTGCAGGCACCCCTGCCTCCCATTCCCGCCTAAGGTATGCAGGCAGACCGGGAAGGGGGCTGGCTCGCCACCTTCTATTTCCTGTACTTTTGCGCCCTGGGGGCGTTCATGCCCTACTGGGGTCCGTGGCTGCATGCCCAGGGCCAGGATCCCCTGGCCATCGGAATCCTCACTGCGGCGGTGCAGTTCAGTAAGGTGCTGGCGCCCAACCTCTGGGGCTGGCTGGCACACTTCTGGGGAAGTCGGCGGATCGTTCCCTGGGCGGCGCTGATTGCCGCAGCGAGTTTTTTTACCTTGTGGCTGGCCCACGGTGACTTTCTGGCCCTGCTGCTTATTACGCTGACTTTTTCCTTCTTCTGGGCGGCGACATTGCCGCTGGTGGACGCCACCACCATGGACTGGGCACAACGTCGTGGCACTGCCTATGGGCGCATTCGACTCTGGGGCTCCCTCGGATTTATCGCCCTGTCACTGGGCATGGGCGGGCTGATCGCCCGCTGGGGGATGGCCGCGTTTTTGCCTGGCATCGCCATTTTTCTGGTGGGTGCATGGTGGGCCAGTCGCTATTTGCCCTATAGCGCGCTGCCCGTCGCCGATACCCCACGCCCCCGCCTCAGTGCTGCGCTCCGCCATGTAAGCCTCTGGTTTTTCCTGCTGGCGGGTTT
>JAAOMR010000118.1 GCA_018853935.1 Acidithiobacillus ferrivorans
TGTTCTGCTTGGGTCACACTCAGGCGATAGGCAGCCCGCCGTAGCGGCGCGAAACGAAAGGAATTGGGGTTAGTATGGTCCATGCTTAGAGCATAGTCGCCGCCTACCCCGTCTGGCAATGCGGAACCATAAAATTGCGCCCGTCGCGGTCTGGGCGAGGTCATAGGCTGCGGATGTTGCGGGTCTCGCGCCGCGCGCAAGAGGCGCTGTTGTTACCTCGGTTGTTTCCTGATCTTGTCACCTGTGTGGCGTCATTTCTTTTCTAAAAAATCGCTGAAAAAAATACAAATACGCACCTTGCAGTACCCCCGCAATGAGAAAGGGTGTTACCAGCATCTCTGCCTGAAAGAGCGTGGCGGCAATCGTCGGACCAATAGCACGCGGGGCCTGTACAGACAGGCTGTTCACCGTCGCGGCCAGGCCCCGTCGGTCCTCGTCTACCAAGCCGAGAAATAGCGCCTGCCGTGAGCCTATGCTCCCCTGATTCAATGCCCCACGGGCGATAAAAATCAGCATCGCCAGCCAGAAAAACGGCGAGAACGGCAGAACCAGCAACAGAACCAGTCCGAGCAGGCGCATGCGCAAAACCGTTCCCACCAAGCCAAAGCGCCGGGTGAGGCGCAGACCGATCAGCGACATGAAAGCGGCACTGACGAAGGCGAGTGCCATCGCGCCACCAATCGCCGCTGGTCCCACCCCAAAGCGCAGGTGAAACCAGTACGCCATCAACGGCCCAACCATACCAATTCCCAGACCATTCAGGGCATTAATGGTGCCGAAAGTCAGCAGCACCCGCCAGATGGGCTTGCGCGCCGCTGGAGGGGCTGTCTGTATCTGCTCACTTTGCTCCGCTGATGCCGCAGCAGTCGGCGACTCTTCGGCGGCATGCAAAAACAGTAGGCAGATAAGCGAACCCAGCAAGACAACCAGGAAGAGTGGTCTGTAAACCTCAGCACCCGGCAACACGCCCGCTAAAATACCGGGTAGGGTGGCCAGTGTGGCACCCGCCGCCATCCCAAAGAGTCCGACGCTGGTATTAAAGTGAAAAATCTTTCCCCATTGCTCGCTGGCCACACTCCGCGACATCCAGGATTGCTCCGCCGGGGCGAAGGGACCGGCCCCGCCGTTGGCGCCGCGACCGAAGGCCCCGAGAATGGCAGCCAGAGTAAGCCAGACAGGTTGCGCGGTACTGAGCGCGATGGACGCAGCGATGAGTTGAATTCCTTCGTAGCCCAATAGAAAGCCTTTGGCACCAAAGTGATCACTCAAGGGACCCACCAGCAGGGTTGCTAAAGCGCCGACCAGTAGGCTAACCGAGTACAACACGCCAATACTTAGCGTTGCCCAGTGCAGGGCATGCAAATAGAGTGCGAAATCCACGACCAGCGCCCCCTGCCCCACGCTGCGGGCGGCGCGCGCGCTCATCAGCAGCCGAGTATTACGGGGTATCCCCTTCAACAAGGGGTTCACCGCTCAGGCGGAGGCGGGATCAATCTGCTGACTGCGTCGGGTTATGCGATTGTGCTCATCCACGTACACTAGTTGCGGCTGGAAACCGGCAACCTTCTCTTCCGCTACCTGCGCATAGGCCGCAATGATGAGGATATCCCCCAAGGCCACCCGCCGCGCCGCCGCGCCATTGACCGAAATGATCCCCGACCCGGTCGGGGCGCTGATCGCATAGGTACTGAAACGATCCCCGTTATTCACATCGTAAATATGTACTTGCTCATAAGGATGGATGCCTGCCGCAGCCAGCAGATCGCTGTCAATCGCGCAGGAGCCTTCGTATTCCAGTTCGACGGCAGTGACCCGCACCCGATGCAGTTTGCCCTTCAAGAGGGTCAATAAAATCATGGCAGATCCTTATTCTGAAGTTGCTGTTTCGCCAGATGGTTCACCCTCCAGGCGACGGGCACGAGGATAATAGGTGTCCCTACCATAAGCACCATTTCTCCCCAGAGGCTTAACATAACGCCATGCTCCCAATGCAATGCAATCGGCTCAGTTTACTACCAGTATGGGCTGTGGGGGAATCTTCGTGGGTTTCAGGGTTCTATACTTGAGTGAATATAAAAGATATCGGGATAGCGGAATATGCCGGAAAACACCTGTGACGGACTGAGTAGCGACGAGGCGCGGCAACGGTTTGCCCAATATGGCCCCAATGCGGTCGCCGAAGAAAAACCCAAAAACTGGCTGCTTTTTCTCCACACGTTCTGGGCACCCGTGCCCTGGATGCTGGAAAGCACCCTCATTCTGGAAGCCATATTGGGTAAGTGGCCAGAAGCCATCATCATCACTTTGCTCCTCATTTTTAACGGCGCGCTCGGTTTCAGCCAGGAGCGCAAGGCGCAGAGCGCGCTGGCACTGCTGAAAGAGCGACTGCGGATTCAGGCCCGCGCTTGTCGCGACGGACAATGGCAAAGCCTCTCGGCCTCTGACCTGGTACCAGGTGACCTGGTTCATGTGCGGGTCGGCGACATCGTCCCCGCCGATCTGCATCTCAGCGATGGCAGCATACTGGTCGACCAATCCGCCCTGACGGGAGAATCCATGCCCGTGGAATGCGCCGTGGGCGACACCCTCTATTCCGCATCCGTCGTGCGTCGCGGTGAAGCGTCAGGTGAGGTCACGGCGACCGGTGCCAGGAGTTATTTCGGTAAAACCGCAGAGTTAGTGCGCGGCGCCGGTGCCAAAAGTCACTTGGAAGAATTGGTTCTCTCCATTGTCCGCTATCTGATAATAATGGACGTTGTTCTCGTCGCCGCGATCCTGATTTACGCAGCCGCCAACCATATCTCTCTTGCGGAAATACTTCCTTTTACGCTCATCCTGCTGGTTGCTTCAGTGCCGGTGGCGCTGCCTGCCACCTTCACTCTGGCCACCACCATCGCCTCCCTGCATCTGGTACACCGTGGGGTGTTGGTCACCCGTCTGGCCGCTGTGGAAGAAGCTGCCGCCATGAGTGATCTCTGCAGTGACAAAACCGGCACGCTCACCCAGAACCGCCTCAGCCTCAGTCAGATAAAAACGTGGCCCGGCGTAGAAGAGACGCAACTGCTCAGTATGGCCGCCATGGCCAGTGACAGTGCCACCCAGGATCCCATTGATCTCGCCATCCTCCGGAAGTCGGCAGCCCGGATCGCAGCGCTGCCTGATCGCCAGCAATTTGTGCCTTTTGATCCTGCCACCAAGCGTTCTGAGGGGGTTTTCATGCAGGGTGACGCATCATGGCGCGCACTCAAAGGCGCCCCCCAGATCATCGCCAAACTCTGTAGCAATACGGGCTGGGAAGAAGCGACAACGGATCTCGCCGCCAGCGGCGCACGGGTACTTGCGGTGGCGGCCGGCCCGGATGGTCAACCGCGTTTTCTCGGCCTGCTCGCACTCGCTGACCCGATTCGTCCGGATGCCGCCGAAGTTGTTCAGCATTTGCAGGAGCTTGGCGTTCGGGTCCGCATGGTCACCGGTGACAGTTTGCAGACGGCAAGAAATGTCGCCACATCGCTGGCCATCACGGGTAGTGTTTGCGACCGCAACGCCTTGGCTGAGGACTGCGCGGTCTACGCCGGTGTCTTTCCCGCCGACAAATTCCATCTGGTGCAAGCTTTACAGAAAAAAGGCCGGATCGTCGGTATGACGGGCGATGGGGTCAACGATGCCCCCGCGCTCAAGCAGGCGGAAATGGGGGTGGCCGTAGAAAGCGCCACCGATGTGGCCAAGGCAGCGGCCAGCCTCGTGCTCACCACGCCCGGTCTGCAGGGTGTGCTGGATGCGGTGGTCACCGGTCGGCGGGTCTATCAGCGCATGCTCACCTATACCCTCAACAAAATTGTCAAAGTCTTTCAGGTTGCCCTGTTCCTGAGCTTGGGCTTCTTGATTTTCCGCAGCTTTGTGATCACACCGCTGCTGGTCCTTTTGCTGCTCTTTGCCAACGATTTCGTGACCATGTCACTGGCAGAGGACAATGTGCGTCCCTCGCCCAAACCGGACCGCTGGGCCATACATACCCTGGTGTTTTCCTCGCTGGTTATTGCCCTCGCCTGGCTGATTTATATCTTCGCCGTGTATGGCGTGGGCCGGTTTCTGGGCCTGCCACTGGCGTCTGTGCAGACTTTGGATTTCCTCGGGCTGGTATTTTCCGGGCTCGCCAATGTTTTTTTGGTGCGGGAGCGCGACCATCTCTGGGAATCAGTTCCCGGCCGATTCCTGCTCTGGGCAAGTCTGACGGACATCTTGGCAGTAAGCGGTCTGGCGCTTACGGGCTGGCTGATGGCGCCCCTACCGATAGTGCTGATCGCCAGTCTGCTCCTGGCGACGGTGTTCTACACCTTGATTCTCGACCAGATTAAGGTGCCGTTGTTGCGGAAATTAACCAGTGCCTAATTGACAGGAGGTGCGGATGTCCGGGGGATGGTAAAGACCATTCAGCCAGGGCCCTGCCAATGCTAATATGTTGCCTTATCACAAAACACTGGCTCAGGTTATGACAATGAAGCATCAGGACGCACACGAACAAATTGCGCTCGGCACCGTCGACATGCTGCCCGAAGGCGAGATGCTACAGCGGCTCGCGGCGGCACAGCGCGATAATAAACCCCTGCGGATCAAACTGGGCATGGATCCCACGGCTCCAGACCTGCATCTGGGGCATACGGTGCTGCTCCACAAAGCCCGCCAGTTTCAGGACCTCGGCCATCGGCTGCTGTTCGTCATCGGTGATTTTACCGCGATGATCGGTGATCCCACGGGCAAGAGCGTTACCCGCAAAGCGCTCAGTCGCGAAGAAGTAGTGGCCAATGCCGCAACCTATCAGCGTCAGGTGTTCAGGATACTGGATCCCGAGCGCACCGAAGTGATGTTTAATTCGGCATGGCTGGGCGCACTCCGCCCCGACGAACTGATCCAGATCGCCGCGCGTTACACCGTCGCCCGCATGCTGGAACGTGATGATTTCAGCAAGCGCTATCATGCCAATCAGCCCATCGCCATTCACGAGTTTCTCTATCCTTTGCTCCAAGGTTATGACTCTGTCGCCATCAAAGCGGACGTGGAGCTGGGTGGCACCGACCAGCGCTTTAATCTGCTGGTAGGCCGGGAATTACAGCGTGAGTACGCTCAGAAACCCCAGTTAGTGCTTACCATGCCGATTCTCGAAGGTTTGGACGGCGTGCAGAAAATGTCCAAATCATTGGGTAACTTCATCGCGGTCGAAGACCCGCCCGCAGAAATGTTTGGCAAGATCATGTCGATTTCAGACACTTTGATGTGGCGCTATTATGCGTTGCTCTCCCGCGTGCCCGCGGCAGAGCAAATGCGCCTGCAGGATGCAGCAGCCAGTGGAGCGGGTAATCCGCGTGACATCAAGCTCGCTCTGGCCAGTGAGCTGGTGGCCCGGTTTCACGATGCAGCGGCGGCCCGGGAGGCGCATGCTGCCTTCCTGGCCCGTTTCCAGCGCCACGAGATCCCCGACGATCTGCCCCTGCAAACGCTTTCCTTGCCGACAGCGCCGCGTCTCAGTCAGGTGCTCGTACAGGCGCAACTGGCAGTCAGCACCAGTGAGGCCATGCGCAAGATAAAAGAGGGCGCGGTGCGCCTGGATGGTGAGCGGGTCGTTGACCCGGCCAGCACGCTGACGTTGGGAGCGGAGTATTTATTGCAGTTTGGTAAACGCCACTTCGCTCGTGTCGCTCTGCGCAAGGCCGATTCCTGAGCCATGTGATGACCGTGTAAGCAAAAAATCGCAGGTGCGTGGATACGAGTATCGGAAACGTGAAATTGGCTGTTGACACCCTTCGAGAGCCCCGTATAATGCGCCCTCACGACGCGGCGTTACTGCCGCACCGGACTCCGGTCCGGATTGTTCTTTACCAACCGAGTGGAGATGTGTGGGGTTTAGGCCCAGGGGTATTATTGGTGTTTATGCACTGGTGATTACCCTGAGCAGTATTGTTTTAAAATGGATTGAACGAGAGAGTTTGATCCTGGCTCAGATTGAACGCTGGCGGCATGCCTAACACATGCAAGTCGAACGGTAGCAGGCCTTCG
>JAAOMR010000119.1 GCA_018853935.1 Acidithiobacillus ferrivorans
GCAGAATCGAATCGGGAACGGCAAAAGCGGTGGCGGGAACGTACCCTGAAGGAATCCGATGGTCCGCAGTTGACCCGATTGCAGGTGTATATCGAGCCCGAAGCCGCTGCCGATCTGCTCCAGATCGTCCGAAAAACCGGGTGGACGAAGCGTATTGCCATCGAAACCGCCATCAAAAAGCTGGCACGCGATGTTAATTAGAAAGGAGCTGAATCATGAGTCAGTCCATTACGTCCCCAATGACGGGGACCAGCCCCGTGGCGGCGACACACTCCACATCGGCACATGCGGGGGTGCTGGCCCACTTTTTCACGCCGGGGACAGACTTCCTGATCGTGGCGAGCATAGTCTTGCTGCTGCTGTTGCTGTGGATGCCGGTAACACGGGAGATATTGAAGGGGATTTTTGGGACGCTGTTGATGCCGGTGTTTTCGGCCATATTCCTGGCGACCTTTCACTGGACGGTGAAGACGGGTCGGACGATAGTGGATGCCCATCTGATTTTGTTTCGGAATCTGTACTCTTCTCACAAGGACATACATCCCACCCTGGAAGATCCGAAGAGAAAGTAACCCGCGTCATCCGGGAGTATGTCGATGAACTGACGCCGGACAGGCGGCTCGTTTTCTACCATCTGCAAAGCCGGATCGCCCTGGCCACGACGAAACGGGTGACACCGGCACGCCGGGAGTCGGCGGTGCTCTGGATTTTTGGCGCAGAGTCACGGGAAGACATCGGCTTTGCCGACTGTTGCGAGGTGCTGGAAGCGCGTCCGTGGATCGTGCGATTGCGGGTGCAGCTCCAGTTCTGGTTTCGGGACATGCGCTTTACGACAGCCATCCCCTCGCTGGTCACCCCACTGCCCGCCCGCATCGTGGAAGAGGCCTTCGGCGCGTCTGGAGAGGACGGAATATGGGTAGCCAGGCGCCTCTGGGAGTGGCCAGGCGCGAGTCATGAGGCGTTATGCCGGATCGTCGGCGCACCGGCACCCTTGGCGCTACGGCACGCCCTGGAGCACCTGGAACAGTCAGGGATCATCGTGTCGGGATTCGACGGGTTGTACTGGTACTGTGTCGGACACAGCCCGCTGAACCGCTACGGGCAACCGATCCCGGTGAGCTGGGCCAGCTTTTGGAAAACGGTCTGAAGGAGGTATTGATGGGAGCTTACACATTCGCGCATTACGAGCAGGCTTGGACCGGCTTGATGGTCTCACACCCGCGCTTCGGCGGCGGGGTCATTGTGCGCGTGGTGCGCGACGGTGGCGATGTCCTGGTAGCAGTCCGTTTCCATGACGGACTGCGCAAGACCTTCGCGTCGGGCGAAGAAGCATTACGCGAGCTGAAAAGTCTTCGGGGGATTCTCTCCGCCCCGTTGGAACCACTCGACCGACTCAGCGACCAGGCGCTACAGCGGCGTATTCAACAAGCCCAGCGTCGCCACGACACGCGCTGTCAGATCGACGACGATCTTGAAGAGCGTCTGGATGCGGCTGCCGGAATGCGCAAAGCCATAACCTGTTCGCCGGCGGGCTCTGCTGCCGCCTGGACTTGGTAGCAGTCTCTCATGGCCGCAGCTCCACATCGTCGCATCGTCAAATCCATCCTCACGGTGCTGACGTTCTGGGTACTTGTGGGCCTCGCCGTGGCCGCCTGGACCAACCTGCCGATGATGCTCTCCCGGATACCGGAGATTCCGTGGAGACTGTCGTGGATCGCTATCGTGCTCTTCTTTGCGGCGGCGCTGGCCCTCGCTGTGGACGCCTACCACATCTTCCGGGTAACAATGGGATTGCGGCCCATGGCGTACCGGGGTGCCGTCACCAGCATTGGCATTCTGCCGTCACCCATTCTCCCGGCCCGCCTGACCATTTCTCGTAAACAGCAGGTGCTACGCCTGCAAGCCTTGCTGGCGGTGATCTCACCCGACAAACACGACCCCCGGCTCAATACTGCGGCACTACTTGATCTCGCCGCATCCAAAACCCCGATGGCGGACCTCTTCTGGGCCGTATTTTCCATACTGGATGCGTCACAACTCCCGGCCTCGCCCGTGCGGGGATCCCACGGGGACGCGCTCCTGATCAGCCATAGCCTTCGGGTATCGGCGGCCATGGCGAAGCTCTGGGAAACGACGACCGCACCCGTCATGCCGACGGACGTGAATAAGCCCGCGCAAAGCCGCCCCTACGATCTGCCAACCGCGATCCTCGCAGGCATCGCCCATGACATCGGCAAGGTGCGCTGCTTTAAGCGCGGATCGGACGGAACCATTACGGTGATTGGCCTGCACGACATGGTGGGCAGCAGGATACTGGCCAGTCTGCCCGAGTTCTGGGGAATCGTGGATGACCAGGGCGTGCATGATGACTACATCCAGCGTCTCCTCACTCAATCTATCCGCTATTATCACCATCCCAGCGCCTATCCCGGCTCCGGATACAAGCGATCCCTCATTCATACCGACGGCGCCGTTACCGCCCTCATGGAGACGATTCATGATGCCGATCTCGTAGCAGGAGCCATAGAGGGGCGCAGCAGCGAAGTCATGGCCGACTACCGGGACGAAGACGAGTTGCCCGAACTCGATCTGAACCAGCAGATATGGGAAACCTTCCTGCACCTCATGGACGATGAATCCCTCATCAACAGCAAGTCCCCGCAAAAGCGCATCGCCTACAAGAAGGGGCGCGTGCTCTACATCATAGAGAACAAGTTGCGCACGCTGATCTGCGATCACCTGTCTTTGACCCGCGCCGACTACACCGGCAACAACAATGGCAATCCGGGCAAGCTCATCAGCGTCATTGCCCATCGGCTCGATGCCCAGGGGCTGATCAAGAAAGATTTTCAGGGGACGGTCTGCAAGAAACCGGAGGGTGCCGGTTTCTATCTGCAAATAGACGGAACCAACAAGGACGGAGAATCATCCGAAACGGAATTGCGTCTGCCCCACTACATCGTGCGCATCACCGAGGATGAGAGCAATCCGTTCGCCAAATATATGAACATGGAGGACTACCCGGCGACCATCACGCCCAAGGCCCCCACATGGCCACAGTGGTTCTCCAAACCGAAGGAAGCCGCAGCAGACACGGAGCCCCTGCAGGCCCAGGAGACTACTGCTGCACCCGCCCCAACGCCCCCCGCGCAACAGGCTCGGGCGGGAGATAAAGAAGACGAAGGCGACGCGGACGATGACGACCGCGACATACCGCCGGACCTGCATGAAGCGGTCCCCCACGACGCGCCGGAAAGCACGGGAGAAGAGGAGGACGATGACGACCCCTTCAATGTACCCAATGTGCCACCGGCACCTTCTGGAGAACCCCCTTCAGGAGAAATCTCTTCGGATGAAACGCGAGGCAACCTCCAGGATACGCCGCCCGCGCCCGCTGCCGAATCCACCGGGGATATGTTACCCGCAGAATCCACAGCGGAAAATCAGACGAACATTCGGAGCCGCGAAGAAAAGCTGCGCCAACTACAGCGCGTCCGGGACCGCGCCGGTATGAACAGAGAAAGCCCCCACATCATCAGGAGAGAAATGGAGACCCCAAAAGAGAAGAATCAGAAGCTCATCGAGCGTGTGCGCTACTATTGGACCCAGTATCCTGGCATTCTCACGGAAATACCTGGCAGAGACCTGCACCTGGATACCGCTGCCCGCAAGTCCGTGCTCTTCGCCCTGATCTGGATGGACCAGACCCGCAGGGATCGTGCGCAAATGACTGGAGCGGATGACCCCAATGCTATCCAGAAGGTCAGCCTGAACGACCTGTTCAGTTTCCCCGTGAAAGACAACACCGGGAAACTGGTTCTGAAAGCTCTTGAGAAGCTCGGCACCGGACGGGTGCTTATCCCCGAGATGAGAACCCTGCTGGAAATCAGAATGCTTGCGGACGGGAACATCGACCTTGAAAACGGCACGCTCTCGGCGCCCGTTCAGTTGCCGCACGACCAGTCTGCTGCCTGATGGAAGAGCACCTGCTGTCCGCGACCGAGATCAACCAGGCGTTATCCACCTGGATCCAAGGTGACAGCCCGAATGAGGAACGCCTGTTTCGGCACCTCCTGCCCGCATTTCGGCGCATCGTGCGCGGTGTCGCCGGCAGGATGTGCCGGAAGACGGGTATCGCGCTGGATGAGGAACTTCAGGATGAGATTCTTCAGCGGATATGGATAGCATTACTCAAACGACGGGACCAAAAAGAAGGCTTCACCAGTGAACTCCCAGCAAGCTTGTGGGTCTGGACCACTGCCCAGTTTGCCATGACCCGGATCTTTCGATCAGAAAACCGCTATGCGCTGTCTGCTCAATCCGAGGACGGTCACGACTGGATGGACAGTATGACCGAAGGACGGATCGGCGATCCTCTGGAATCCATCATGGACGAGGAAAGCATGGCACTGATGGAACAACGGCGGGAAGAGGCTATGAAGCGAGTCGCACCATTTATCGGGAGTTTGCCCACACCGCCCGAGACACCTGCCAGAGAACGGGAAATGGCCCCCATCGGCCCCGCTATGGAGTTGCGGGGGGTCATTCGACAATTGCACTGGAGCCAGCGGCAGATGGCGGAGTATCTCGGTGTCTCCGTAGGCATAGTGTATAACTATGTCTACGGGCGCACGCTTATCCCCGATTACCAGATGGACCGTATTCGCGCTGCGGAAAAAACGACGGGAGACTACTCGGATACCGGCTGGGACGAACTTCTCCGCAGCGCGGAAGCGGTCCTGCATGTGACAGAGATCACCCTCAGAACCGAGCTTGCGGAGCGCATGGGCGTATCCGAACGCACCCTGCGCCGCTGGATCGCTGGCGGCGACGGGTCGGCTAAGGGACTCACCAGGGCCGTAGCACTCAGGAATCGTGGCTGGACACGGGCATAGAAAACCCTCAAGCCGGAGCGGGAGGGTTGGGGGTGGATCAGGATGCCAGCGGCAAATGAGGGCTGCCTTGCTTTTCGGCTTCTCTTTGCTGCTTTTCCTCTAACTTTTCTTTGTGTCCTTCCCAAACGGCTTTTGCAATGAACAGGGCAATCGAGACTACAAGCGCCGCGATGATTAGTTGGCCCACAACAAGGGCAACCAAGGTTTCCATATATATCTCCTTTCCTAGTCGTCCATGGTATCGAGAACGACGATGATGGCTAATTGAAAAGCGCCATACGTCACCATTATGGTAAAAACAGATACAAGCAGCAACAGGACGTAAGACACAGACACCCCATCTGGCCCAAACTTCGCCAAAATTTCTTTTACTGCGTAGATCGGGACTGGGGCCATCAGCACGATGACGCCACGGCTCCCTATCTTTAACACCTTGATCAAGTGCTCCTTGGCCTGTCGGTTCAGACTTTTTGCCAACCCATACATCTTGTTAAACATAAGGTTCCTCCGCCGATTCATACTGACCATGGATACCGGACAGTTTCTATGTACCGCGCAGCGGCCACTTCCCATCCAAGAGCTAGTTTAATACACTAGGAAAAATACACTATGAAAATGTCAATCACCCCACCCTTAAAGGACGGAGCTTGCAAGGCGGTACGCAGGCTGGGTTGACCAGGGAGCACGAGCAGTAACGTGCAGACGTTTGTAGCAGGTCGTTGAGACCCACTCCGGGATGCTTCCTCAGTCCCGGATACTGGAAGGCGGGGGTCATGATGGGCAAAGGTAAAGGCCCGAAGGTTCCAGCCGTCACCGCAAGGTGAGAGCCGGTTACAGACATTCCCGAGGGGATATTGACCGCAAGGTCAGAGTCACAAGCGTCCGTAAGGACATGCTGTCTGCAGGACTGGTTATCAGGAGGCGGTAATGGCCGTATTGGTATTGGACAAACGAAAGAAACCGCTGATGCCGTGCTCGGAGAAACGGGCGCGGATATTACTGGAGCGCGGGCGGGCGCGGGTGCATCGCATGGTGCCGTTCGCCATCCGGCTGGTGGATCGGTTAGTGGAAAATTCCGTGCTGCAACCAGTCCGGGTGGCTGCTGCCCCAGGCAGCAAGACCACGGGGCTGGCTCTGGTGCGCGATGCGGAGACGGTGGATGCGATCACCGGCGAAGTCATCCGCACCGTCGTGGTGCTGATGCTGCTGGAACTAAAGCACCGGGGCCATGCAATCCGCGATGCCCTCACCCAGCGGGGCGGACACCGTCGCTTCCGCCGGTCAAAGCTGCGGTACCGCCCCGCCCGCTTTGACAATCGGACGAAGCCGGAAGGCTGGCTCGCGCCATCCCTGCAGCACCGCGTCGATACGACAACGGCGTGGGTGACACGGTTGCGGCGCTGGGCACCCGTCACGGGCCTGTCCACCATGCTGCACCGCTTCGACACCCAACTGCTCCAGAACCTGGAGATCGGCGGGGTGGAATACCAGCAGGGCGAGCTTCATGGCTACGAGGTCCGCGAGTATCTGCTGGAGAAGTGGGGCCGCCAATGCGTCTACTGCGATGCGGAGCATACCCCGCTGACCATCGACCATATCCACCCCAAAAGCACGGGCGGCAGTGACCGGGTATCGAATCTGACGCTGGCCTGCTTCCCCTGCAACCAGCGCAAGAGCAATCAGGACGTGCGGGCGTTTCTGGCCCACGACCAGAAGCGTCTTGCCCGTATCGAATCAAGCCGCAAAGCCCCGTTGCGCGATGCGGCTGCGGTCAACAGCACCCGCTGGGCGCTGTATCAACAGCTTCAGGACACCGGGCTGAAAGTGGACGTGGGCAGCGGTGGCAGAACGAAGTGGAATCGTAAGCGGTTCAGCATGCCCAAGGCCCACAGCCTGGATGCCGCCTGCATCGGCCATGTGGACGCGGTAGAGCGATGGCATCAGCCTGCCCTCTCCATCAATGCGACGGGGCGGGGCAGTTACCAGCGCACACGCCTGACAAAGTATGGTTTTCCGCGCGGGTATCTCATGCGGAGCAAGAGCGCCTTCGGATTCCAGACCGGCGACATGGTGAAAGCCATCGTGACCACCGGTAAGAAAGTGGGCACCTATCTCGGGCGTGTGGCCATTCGCGCCAGTGGCAGTTTCAACATCCAGTCGGCAACAGGACTGGTGCAAAGCATCCATCACCGTTTCTGCACGTTGGTTCAGCGCGGTGATGGATACGGATACAACCTGACGCTTCTCCACCCCGCGCTGAACCACGGGGTTGCCGAAGCTGGAAAATATGTAACCGCATAATTGGGGATCCTACTGCCTTGTTTGTCATCACGCCTGCCTGGACACACCGAGCCGATTTTCACGGCGCACCGATCTCCTGCATTGCTGCGGCGTCCAGGCAATATGGTGTCCCGAAGCGGGACATCGTCGCTTTGATGCAGAACGAGGGCGCAGCCCCCGGCATCGCGGCACACGACAGCAACGGCACCACGGATCTCGGCCCGATGCAGGTCAACACCTGCCACCTGCCTCTCCTGCGCCGTTTCGGGTACAGCTATCAAACACTCAAGTACAACGCCTGCGCCAACGTCTTGGCGGGTACCTGGGTGTTTGCCCAATGCCTAGCCCAGACCGGCAATCTCCTCGATGCCGCCGCCTGCTATAACGCAGGCATGAATGGAATGCCGATAGCCTGGCAAAACGGCTATGTGGCGCGATTCGCGGCGCACCTGGGACTACAGATTCCAAACGCTCCCGCACCCACTCAGCAAGCGATACCGGCTGGTCTCGTGGTCCTCAAAGGACGGGGGAATTGAACGGGAGGGCACGCGCACTGGCAGCCATCGGCGTGGCCGCCGCGATGCTCACGGCCATGCCTGGCGCATTCGCAGGCCCGCTCGACAGTAACGCGCACGGCTGGTTCTGGTATCAGCTTCCGCCACCGCCGCCACCGAAGCCCAAGCCGCGGCCATTGCCCATCATGCCTCCAAAGCCAGTGGCAAGGCCAAAACCCAAACCCAAAAAACCACAGGTTTTGTCGGTAAAATGGATCCGTGTGCATCTCAAGAAGTACCGGAATGAGGCGATCAATAATCCCAGCACGAAAAACGTCACCAATTACCTATCGCTTCAAAAGGTGATGTTCGACAAGGCCCAGAACTTCGCCGAGAAGTTCGTGCAGGTCGCCAATACCAATCCCGTGCTCAACTACTCGAACCTGGTACCCCGGTCCAATGCCGGCAACAGCGCGTTTAACACCTATATTGCCGACAACCGCCAGAAGGCACTTCAATACCTTACCAAGAAGGTCGGTATGTGGGTCTTCGTCAAACACGACTGCCCATTCTGCAACATGCAGCTCGGTCAGTATCGACATCTGCTACAACTCGCTCACTTCCGCACGGTCTACATCGACGTGAATCATGGCTCGATCTCTGGCGTCCCGAAGAGCGCCGTTTTTGTCCAGGATCACGGGCAAGCCAAAATGCTGCACCTAGTCGAGACACCCGCCATCGTGATGGTCTGGCCACCGGACAATTTCGCCGTTGTAACCCAAGGCTATCAGGTGGCGGGCACCCTGATGCAGAACATCGTGGCCGATGCCGGATATGTGCATCTTCTACCCAAGAAACTTGCCCAGTGGTCCACCGGCGCCTACGAGCGCGGTGTCATGACCACGCAAGAGATTCAGGCTGCTGAAAAAGAGGGCATCACCGCTCCCGGGCAGATCAGCAATTATGTACAGAACCAAACCGAAAGCCGTATTCATAACTGGTGACAGGAGCCGAATCCCATGTTGAAGCAGGACGCCCCCACATTCCGCACCATCGCCAAAGGGGTTTTGCTGGCGGTGGGATCTTCCATGGTCACGACCATGGCCTTGCACGAACAGATGGCCTATGGCCTGGGGATGCAGAGCTTCGTGCAAGGCATGTTCTCGGCGACTTCCGCGCCGACCCTGGCGAATACCGGCAACGGCTACACCCTATCTGGCGGCTACTCCGAAATCCGCACCCCTCTCAGCGGCGTCAACATCCTGTCTTTCAGCCCACCCGACATCTCCGCGGGATGCGGGGGGATCAATTTGTATATGGGATCTTTTCACTTCATCAATGGACAGCAATTTCTGGCGCTACTTCGCACCATCGGCCAGCAGGCGCTGGGATATGCTTTCCAGCTCGCCATTGACGCCATGTGTCACCAGTGCGGTGCTTTGCTGGCATCCATCCAGAAAGCCATCACTGCCATGAACAACGCCCTGCACAACACCTGCCAACTGGCCCAAGGCGTATTCCCCGCTACTCAGGTGGCTAATGGCTTCGCACAGGTCGGCACGGAAGCACTCCACACCATGTCGGCTGCCACCGGCGATGTAACTGACTTCTTCACCGCGAGTAATTCAGCCAGCGCCGCCGGCATCGCATCACATATCGCCAACACCTTTTACAACAATATTACCCAATCTTTCAACGGTCAGACTACCACCCGGAAAGTCCCCCAATCGGCCTTTACACCCGAGGGTAATATGTTCTGGAAGGCCATCAACAACCAACCGGCCTACAACCTGCTCACTAATATCGACGCAGGTGCCACAGGCACGCTCAATGGTCAGGCCTGCGCCACGGCAGGAAGCAATGCCTGTACCAAGGAAATCCTGATGTCTCTGGTGGGCACAGAGATTTTGCGACCAGCCGCAAGCGCCCAGGGCAACACAACGCAATCAGCCATGCAGAGCCAGAGCACATCCAACACCCCTAATGCACCCTACTCCAAAAACACCGAGGTCGTGGGTCCAAGTCTGCTGCTCTCCGAGTTGGTGGATGGTACCAAGGGTGCCCCGGTATTGACTTGTCAGCCATGGGTGTCGTCAAACAATCACACCTATCAACCCTTCTCACCCAACATGGGATGCGAACTGGTGGATTCTGGGGGAACGACGCTGGGTGCCATGGGATATGAGGGTATCGCCAGGCACATCAAGCACATGATGTATGGCGGCGGTCCAGGCAACCACCTCGGACTGGTGAACTATCTCAGCACTGGACAAGCGCTTTCCGCTAACCAGACAGCTTTCGTCTCGACCATTCCCGCCGGTATCACCTCGCTGATGCACGAGGCGCAACCCAATGTGAACCTCATACACACCATCGGACAGGACGTGGCCCCCATTCTGGTCGATGCCTATGCCGTCAAGCTGGGTACCGCCCTCATGACCACGGAATCGAACATCTACAACGGAAACTCGCATGTGGTTATTCCCAAAGAGTATTACTCCGCGATGTCCAACATGGCCGGAGAGATAAATGCGTATTCCGAACGGGAAGCGATCCACGAAAACGTGATGAATACGCTAACCACCATGGTGCGCAACTATCGCGCATCCTTGGCGGAAAATGGAGCGAATAGCCAGTAACATCGGGCAAACGAGGATTTCAACGTGGTTCCAAATATCTATGTCGTAGGCAATCTGAATAGTTTTTTCTCGGCGATGACTGCGCTGCAGATGCTTTTTAATCCGGCAAACAACACCCTTTGGGCCGGGAATAACGGAGCATTCGGTGGCGGTGCTCTGATTGCTCTGGGACTCGTGATTACTCTCATCATTCTTTTTGTCACATCCATGCTCAAACAGCGATTCGAGATGCACCAGGTCCTCCTCCTGGCGGTGTTCTTCGCCGTCATGTTCGCTGTCAAAACCCCGGTCAACCTGGAAAATATGTATAACGGAGATTCCAGTATCGTCGATGGGGTACCCATAGGGGTTGCCTACACCGCGTCGATCTTCTCCACGGTTTCCTATGAGGCCAGCAAGGAAATCGGCCAGGCCTTTCAGCAGGCAAACAATACCGACACCAGCCTGTTTACCGGCTCTAACGGTAATGGTGGTGTCTACGGGTTCGATGGGCCATTGGCACTGACTTATAAGTTGCGCGGTTTGTACAGTCTGTTTTCCATGAAACAAGCACCGATGAGCAATTCAGTAAGCAGCTTTGTAGCTTCCTGTATCGAACCTACCAGCGATGTTTCACAAGGGGAAATAGGCACGGCGGGAAGCCTGACCTGCGCTTTCTTTGGCCTGAATTGTACAACTGGTCAACAGCTCCCTCTGGCTAATGCCGAAGCCACGCTGTATGTGAATAGCGCAGATAAACCCAAACCTGGGTACACCGTACCCTGCAGTACCGCATCACAGACTTTGGCAAGTGCCTGGTCTGACTTCCAGAATGGCACCACCAGTGCCGGTGTCCCGAATTTTAATGATTTGCTACAGGAAAAGACGACCGGATCCAGTCTGAACGGGCAGACACCAGCGTCGGCCAGTATGATGGTCGGCACCATGCTCCAGGGTACGGCCAATACCGGCTACGACTACATGAACAACATGATCCTGAATTGCGCCTTCCAGAGTGGAGAACACGTCGGATTGTCCGTTTATGACCCCAATATGCCGACCGCCTTAGACCCGTATTGCGTCACCAAGGCTACCGCATTCGGGCGCCAGGCGGCCATGAATGCCGGTACCGCATCATTATTCGGCATGAACATGCTGCCTCTTATGGCAATTCTCCAATTCCTGTTCTTTGCCATGACCCCTATAGTGATTGGTGTCGTCATGATGCAGGGGATGGCGGGATTAAGTAATTTCGGGAAGTTCCTGCTTTTCGGCGCCTGGACCGAGAGCTGGATGCCTGTCGCCGCGTTGATCAATGACTACTCGCAGGAGATCATCGGAGAATCGTTCAAGAAAATGGAGGCCCACATGCACGGCGTCCCCATGACCAGCCCGTCGAACATCGGAATGATTCTGGATCATGCGCAGCGCAATCTTTCCATGGCGAACCTCATGATGGGCCTGACGCCCGTACTGACATTCGCCATCCTGTCAGGGTCCTATTACGGCTTCTCCCAGCTAGGAACCGCCATCCGTGGTGACAGCGTGATGGACAAGAACATGAGCGAGTCCACCCCGACAGCAGGGGCCAGCACCCTGGCGGGCAATGCGTCTGAAAGGACGTTTGCCAGCCCTGGTAATGGGCGGGTGATGGACATGGAATCGTCATTGAATGCCTCTAGTATATCCAGCGCAACTAACACGAGTAGCGCCGCAACAGCGGCCCGAACATCCTCTATTGCTAAAGCAAACGAAGCCTCTGCCAGCGCAACACAACTCGGAGAGGCCACGTCCGCGCTTTTAAATGACAAAAGCACAGCACTCAACAGTTATCTAAAAGAAAATAATGGTGCAAAGCAGGCCTATGCTAAGATGCAAAGCGCACAGCATTCTGTAAGCAATGCAACTGGCGTTTCGGAAGACAAGGCCGCAGAATTTTCAGCAGCATTAAGAACGGATATGGGTGGCAAGCTTAACGGTAAAATTCCAGCCTCCAAGGTTGCCTCAGCAATGGCCGAAGTCGGGATGACCGTAAATGGCACAGAAGCATCGAAAATTGCCGAAAGACTGAACACCACATCTGGAATGCAGGCACTAAACTCACTCACCAGCAGCAGGAGTCTGGATCATTTTAACGGTGTTGATTCCGGATTGGACAATAAAGCTGGCCAAGGAACAAAGGCCAGTCTTGGTCAGATGGCCCGGAAAACCTGGGCGGATGCAGCACAGGCTAAAACGGCTCAACAACAAGCGCAATCACTTGCCGCCGCCGCAAAAAATGAGTCAGGTCAGGGTGCGGCCCAGAAGTATGATACCGCAACACTCGGTGCTGCTATTCAGAACAGAGCTGCTGGTCATCCGGCGATACCCTTTACGGAAGCCATGGCAGATGCCAACGGTCTGGGTGGCCTTTTTAGTAAGGGCTTAGAGCTTGCACACAAGTCTGGCGATACCAGCGAATCTGCACTATCCGCATACGCCGCCATGTACACTTACCGGCGAGCCGGCGCGGACGGAAAATGGGGTAATGCTGACAGTTTCATCCATGCCATAACCGGAAACATGGCATTTGGCGGTAAGACTGCAAGCATTGCCGAGCAGGCACAACAGCAGATTGGTGCAATCTCTCATAGTACCAATGCCGCAGGGAATAATGCTGCTATAACCAGCATTCCGGCCTTCAATGCTGGCGTAGATAGTGCCACAGGAACATCTCCAGGCGGACCGACTCCTGGAACAGCATCAGCGAAAGCTGATGCGGCTCGGGGTGCCACTGATGCGTTCTATGGAGGCACGTCTGGTGGGCAGGATTACGCCCCTGGAACCGGCGCACGGTTTTATAACGCTAACAATAAGGGATTTCACACGCCTGTTCTGAACAGCCCGATTGTGGGCACCGTGGTAAAAGCTGTTTCCGCGCCCACAGCCGTCAACAACCTTGCGGATGGGGAGGCCAGACATCCGGGTCCAGTGAATCAAGTTGCGGACACTACGGATGCGGCAATAAGCATAGCCGGAACCTTGACAGATCACGCCGCCAAGATTGCACAGAGAGATTTTGACAAGGCAGCGGTCGCGGCCACAAACAATGTGCCAGAGGCCGATGAGGTTCAGGGGGGCGCACCATAAAACGCCTTACCATCATGATTCCTAAGAGGAATAATATAGGCGCAATCTTGCATTCCAACTTCCGTTGTGGTATCTGGTCAGATATATCCATTGGAAAGAGGAATCTAACATGGAACCAGATAAAACTCAGGATCCACAGCTAACTGGTGATCCACCACTTCCCACATTCTGGGGAGACATTCGCAATTTCTTCATCGGCCTTCCCGACAGGTGGTATCCGGACAAGAGACCATCTCTGGTTGAGTGCCAAGTGGCTTGCCCTGGAAACATCATTACAGAGGAAGAGGAATTGCCCACTCTTTCAGGATTCGCTGGGTCAATTTTCGGAAACTCATCGGTTGATGATGACTCTTCTGGCCTTAATAGCGATGACACCTATAGCTTTGACAAAACTGACGACAGTAAGGCAATGGGGTTGGGTTGGCCATTTTTTAATGAATCCATGGGGTTCAGCTACATGGATGACGAATTTTAGTTATCGTCAAGAGAAGTATTAGTGTTGGCAACTGATCGTCATTTTGATACCACTTACTTTCATATTTACTCAGGGCTGCAGGCTTTAGGTCTTTCATAATGCCATCAACACAACAGAAACCATGGAACAACTACGAGGTTTATCCTGGACTCATCCCGGGACTTCTCGCTTTGGGATTAACGTACACCTACGCCGAGCAAAGGATTGGTTTTATAGGCAACAGACCACTCCCCAAACTTCCGGAAGAGATTTGGGTGCTTAACGCTCTGGTTGCAGTCAACGTCATCGGATGTTCCGGAGCATCACCCAATTCATTAAAAGGCATGTCCGCAAAACATATAAGTGATCTCTACGGCTTATTACATGACGAAACCGAAGGCCTGCGTATCTTGCTACAAAAGACCAAGAAGCATTCAGGCCGTTGGAGCCGCATGTACTATTTTCTCGACTGCGTGTTGGGCCGGCAACAGCACTGCGCCCGCATTCGCCGTGAACAGCGTACCCCGATCTCCAAGGTGCCTGTTCTCCTTCTGGCTGACACACCGATCTTTCTTGGGCTCTTTGTGATCGACCGGGGTATCGGCTACCTGGTTGCCAACTTGGGTCTGCCTGTGTCCCAGACCTGGCTGCTGGCTATAGCTCTGCTCATCTTACCGTTTTACCTTATCCGTCCCGCGGTACGTTTTCTCATCAGAACCCCTTTCGGGCTTACCATGAAATATTGGTATCACCGGGTCCACTAAACAAAAGGCCCACGCCCTGTTAACGGACAAAAAAGTATCATCCTGAGTATCCCCACCGCCTTTGCCGACCCGGTGATGGTGGACAATAAAGTTTCATCCTGGCGCCTACGGGCATCCCTTGTGCTTGCGCTTCACCCAATGACACATAAGCAGCGTAAGCCGTCGTCCAGCGGACTGACCATCGTGCTCTCAAAACTCGTGACCGCGACTTGAAAGCGTGAAGACATACTGAGAATGGTTTTCGAGAATTGCAACTCATTGATTTCCTGGTTAACCACCTGTTTCACTTTACACGCATCAAATACGATGGCTATTGTCGTAATATCAAACGGGATGTGGTTTTACCATACGTCAGAGCCTCCTCAAGGATGGGTAGGGGCTAATCTGGATGTGGGACCGGAAAGTACATAGTCTCATGCAAGACATGGCGCATCGGGAGGCATGGATACGCGATGCACGGGCCATGGGCAGGGCGTCACACGCTAAAGTCGTTTTGCTTCCGGAAGGCCTTTCGACGTGGTGGTCAGGCACAGCGTTTGAAGCTCTACGATCCGTATCCAAAAACCAGATATGGTTGGTCGGAGTGTCCGCGCCGCTGAAGGTCGGTCTTATGGCCGATGCTATCGTTGAATTACATGGTGGGAAAAACAACTCGATCCTACCGTCTGGAGCGGTCGGGAAAATGGTCTTTGCGTCTGCGTTCCCTGTGCCTGTTTCCATGTGGCACCCATGGCGGAAAGGAACCGGATATGTTCAGTCTCAGCATCTAGGTTACAAGGCCTACTGGTGGGCGCCTGTGCGGAAGATTGATGGCGTAAAAACCTAGGCCAGCATCTGTTCTGACCAGCTGCTGCCCGCCGTTTGGGTGGAAGGCCTGGTACGACAGCCCCAAGTGATTCTGCTGACCAATAATGAATGGTGGGCGAAGGGTACGGGGATTCCGGGGATTCAGGCAAATACCGCTTGGTCCTGGGCGCGGTTGATGGGGGTGCAGAGCGTTGAGGCGGAGAATATTTGAGCGCTCATATACCAAAAGATTCAGCGCCTTAATTCTTGATTTTTTAGCCTCCTTTCTGGGTTCAGGTTACGTGATATGTCGAGGCATGTCTTTTCATTTGACATGTGAAGAGACTGTTCTTAAAGTGCTGCTGGGCTTAACGATGGCCAATCGATCTTAAATAGAAGGAACCATTAATGAACAATCGATCGGAACCGAATGTCGTCAGTCGTCGTTTATTTTTGATGAAAACTGCAACCTTAGTAAGTGCAGCTGTCGTCGCAAACACTGTTCCAGCGGCACAAGCTGATCCGCTGGAGTCGGCCAGCCGGCCGAGCCAACCCTTAATGCCAGTAGCCTCGGGGGTAACGTACCAGCACATCGGCCGATGGGAAGTGTCGCGTCTGAACCATATTCTGAAAGTTGAGGCACCAGCCTTCACCGGCTTCAAGGTGGACTACAAGCCGGCACGAAATGCAGTTGATCTATTCCGCGTTATGTACCCATCAGTAATACCAGAGCAAAACAACAAGCCGACGATGACATCCGGCCTGATCGCTATTCCAGCCGATATCGGAGCATCAGCACGGCTCGTCTCATATCAGCACGGAACAGTTTACGGAAAGCAGGAAGTTCCCTCCTTTCCAGAGCAGTCACCGGAAACCCAGTTGATGATCGCTGCCTTTGCAGGTCGTGGCGATATCCTACTAGGGGCTGATTACTTCGGTCTGGGGCTGTCTGATGAGCCGGAAAGCTACATGGTTTTAGGTAGTCAGCAACAGGCTGCGGCCGATATGATTCGTGCTGGACAAACGGTGCTGGCAGAGCGTGGCATTCAGAGCAGAGATTTATACTTGGCTGGATGGTCGGAAGGCGGGGTTGTCACCATGGGCCTGCTAGAACGTTTAGAAGGCGAGGGCATGGCAGTAAAGGCGGCAGCAACAGCTTCGGCTCCGGTTGATCCCTTTTTGGCGATGAGCGGATTTCTGTTCTTTCCGCGTCCCAATGATGCGCCGTGGATCAATTCCATCTTTGTGCTTTCGGCGTTTGCCTATGAGTATTACTATGATGCACCAGGCTTGGCAGAATCCCTATTTGATAAAAAATATATCGATGAATGCCGTAATTTCTATCTTAGGAAGCCAGTCGACATCACAAATATCCCGGCGGACCTGCATCGCCTGATCCGTGCTGAATATTTTCAGCCTAACTATTTTATGCAGTCGGAATATGGGCGTCTCATTCATCGAAACCAAGTGTTTCGTTGGATCGTTAAAACTCCAACGCGCAATTATTATGGTGAGGCGGATGAAGCAATTACTGTTGGTTTAGGGAAGTTGGCAATGGACTATCAGAAGGCGATGGGTAACACAAAGGTTGACGCAATTTCCGCTGGTCGTGATGCGACGCATCGTGGAACGTTTGCGCGCGCAGTGCTGGGATGGAGTAACTGGTTTGAAGAAATATAGTGGTTAGAGGTGCCGCTATGAGCACAGTTAAGCAAAAAGCTACCCTGGGCGCGGAAGTGCGCCGTTTCGTTCGTGCTTATCATAACGGCGTGCTCTGCTCGCTATCCAAACGCCTGGCAGGCCACCCTTTTGCCTCTGTGAGCCCCTTTGTGCTCGACGACGCAGGGAACCCTGTCATCCTTATTTCCACCTTGGCGGAACACACCAAAAACATCGATGCTGACCCCCGTGTGAGTCTGATCGTCCACCCTTGCGCTGAGGACATGCTCACCGCAGGTCGGGTGACCTTAGTGGGTCGCGCTGCGCGCCTCGCTGACAAGGGCGCTTTTAGTGAGCGCTACCTACGCTATTTCCCCAAAGCTGCCGATTACTTCTCCGCCCATGATTTTTTCTTTTATCGTATCAGCGTAGAACACATCCGCTATATCGGCGGCTTCGGCAAAATTCACTGGGTTCTAACCCAACAGTATTCACCACCTCCCACAGAGGCCCTCGTTGCCGCGGAGACCGATATTCTCACCCATATGAATGCTGATCATCGCGACAACTTGCGAGGCTATTGCCGTCATCTACAGGGTAGTGATGTCACTGATGTAGAGATGGTAGGGATTGATTACGATGGCTTCGATGTTCGAGCCGATGGCAAACTGATGCGTTTCGATGTTTCCGATCCCATCATCGATGCGCAAGGGGCTCGGTCGGCGCTGGTGAATTTGGCTCAAAAGTGCCGTGAAAGCCCATGAGCTTTTATGTAGTGGGGTGTTGGCATCTAACCAACCGACTACGAAATTCATACCTTTTTGCCATTAAATTTTCACATCCCATCCCTCCCTGCGGAATACGTGGGCTCTAGCTGACTGGATCGCGAAGGAACGCTAAGCAGCGTAACCGGCCGTCCAGAAATGTGTGGGCAGCACGTAAAATCGCCCGGTGACGTTTGCTGCGCATAGAAAAATCGACAAGTTGATGGACAGAATCAGGGCCAGAAATGGCCCCAAAAGTGTCCATCAACCGAGCGTCAATTAAAAAATACATGAATTCTGTCGCTGACACCAAAGAGTGAGCCATCCAGGGATGCCCTATAACATCGGCACTGAATGATCAGAGGCTCTCTTGCTCTGGTGACTTTCGTGATGCACCGACCTTGATGGGGCAGCAATAGGCAAGTATCGCCAAATGAATCGGCAGTTGTGGTAAAGTAACCCCATGCTTTTTACGGATGAATACCATGCAAAACTCACTCTCCGTTGACGAACGCCTTGAGGCCCAGTTTTCCTCCTGGGATATTGCCCCTGCAGCCGAGATTCCCGAGCTGCTCTTTGCCCTCCGCACCCATGGCACGACCATCACGCTGTTTAAGGACCAAGTGCAGCAGGCCTTTACGGCTCAGGTAACCCAGCTTGAGGCAAAATCCATACAGCTTACTTTGCAAAAGAATTACCAGCTTGGAAGTAATCCATTCCAGTTTGGTGGGAAAGTGCTGTGTGTGGGATATGGCAAAGACTACTCCATAAGCTTCGTGGCCAATACCACGGCTGCGGAAGTTGATACTATTGAGGTCAGCTATCCGACGACAGTGCGTATCCGTAAGGGCCGCATGCATGAGCGGTTTCCTCTGAAGGTCCCTGTTTCCGTCCAGTGGGATAAGAACACACATGAGGTGATCTTCGGTGGGGTGATGGATATCAGCCTGGGGGGTTTTCTCGGAGGCATGAATGTGGCCACTTTTAACGATAGCACCCGAACATTTCACCGTGGAGAGAAGGGGAAAATTACCCTGATCAAGGTTGATGGACAACAATGGGTGGGGTCAGCAGAATTGAGGCGCGTAGACATGATTACGGCAGACAATCGTGACCCCAATGATATTATTGGTCCCATCAATGGGTTTTTCTTGCTGGGTTTTTCTTTCCTATTCAATGGACCGGAAGACACACTGTCCCTAGAGAAATTCCTGGAAGGCACCTTGGAGATCGACTGACGAATGAATCGGCAGCTGTGGTAAATTAATCCTATGCATTTTACGGATGGAGACCATGTCCAACTCACTCTCTGTTGACGAACGCCTTGAGGCCCAATTTTCCTCCTGGGATATTGCCCCTGCGCCAGAAATCCCTGATCTCCTCATGACCCTCCGCTCACACGGCACGACTATCACACTGTTTAAGGACCAAATGCAGCAGGCCTTTACGGCTCTGGTAACCCATCTTGAGGCCAAATCCATACGGCTCACTCTGCAAAATAATTCTACTGAAGGTGATCCATTTCACCTGGGTGGAAAGGTCCTGTGTGTGAGTTATGGCAAAGACTACGCCATAAGCTTCGTGGCTAATGCCGCAGCCGCAGAAGGTAATATTCTCCATATTTCCTATCCTGTGAAGGTATATATCCATAAAGGCCGTATGCACGAACGCTTTGCTTTGAAGGTCCCCATCTCAGCACAGTGGAACAAGGATAATCATGAGGTGATCTTCGGGGATGTGATGTCCATCAGTCTTGGCGGCTTTCTTGGGGGCATGAATGTGGCTTCGTTTGATGATGGCACCCGGACTTTCCAGCGTGGAGAAATTGGGCAAGTCACTTTGATAAAGCCTGATGGGCAAAAGTGGTTGGGTTCGGCAGAGCTCAGACGTTCAGACCGAATCACCGCAGACAAACGTGACCCAGAAGACATCATTGGTCCTATCAACGGGTTCTCATTGTTGGGCTTTGCTTTCCTGTTCAAAGGGTCTGAACAATCGTTGTCCCTAGAGAATTTTCTGGAAGGTACGTTGGAGACCATGTAATGGTGTCAATCAGCGTCTTCAACCCTGGACGACTGAACCATGGCGGAAATTCGCTGCATTACAACGGGCTCCCGGCGATTATTGGGTGTCCATCCAGGCTTTGCCCAGTCATGCTCAGCAGTTCGGACAACAACAAGCGATTCTCAATATCCAACAGGTTTCCCTGATCTCTGGTCCCTTCGGCATCGCCAGCATCCAGGATGGACTTGGCCGTGCGGGCAAGTCGATGAATTCGTTCGTGGCGGGCGAGCAGACTCGCGAAGCCCGGCAACTGCCCATAATTGAGCGCTCCCTCCCCTCGTAGCCATCGACCCAGATGACAATAATTCTCGGCGCCCTCTTCCAGGGTATGGGCTGGGAACGGGTTTTCGTGACGCAGGGCGCGGAGGAACATCTGGACGCGCAGTGTATGGCCCTCCAGAATCGGCGGCAGGACGTCCATGGCTGTGGAGATATCACCCATCCGAATGGTGGAGCGAAAATGGGTGCTCCAGACAGGAATATCCTCGGGGGGGAGCGGCTTGGAGAAGTAATACCCTTGCAAATGGCTGCACCCCATTTTGATGAGCAGGGTAGCGTGCTCCGCAGTTTCCACCCCTTCAGCAATCACTTTCAGGCCCAGCATGCGGCTGGCGGTAATCACCGCTGCAACGATGGCAAGATCATTGGGATCATTGATCATCTCGCGCACAAAACTCTGATCGATCTTGATGGCTTGAGCGTGGAGTTGCTGGAGATAGGTCAAGGAGGCGTTGCCGGTACCAAAATCATCGAGAGCGACGCACACGCCGAGGCGGTTACAGGCGCGCAGCAACATCTGTGCCCCTGCCATGTCCGTCAAGGGCGCCGACTCGGTAATCTCGATGGCAAGGTGTTCTGGCGGTAGGCCCGGGTGTCTGGCCAAAGCTTCCTGCAAATCGTCCAGGAAGCGGGTATCCAGCAAGTGGCGGGTGCTGATATTTACGGACACGCGCAATGCCAATCCTTCCCGATGCCAGGTTTCCCATTGGGACAGTGCCGTTTCCAGAACGAATCGGCCGATAGGGCGCGCGAGACGGGGGTGATCCAAAGCGGAGAAAAAGGCCGCTGGGGGGAGCAGTCCTTTCTCCGGGTGTTGCAGGCGAATGAGGGCCTCCACGCCCCAGATCGTCCCGCCACTGGATACAATCGGCTGATAGTGCAGGAGCAGGCGGTCTTCACGTAGCGCCTGCTCCAGTATCGCGCGCATCCCCACCTCCGCCTGCACGGCCTCATCCAGGGCCAAGGTATGCAGATGAAATTGGTCGCGACCCGCATCCTTGGCGGCATAAAGGGCCATATCGGCGTGCTGTACCAAGGTACCGGCATCACTGTCATCCAGCGGATAGAGGGTGACGCCGATACTGCCAGAGACGCTGATCGCTTCGCCCTGGATATCCAGCGGTTCCCGGATGGAAGCAAGTAGGCGATCACAAAGAGCTTCGAGACTGTCCACGCTATCCAGGCCTGGCAGTATCAGCCCGAACTCGTCGCCGCCCATCCGCGCGAGGGTGTCTCCGGCACGCAAATGTCCCTGCAGTCTTTGCACTACAGCCAGCAGCAACTGATCTCCGGCCGCGTGTCCGAGCCGGTCATTCACCTGCTTGAACCCGTCGAGATCAAGAATAGCCACACCCAGAAGGCAGCCATTCCTCAGGGTCTGGACCCGCGCGTTCTCTAGGCGATCCTGGAAGAGCGTGCGATTCGGTAAACTCGTCATGGGATCGCGAAGAGATTGATTGCGTAGCAGAAGCACCATTTCACCGAGATGGGCAAACGCATGGAAATAGTCTGATCCGACCCGACGAAAGTACCCTTTTTCGTGTGCCCCGATAAGGACTGCTCCGCGCAGATCCTCCGCTCCAAAGGGGAATATGCCGATTTCTTCAACCCGGTGATGCAAGCATTTGATCCATCCCGGAGCGTGCGGATCTTCTACGGACTGGATGACCGTCCGCCCGCTTTCCAGTGCCGCCCAGCAGGGATCCTCGGTGGTCCTCGGTATCTGCAGCGCGGGCAACGAGAGACCGGCCATGCATTCCAGAGTTAAGTCCTCCCCTTGATTGTTGCTCACGACATAACCAGCCATGCGCACATTGGCACTTTTGCGCGGCAGGGCTTCGCAGATCTGCTGGAGCAATTTTTCCGGGCGCGGGGATTCGGCCCCCTGAGGGACAGCAAGCACGCCCAGCAAGACGTCGAAGAGGGCCAATCGATCGGCATCGGTCTCGCGGGAGGCGCGGGCATAGCCATCGAGTTGGACCATGAGGTCGCCAATCAGGAGACGGAACAGGGCGTCCCGCAGTGCATTCCGGTCGGCCTCTGGCACCTGTTCCTGGAGCACTTTCTGCCAATGGCGCCAGTAGAGGATATAGGCGCCGGCGACCCAGGAGGGCTCGATGCCCAGACGGTGGTGCAGGGCCCCGATTTTGCGCATGGACTCCCGCCAGGATTTATTCAGGTGACTGGCCAAAAGTCCGCTGATGTGCTCCGCCTGTTTCTGGATCAAGGCATTCAGACGTGCACTGGAGAAATCCCGGAAAACGGCGGCGGTGACTGGGTGTGAGAGCAGATAGTCGTAGAAATCGTGTGCGAGGGCCGCTGTTTCTGCCTCAAGGAGAACCCGGTAGCGGTCGATGAATGAAAAGTCCGAATCCTGCAGACCGAGAAAATTAGGGAGTGTGCTGGTGCTTTCCATGCTTTAGGTGCTCACTGTATTGTCTGGTGTCTTGCTTGTTCAGAAAGCCTGAGTTGTGCGGCAAAGTAAAGGCTGGAAGCGCCGCCCCTCCGGCCTGATGTGCCAACAGTCATTGAGGAGTGTCTTCTGATGAAGGCAGTGCCTTGGCCGCTGTGTTGTCCCGCATGGCCTTCACCGCCTGCCCCAGTTCTTCCTGAAAGCGATGGCTATGCACATGCAACTGGCCGAGCAGTCGATGCAGTTCCTCGCGCGTTCCATTTTGCCGTACCTGAAGGATTTCCCGGCCCAAGGCATGCACCGATGCGTGCTCGCTCAACAAACCTTCCACCCCGGGTAGTTCGGAGGCATGGGCACCAAGCCAGGCCGTAATCGGGCAGGCCGCCAGTTCCGCGTCCTCGCAGAGCCCATGGTTCAACGCGGCCTCCTCTGCCGCGTGCACCCATCCCTGATGCCGATACAGGGCCAGCAGCGGCGTGTCTGTATCCCCGGAGCCGAGGACAAAGGTACGCACAAAATCAGCGACCTCTTCCGCTGCCAGCGGCTTGGCGATGGCGTATCCCTGGAGATAATGGACATCCATCTCGCGCAGAAGCGCGATGTGGGCTTCGCTCTCTACACCCTCCACCGCGATAATGACGTCCATGCCCAAGCCGAGATTGACCAGACTCTCGACAAATACCAGATCCTGGGGCCTGTTGGGCAATTCGCGGATGAATCCTTGATCAATCTTGATCTCATCAATAGGCAGATTTTTAAGGCGCAAGAGCGAGGCGTACGCGCTTCCCACGTCATCCAGCGCGATCTTCATCCCCGCACCGCGCAATTGTTGCAGGTGCTCAGAGGCCATCTCCTGTTCGAGGATCTCTCCGATCTCCAGCACTTCCAGTACCAGGGCTTCTGGAGGTATCTCTGGATAGTTGGCCAGCATGCTCAGAATGGCATCGGCAAATCCGGACTGGTCGAGCTCTTCCGGGGTGACATTGATACTAAGGAAAAGATCCGAGCTCATTTCCCGCCACTGCGCGAATTGCTGCAAACTCGTTTGCATCACGAAGCGCCCCAAGGCCTGACGCTCGCGTATACCCAGAGCAGGGAGAAACTGATCCGGGGAGATCTCCCGGCCTTCCCGGTGCCAGCGGGTCAAGGCCTCAAGGCCCGCCACCCGGCCTGTAGCGAGGGCCACCAGCGGCTGGTAACGTAGTGTCACGGCTCCCGTGGATAAGGCCCGCAGGAAATCCTGACGCAACACTTCATCGCCCATGGAAATGGTGCCGAGATCCGGGTGATAGAGCTGCACCCAATCTTCGCTGGTCCGGCCGGGGCGCGCTTTGGCCGCATACATGGCTTGATCGGCGTGACGCAGGAGCAGGTCCGCGTCCCCATCGTCGAAGGGATAGATGCTGAGACCCAGGCTCGCCTGGATGCGGATCGTCGTCTCCCCCTTGATATTGAAGGGCTGCGCAATCGCGGTCTGAAGACGGGCCAGGACCTGATCCAGTTCATCCATGCTGCGCAGGCCTTCCAGTAGTAGTACAAATTCATCACCACCCAGACGTGCCACGGTATCCGTCCGGCGCACCGCGTCTTGCAGACGGCGAGCCATTTCTTTCAGCAGGTCGTCACCAGCGGCATGTCCGTAGGTATCATTGACTGGCTTGAAGTCGTCAATGTCGAGAAAGCCCACGGCCAGCAACCGCTCCTGCCGTTCGCCACGGGCCAACGCCTGATCAAACACCAGCCGCAGACCATCGCGGTTGGGCAGACCGGTCAGGACGTCGTGGGTAGCCTGCGCGGTCAGGGTTCGCTCAAAGGTCTGGCGTTGCACATCCCATCGGCGATCCTGGAAGAGAATGCGCCGATAAGCCACCACACCGAAGCCCAAGGTGCCAACCAGAAAGATCAGAGGAAATTGGATATGCCGCCGCCACCAGGCGGCCAGCCATTGATACCGGGGAACGGATACGAAAGCCGTTAATGGGTAATGGCTCAGACGTGTAAAGGCCCCAAACCGATAAGTCTGGCCCACTGAAACAAAGCCTGCATAAGTTCCTTGACGTGCATGAGGGTACTTCTGCAGGGCCTGCCGCAAGGCCCCTCCTGTGGTTACGGAACGAGAAAGCATCTTGGTGAGATTACCCTGAGGCACGGGCCAGCGCCCCTCAATATAAAAGTCACTCCGGATCAGACCGACAGCCGTTCCGGGACGCAAGGGCAGTAGGCCCAGAAAGTCCTCAATATTTCCAAGACGCAGTGATGTGGCCACAACAAACAAGGGTTTCCCCACAGGGGAAAA
Source organism: Acidithiobacillus ferrivorans (assembly GCA_018853935.1). Classification (GTDB taxonomy): domain Bacteria; phylum Pseudomonadota; class Gammaproteobacteria; order Acidithiobacillales; family Acidithiobacillaceae; genus Acidithiobacillus; species Acidithiobacillus ferrivorans. The sequence continues at coordinate 24,896 of JAAOMR010000119.1, forward strand.
CACCGTATGGCTCAAACGGATAACCCATTCACGCGATAATGGTCCTTGGGTGGGGTGGTATACCCGCATACCGTGCATCTGCAAGACGTTCTGAAAATCCGGTAGCGGCTCCCCAGCCGACACGGCCGTGGAGGCGATGACCTGTCCGCTCGGTGCTATGAGATTCGCGCTGGCAATCCCCGGAGATGCTTTTTGATAACCCAGCAAGATGATCCGGACGAGATGAGGATGGTGCAGCGCGTCCACGCGCCGTAATTGTTGACCCAGAAGCCGGAGTCCGAATTCCTGGCCGTCCAGCAGTCGTTGGGTGACTTGCGCGACCATGTCGGATTCCAGCGCCAAGCGATATCGACTGTTCTGTTCATAATGGTGCCAGGAGAACCAAGCATACCATCCTGAAAAGGCCAACACCCCCACGAATATTCCCCAAAAAACCATCTGCATGGTTCGTCGATATGGGGCTGTTGTTATGGGATGAGTGAAAAATGAAGGAATTTTCAGGAGGATAACTTGCAACCCCCATCGCCCAGGCAATCCCAAAAGCTACCTATTGCCAAGGTGACATCCAAGACTGGCGTCTCAATGGTCTTTGCGAGAGTGGTGCCGTAATAGGCATCCAACCGCTGCAACAGTACCCGGACCACATCGGAGACGGACACACTATGCCGACAGGTTGCCTCTTTTTCATCATTTGGCGGTCATCCGATTTTTTTATGACCCGACATTATGCCCGAGCTCCTATCCAACTTTGTGTGGGTAAAAACGATTTGTTGGTCAATTGGCTCAATAAGATCCTGCTGACGCGAGATGATTTGAAAAATCATAGCGCCATTCAGACAGTCATGCCACCATCAGGCAATCAATGTGGAGTCACGTAGTCAGGTTGAAAAGCTGCCAACGGCAGCTATCAGTCTGGACCGGCCCTTCGGCGGAAAAAACTCTACAGAAAGTCTCTAGCCGGATAGAGTTTAGGTAAAAGTCACACAAAATATTCCGCATCTCGCTCCAACCAGAAACCTGCTGCCTCTGCACACACTCAAATCTGGTCAGAAATCGTCGCACGCTCAATCGTGCTGCATTCGTCTACTCCAATCGCGGGACCTTGGATTATTGGATTTATCGACGCACTCAACAGATCTGGATAGACTTCAGGAATTGGATTCCTTCCTCCTACTGTTAGAGGTGCCGCTATGAGCACGGTTAAGCAAAAAGCTACCCTGGGCGAGGAAGTGCGCCGTTTCGTTCGTGCTTATCATAACGGCGTGCTCTGCTCGCTATCCAAACGCCTAGCAGGCCACCCTTTTGCCTCTGTGAGTCCCTTTGTGCTCGACGACGCAGGGAACCCTGTCATCCTCATTTCCACCTTGGCGGAACACACCAAAAACATCGATGCTGACCCCCGTGTGAGTCTGATCGTCCACCCTTGCGCTGAGGACATGCTCACCGCAGGTCGGGTGACCTTAGTGGGTCGCGCTGCGCGCCTCGTTGACAAGGGCGCTTTTAGTGAGCGCTACCTACGCTATTTTCCCAAAGCTGCCGATTACTTCTCCGCCCATGATTTTTTCTTTTATCGTATCAGCGTAGAACACATCCGCTATATCGGCGGCTTCGGCAAAATTCACTGGGTTCTAACCCAACAGTATTCACCGCCTCCCACAGAGGCCCTCGTTGCGGCGGAGACCGATATTCTCACCCATATGAATGCTGACCATCGCGACAACTTGCGAGGCTATTGCCGTCATCTACAGGGTTGTGATGTCACTGATGTAGAGATGGTAGGGATTGATTACGATGGCTTCGATGTTCGAGCCGATGGCAAACTGATGCGTTTCGATGTTTCCGATCCCATCATCGATGCGCAAGGGGCTCGGTCGGCGCTGGTGAATTTGGCTCAAAAGTGCCGTGAAAGCCCATGAGCTTTTATGTAGTGGGATGTTGGCATCTAACCAACCGACTACGAAGTTCATATTCATCAGGTTGCAGCGAATCCGATATGCATGCAAATATGAAGAATCAATTGGTTATTGAAGACTTTGGCGGAGCCATGGGGCTCTAGCTGACTTGATCGCGAAGGAACGCTACGCAGCGGAAGCGGTCATTCCCACCCAGCTGGGGGAAATGCACAGCAGCAACGGGTTAGATATTTTTTATTGCAACCATATGAAGCACACCCAAAAAACAAGTGAACAACATAAGGACAGATAGAAAAGCCTTTCAAATACTCGCATATACGATGGCAAAGCATAAATAGTTGGTACTCTGGATGCGGCCTCATGATTTCCATCAATCTTCAAAAGTTCTTTATCAATCAGCAAATTAACAGCACCGTTAGTTAGCTTTGCTTCACCGTATACGGAGATTGCGCCAAATAATATTCCAATTGCATTCGCAGTCAATGCTGCCTTTAAGACCAAGATGGAATTGCTTGGATAAGTCTTCCCAAAGAGGACATTTGCCGACAGCGAAAATGCTCCAGTTGAAATTAACATCAGCCAGCGTAAATATGCATAGTTTTTTTCATTTCTTAAATCGGTAAATTTTTTAAATTGATCCACCAAAATATACCTCTACCGCTGGAGTTGGGCGGCGGCGTAGCCGTTCGCTTGGACGAAATGTTAGGCCCTAACTGGAAGGCCTTATTTAACGAAGCTTTTGTGCGTAGCACTTGCGAACGAACCTGTTGATGAAGCTATTAAGCCCTTGGCCAACCTGCGCTAAACGCTGCATCTCGGCGAGATTTTTTGAACCTGAGCTTTGGTTGGTATAGAGATAAACGGACCCATCATTGAACTGAACTGTGATCGAGCCGGCCCCAAATTTGTAGGAAGCTACGTTGGAGTCACGACCAAGATTTGCGTAACGCTCCATGTTTCTCTCCTGTGGCCTAACGTAAATTCGATTGCGCTAACGGTGCAGCGTAACAATCCAAGTTACAGTATAACACGCCCATTGTCATCCCCAATCTCCCTAATCATGAACGACGGTTACTGGTCGGATGATGTCATTTGTTTTCCGTTGCTGAATGTCCGCAATCAGTCTGCTGCGACGATCAGGGCTCAACGGCGGCAGGGCAGCGTAAGCAGTCGTCCAGCGGACTGACCATCATGTTCTCGAAACTCGTCACCATGACTGTAAACCGTAGCAGTCTTTTGAGAATGGTTTTCGATAATTGCAACCCTTTGATTTACCGTACAACAATCACCGCCATCTGAAGACTCTCGAAAACGGTCGTTTGCGCACCTGTTGCCGCCGTAATTGCCCAGCTTATTCAATGATCATCACACCACGCTGCCTAAGTGATTTGCACTATGTTGGCAGGCAAAATCACCTTAACGGGGTTTTCCGTTCCTCTGCGCCCTAAACCCCATGCACACAGAACACGGCCACAGGCGCTTAGCGTACTTTAAATGCCGAATTCTGAGGAGACCTCTATACTCCAGTTTGCATCTGTAATAATGGTTACAAATGTCTAATGTCGCGGGGATTTATGTCATTCTCAATTATGACAAGAACCAATAAGTATCCTTCATTTATGCTGCCAATTTTTGAAGATCCAACTATTCCAATGGGGGTTGCTGACACAAATCTCCAGCCATCATAAAGGTAACTATTTAGACTTAAAAAGTCTGATTCTGCATCGTCGCTAACGCATTGAACTGTAATTGCTCTTTGCATATGTTTTATGCTCCCTGTGTTGTTTTCAATAAAAACCACAGAAGCAAGCTTCTGGGAATCAGAATAGGAGAGTTAAAACGAAAGATTCAACACTGGCAACGATTGGTAACAAAGTGCATATTCAATAAGAAGATACTTTTCTAGCATTTCCGCAACGTCAATGCTACATTCTATTGTTTCAAGTGGAATTGTATATATCACCACATTTCCATTGGCAAGTTTGTCTCGTATTTTATCGGGAACAACTTTACAATCTCTCCATCGGTGATGTTTGAATGGCGGGGCGCATTCCTCGCCGGTTTCAGGATCAAGAACCGGTCCCATATGCTTCCAGATCCTGCCACCCATAGCCGGGACGCTTTTGCCCACATACCAAACCTTTGCGTCCATGCCCTCTGCCTGCATATCTGACGAATCAGGCGGCGCGGTAAAAATGTATACTCCGCATTGGTCACCATAAGGAATTCGCAACTCTTTGCGATCCTTGAAGTACCACGGTTCGCTGATTTCGAAAGAAAACTCAAGAGGAGATTTTTCTGTTTCCAATCGTTCGCGAAAGGCTGTTATTTTCTTAGATATAAATTCTACCGACATATTAAGTCAACCCCTTTAAAGATCGGGAAACGTGTCTCCGGTAATGAAGAAGCGGTTTGGTGTGTTTTTTACGCCTTTTTGCATTGTGGTAGTGTGACGATGGTGGGACATTTTGTATCATTGTGTCTCATATTCGTGTTGCCAACACGATCCTATCCTATTGTTTCTGATTTGTTTCCGTTTGCGACCAAACATCAGACAAAACAGTGAATTTCTCCATTTTTAGGTCGGACACGAGTTCGGCCATTCTAGCCGAGTCCTACGTCCGCTTCCAGTCTGGCACCGCCCTTTGAGTTCGCAAACAATGGTCTTCTTCTCACAACCATGGAGACCGTGTCATGCCAACAGAACTCAACGGCAACCAGCACCTTCAAACCCCTTGGAACAAAGACAAAATTATAGGTCAGAAACGGCCCTTGAAACTACAGGAGGTATGGGCCATTAGAATTCGCCTGCAACTGGCCCAACAGATCCGTGAATTAGCCCTCTTCAACCTCGCCATCGATAGCAAATTGCGGGGCTGCGACCTCGTGGGACTG
>JAAOMR010000012.1 GCA_018853935.1 Acidithiobacillus ferrivorans
CGCCTCCAGTCCAACCTTGCCCTTGAATGCTGCCCCATACACTTTCCTTTTTGCTGCGCTCATCGTCTTCTCCCTACCAGACAACAAGCTTAAACCACTGTCTCAAATATGGGGACCACTATAGTGAAGCGCCAAGTCACTCAAACCACTGCCGAAGACGGTTTTGGCATGCTGGTTTGCACGCGGCCGGGCAAACGCCGTCTTGCCGATTTCGATGTCGCCCTCGCCATGCGGGAAACCAAAGATGATCGCCCTTGATACCAACATTCTGGCGCGTTTCTATGTGGCTGACCCGGCTGACCCCGAGGCCGCCAGACAACGTCCGATTGCCCATAGACTCCTGACCGAATCCCCCCAGGTGTTCGTACCCCTGACCGTAATCCTTGAGCTCGAATGGGTCTTGCGCGCCTTTTATGGCTTCGCGGACGAGGATTTCGTCAGGGTCGTCAAACATCTGCTTGGTCTGCCCAACGTCAATGTCGAGGAATGGTCGCGCATCGCCGATGCCTTGGCCTGGCACACAGAGGGGCTGGACTTCGCCGATGCCCTGCACTTGCTGGCCAGCAGCCATTGCACGGAATTCATGAGCTTCGATGACCGTCTATTTGCGCGCCGCGCCAAACGTCTTGGTGTTGCACCTGCAATCGTTGTACCTGCCAAGTAGCCGTCGCTATGTCGTTACCCATCAACATCAACGACCTCCTCAACGGCAAACCCGTCGAATGGGAACGCCTCGAATTCAAGGCTGGCTGGAACCCAGAGGCTGTCCTCCACACGCTTTGTGCTTTCGCCAACGACATTCACAATCTGGGCGGTGGCTATATCCTGATCGGCATTCAGGAAGAAAACGGTCGTCCCGTACTGCCGCCCGTCGGCCTCGACCCCGCGCAAATCGACGCCATCCAGAAGGAACTGCTAAACCTCGGCTTCAATGCCATTGCCCCCTATTACCACCCCATTGCCGTTCCCGTGGAAATCGAGGGGCGGCACGTTCTGGTGCTCTGGGCTTTGGGTGGACCGACGCGTCCCTACAAAGCGAAAATCAGTCTGGGCAAAGAGAGCAGAGACTACGCCTACTACATCCGCAAAAACTCCAGCACCATACGCGCCAAGGGGGCAGACGAAACTGAGCTGATGTCATTGGCGGCCACCATCCCCCACGACGATCGCGTCAACCAGCAGGCCAAAGTGGAAAGCCTCTCCCGTGAACTGATGCAAGACTATCTGCAACAAGTGGGCAGTGATCTGGCCAAGCAGGCACCCGATCTTTCATTGGTAGAACTTGGCCGCCAGATGGGCGTCGTGGGTGGGACAGACGAAGCGCCGTTCCCCCTCAACGTCGGCCTGATGATGTTTAATCCGGAGCCATGGCGCTTCTTCCCTGTCATGCAGATTGATGTCGTCTGGTTTCCCAAGGAAGGGCCGGGTGGAAATAAATTCTCGGAAAAAATATTCAAAGGCCCGATACCCCGCATGACCCGCGACGCGCTCGATTACATCAAGCGCAACCTGATTACCGAAACCGTCATCAAGCATCACGGACGAGCCGAAGCAACCCGCGTCGAAAACTTCCCTTACGACGCCCTCGAAGAAGCCGTCGTCAATGCGGTCTATCACCGGGGCTACGACACGCGCGAGCCCATCGAAATCCGTCTCGAACACACAGAGCTGATGGTCATCAGCTACCCTGGGCCGGATCGCTCGGTGCGGCTGGAGCAACTGCGCGCCGGGCGCGCCCGGCCACGACGCTATCGCAACCGCCGCATCGGTGAATTTTTGAAGGAGTTGGAATTCACCGAAGGCCGTTCCACTGGCATCCCCAAGATCATGGAAGCCATGGAAAAGAATGGCTCCCCGCCTGCCGAATTCGAGTTCGACGAAGACCACAGCTATTTCATGGTGCGGCTACCGATCCACCCGGCGGCATTAGAGGTAGCAGAGTCAGCAACCGGCACTGCGGCGATTCCATCGGTAAAAATGGGCGCTGGCGATACGGCGGCAGATGCCGGGATCAAGTCGGGACCAAGTCGGGACCAGGTTGAAATCTTGCACAAGTGCTTGGCCGATAGCCCAATTGCAGATCTCATGGCCGTCGCTGACCGGACCAACCGCACCAAGTTTCGGGATCAGGTCATCAAGCCAATGCTTGCCGATGGCCTGCTGGAAATGACCATTCCGGACAAGCCGACCAGTAGCAAGCAGCGCTACCGCATCACCGACAAAGGCCGGAACCTCCTCGCCTCGTTGAATTGAAGGCGCAGCATGAATTACCCCAGCATCCGCATCGAAGGCGCAATCCTCTCACCGGACATCCTCGACCATCTCGACGATGCCGCTGGTCAGCGTCCTGCCGATTTCGGTCTCGACACTGGCACAAGGTCAGTGGGAAGCCATCGACCAACTGGTGAACCAGCTTGGGCGGGTGCTCGGACGAACACCCATCGCATCGGGTGCTGGTGGCTGTCTAAATCGCACTTTTTACGGGGAACGCGTAATCTACAGCCCAATTAAAGCACTGCCTTGCAAAAAGCGGGCATGGAAGAGGGCATGATTCGCGAGTGTTTTATAGTAGAATACATACAAATCAATAGGATAATTTTATTATGCTACTCATGATTGATAACTACGACAGCTTCACCTACAACCTGGTGCAGTACTTCGGCGAACTGGGGGCGGAAGTGCGGGTCGCGCGCAACGATGCCATCGACGTGGCGGCCATTGAGCAATTGGCACCCAGCCGCATCTGTATTTCGCCCGGCCCCTGCACCCCCAACGAGGCGGGCATCTCTCTGGACGTTATTCATCATTTCGCCGGGAAGATCCCTTTGCTGGGGGTCTGCCTCGGGCATCAGGCCATCGGCCAGGCCTTCGGCGGCAAGGTCGTCCGCGCGGCGCAGGTGATGCACGGCAAAACCTCGCCCATTTTTCATAAGGGTCAAGGGGTATTCCGCGGCTTACCCGACCCTTTCGCTGCCACCCGTTATCACTCCCTGATCGTCGACCGTGACTCCCTGCCAGAGGCGCTGGAAGTGACGGCCTGGACCGCCGAAGGAGAAATCATGGGCTTGCGCCACCGCAGCCTGGATGTAGAGGGCGTACAGTTTCATCCCGAATCCATTCTCAGCGAGCACGGCAAGGTCTTGCTGCAACACTTTCTGCAAGGAGGCACGCAATGATCGTCCGGGACATACTGGAGTACATCGTGGCGGGGCAGGACTTGTCGCGCCACGAAGCGGAAACGGTCTTCGCCGGTATCATGGCCGGGGACTGGACGCCCGCACAAATCGGCGCCCTGCTCATGGGCCTGCGCATGAAGGGGCAGCGGGTTGAAGAACTGGTGGGCGCTACCATGGCATTGCGCGCCTGTATGACCAAGGTCGTGGTCTCCACGGATCACCTGTTGGACACCTGCGGTACCGGCGGCGATGCCTTGAGTACCTTCAACATCTCGACCGTGGCGGCGGTGGTGGCGGCGGCGGGTGGGGCGCGGGTGGCCAAGCACGGCAACCGTTCCATGCTCAGCCGCAGCGGCAGCGCCGATGTGCTGGAAGCGGCCGGTCTGCCTATGGACATGAGCCCTGGGGACGTCGCCAACAGCATTGAACGCATCGGCATCGGCTTTCTGTTCGCGCCGGCGCACCATGGTGCCATGCGCCACGCCGCCAGCCCGCGCAAGGAACTCGCCATCCGCACCCTGTTCAACCTCATGGGACCACTGAGCAACCCTGCGGGAGCACCGCATCAGGTGCTCGGCGTTTATGCCGAGCGCTGGCTGATCCCTCTGGCGGAGGCCGCGCGTGAACTGGGATCGCGCCATGTGCTGGTCGTCCATGGTCACGATGGCCTGGATGAAATCAGCCTTTCGGAACCCACGGATATCGCCGAGTTAAAAGACGGCGTGATCAGCCGCAGTCGGATTCAGCCGGAGGATTTTGGCATAGCGCGGGCACCATTGGCCGCTTTACAGATCGACAGTGTGGCGGCGGCGCTGGCGGCGGCCGAAGAGGTGCTGCAGAATCAGCCCGGACCCCGTCGCGACGTGGTTCTGCTGAACGCTGGAGCTGCCCTGTATGCAGCAGACGTAGTTCCCGATATGGCCGTTGGTGTGGTTTTGGCACGGGACGTGCTGGAGTCCGGCGCCGCCTGGAACAAGTGGCAGGCCTTACTGGGTAAAACTCCACAGGGATAGAAGATGGCCGACATACTTAAAGAAATTATTGCCCGCAAGCACGAAGAATTGGCTGAACGCAAAGCTCGCCTGGGCCTCACGGAGCTGCAATCGGTAGTGGCCCTGACGGCCCCGCCCCGTGACTTCATTGGCGCCATTCAGGCCAAAATAGCCCAAGGACAAGCCGCCGTGATCGCCGAAATCAAGAAGGCATCGCCGTCGGCGGGAGTTATCCGCGAGGACTTCAACCCGGTGATCATTGCCCAGGATTACGCGACCCATGGGGCGGCCTGCCTGTCGGTCTTGACCGATGCGCACTATTTCCAGGGTGCTGACCTCTATCTGACCGCCGCCCGCGAAGCCTGTACACTGCCAGTATTGCGCAAGGATTTCTGTATTGATCCCTATCAGGTCTGGGAGGCACGCGCCATCGGGGCCGATGCCATCCTGCTCATCGTCGGGGCACTGAGCGATGCCGAACTACAGAGCCTGGAAGCCATCGCGCAGAGCCTCGATCTGGCGGTACTGGCAGAGGTGCATGATGCGGCCGAGTTACAGCGGGCATTAAAGTTGCGCACGCCCCTGATCGGCATCAACAATCGGGATCTGCGGCGCTTTGTCACCGCGATTGAAACCACGCTGCAACTACTGCCGGAGATTCCCGAAGGGCGGATAGTGGTCACCGAAAGTGGCATTCATCGACGAGAAGATGTGGTGACTTTGCGCGCAGCGGGGGTGGGTGTTTTTCTCGTCGGCGAGGCATTCATGCGCGCTGCACAGCCGGGAGAGGCCCTGGAACATCTGTTTTTTGATTAAACGCGGTTTACACGGCTAGTTGATTGTCATTAAATGGGAATCTGCAATTTCCGGAAATAGGGAGTGGTTTGTGAAGGCACGTGTACAGTGGATGGGTCCTGAGCAGATGAGCTTTGTCGCTGAGGCCGATAGTGGTCACGCCCTGGTCATGGACGGCTCCGTCGAGATTGGCGGGCGCAATATCGGGCCGCGCCCCATGGAACTCCTGTTGATGGGTCTGGGCGGCTGCTCCAGTATTGATGTGGTCATGATCCTCCAGAAGTCCCGGCAAGATATCCGCGACTGCGTGGTGGAGCTAAGCGCCCAGCGCGCAGATCAAGAACCCAAAGTATTCACCCAGATACATCTGCATTTTGTGGTATCCGGCAAGGCGCTCGACCCCAAGCGGGTGGCTCACGCCATAAACCTGTCTGCAGAAAAATATTGCTCGGCCAGCATCATGCTGGGCAAAACTGCGGTGATCACCCATGACTATGAAGTTCGAGAAGAAGGCTGAGGATGCCGTTATGCTACTAAGTAAAACCAGCGAATATGCCTTGCAGGCCCTGATTTATCTGGCCGCCCAGCCGCCCGGAGAATCGGTACTGAGCCGGGACATCTCCGATTATCTGCATGTTCCCGCCCAATATCTGGCGAAAATTCTGCAAGATCTCGCCAAACGCGGGGTGCTGGACTCCTTCAAGGGGCGCGGCGGCGGTTTTGTCATGCGTTCCGGCGCAGAGCAGCTAAATATCCTGGAAGTGGTGGAAATTGTCGAAGGACAGCCTTTTGGTCAAGGCTGCGTGCTCGGCCTCAAGGCTTGCGCCGATGAAACGGCCTGCCCCGTGCACACGCAATGGAAGCCACTCAAGGCCGAGGTGGTCGGTCTGCTCAGCAAGCAGACCATTGGCAGCATGGCCGAGGCCGTACGTGCCGGACGCTACCGCATTTACCTGCCGGGTACGGAGTTGAATATGCGCCCAATCCGGGCACCCAGCAAAGACCTCTCCTGAGCCGTCAAATCCAGAGCGCCCCCCGCGTCAGAACCTTGGAAAAAACCCCCATAGCCATACGTACCGGCATGGGGAGTTTTTCGGCGCCCAGCGCCTCCGCCTTTTCGGCGTGCCCGACTTCGTCGTCCCGCATCTGTGCCACAATGGCGCGGCTGCGGTCATCATCGGCGGGGAGCTCATCCAAATGGCTGTTGAGATGTTCTTCCACCTGATTTTCCACCGCAACGACCAAGCCGAGATTGCTGGCGCGCCCGCGACGGGCAGCCAGAAAGCCCATGCTCCAGCCAGCGCTGTACCAGAGCGGGGCGAGCAGGCTTGGGCGACTGTTGAGTTCCCGCAGACGGGCTTCACACCAGCGCAGGTGATCTTCCTCCTCCACACGGGCCTGCTGTAGCTGCTCACGCAGGGCAGGGTCATTCGTGCCCGTCGCCTGACCCGTATAAAGCGCCTGTGCCATGATCTCACCCGCATGGTTGACCCGCATCATGCGTCCGGCCCGCTGTCGTTCCCAGGGACGCAGGAGCGCGTCGGGAACGTCCCTGGCCGGATACGGTCGATCACTGCCAATCTGCTGTCCGGTCAGGGTACGCAAGGCATTATCGATATTGGCGATGACTTGATCGCTGAACATGGCATCTCCACACGCTGTCAGTAAAGGCTAATTTGGGTATAATGTCCTTGTATGAAGAGGGGGTCAACGCTTATGGAAGGTGCTTTTTATCAACGGCATATGTTTCTTTGCCTGAATCAGCGCGACAATGGCGAGCAGGCCTGCAATAACAGCGGCCTCGCCGAAGAGATGTTTCACGAGGCCAAGAAGCACGCCAAAGCCCTCGGCATCCATGGCGAAAACCAGGTTCGCGTGAACCGTTGCGGTTGTCTGGGACGGTGTAGCGAGGGGCCGGTTGCCGTCGTTTACCCCGATGCCGTCTGGTACACCTATGTAGACGCCGACGATGTGCGCGAAATCGTCGACTCCCACCTGCGCAACGGCGTACCCGTCGAAAGGCTGCGAATCTGATGCTACCCATTGATCGCAGGCATCTTTACGATGGGGGCGAACTCGCTGGCCTGGAATGTGTAGGCCAGCACGTTACCATTCCGGGCCCGGCGGGTATGCTCGAGGGTATCACGGCGTGCCCCGATAAGGAGACGCGCGGCGCGGTAGCGGTCATCCTCCATCCGCATCCGCTTTATGGCGGCACCTTGAACAACAAGGTTGTGTATTGTCTGAGTCAAACCTGCAATCAATTGGGCATCCCCTCGCTGCGCTTCAATTTTCGCGGCGTGGGAGAGAGTACCGGCGTCTATGATGATGGTCGGGGCGAAACCGAAGATTGTCTGGCGGTGCTCGACTGGGTACAAGAACGCCGCCCCGGCTTCGATATCTGGCTGGCCGGATTCTCCTTCGGAGCCTATGTGGCTTATCGCAGCGTGCGCCGCCATCCCCGTATCAGCCATCTTCTGACCGTTGCCCCGCCCGTTAATCTCTTTGATTTCGATGCATTGCCGACACCGGCCTGTCCGTGGACCCTGATTCAAGGCGAACTGGACGAACTGGTACCCGCCGTTGGCGTGGCAAACTGGGTCGATACCCTGCCCGTTCAGCCCCGGAAAATTTTGCTGCCCGCAGATCACTTCTTTCATGGTCAGTTCAACGCCATGCAGGCGGCGCTGTTACAATCCCTCAGTGACGAAGTAACCGAGATAGGAGTCAGTGACCCCTGTCGTGAATCCAGCCTTTCTTGAACTACGGGCGCTGCATAAGCGTTATGGCGGACGTGAGGTACTGCGCGGGGTAGACTTCGCCGTTGCCGCCGGGGAGTGCTTTGCCCTGGTCGGTCCCAATGGAGCGGGCAAGAGCACCACGGTGCGGGCGATCCAGGGGCTGACACCCACCGATGGCGGGGAGATTCGCATCGGTGGTCGGCTGCTCGCAGAAATGGGGCGTGCGGCGCGGGCAGACATGGGGGTGGTGCCGCAAACGGATAACCTGGATCCCGATTTTAGCGTGCAGGAGAACCTCTGGACTTACGGCCGCTACTTCGGCCTGCCGAAAACGCTGATCCGCCAGCGCAGCACCGAGTTGCTGGAGTTTATGGCCCTCAGCAGCTATGCCGCGCAACCGATAAACTCGCTTTCCGGCGGCATGCAACGCCGCCTGACCATCGCCCGCGCCCTGATTAACGCCCCCAAATTGCTGCTGCTGGACGAACCCACCACCGGCCTCGACCCCCAGGCCCGTCATCTTATCTGGCAACGTCTGCGCGAGTTACGCCGACAGGGCACGACCTTGCTCCTGACCACGCACTACATGGATGAAGCGGAACGGCTGGCAGATCGGGTCGGGATCATCGACCATGGCCGGATTCTGGCGGAAGACAGCCCGCGCGGTCTGATCGCCACCCATATCCCGGGGGGCGTCGTCGAATTGCGCCGGGTGGACGGTGCACTGCCGGACCCGCAGGATTTGCATCGCCAATGGGTGCGCATCAGTGAGCGCATAGGCGATACCCTGATCTGCTATGGGACGGATCTGAGCCCGCTGCTGGCGCACTTCGCGGAGGATCCGGCCTATCGCTGGTTGCAGCGTCCCGCCAGCCTGGAGGATGTATTTCTGCACCTCACCGGGCGCGATCTGCGGGAGGAGACCGAATAATGCCGATTGGCGAAGTCTTGCCGGGACCAGGTGCGCTGGCCGTCTTGCAGCGCAACTTCGGCGTCTGGCGCAAGCTGCTGGTGCCGAGCATGCTCGGCAACTTTGGCGACCCGCTGCTTTACCTGCTGGCGCTGGGGTATGGTTTGGGGCACTTCGTCGGGCGTATGGACGGGATGCCCTACATTACCTTTATCGCCTCCGGCATTGTCGCCAGCAGCGTGATGAATACGGCCAGCTTCGAAGGGCTTTACTCCGCTTTTACCCGGATGAGCGCTCAACGCACTTACGCGGCCATGCTGGCCACGCCCCTGCGGGTGAGTGACATTCTCGCTGGCGAAGTGCTCTGGTGCGCCGTGAAAGGCCTGATCAGCGCCGTGGCTATCATCATCGTCGCCAGCTTCTTCGGCGCCATACAGGGCCCCTGGGTGCTGCTGGCGTTGCCGGTCATTCTGCTGGCGGGGCTGAGCTTTGGCGGGCTGGCGCTGGTCATGACGGCACTGGCGCGCAGTTATGATTTCTTCATGTATTATTTCACCCTGGCGGTGACGCCCATGTTTCTCTTTTGTGGCGTTTTCTATCCCCTCCATTCGCTGCCGCCCCTTGCCCAGCAAGTCGCGCAGGTGCTACCCCTGACCCATGCGGTGGCGCTGCTGCGACCACTGCTGACCGGGCATCTGCCCAACGAGGTGCTGTACCACGCTGGCGTTTTGCTGTTGTACACCCTGGTGGCCTATGGATTTGCGTGGCGCCTGCTCAGCCGTCGGCTGCTGCGCTGACGATAAATGGGTGGCAGTCGCACCGGCGCCCTTGACAGCGACGCAGGTTAACGCTTTAATTTGCGCCTCACGGCGCTTTAGCTCAGCTGGTTAGAGCAGCGGAATCATAATCCGCTTGTCCGGGGTTCGAGTCCCTGAAGCGCCACCAATTAAATCAAGCACTTAGCAAGTATCGCTGAGTGTTTTTTTGCGTTAAAATGAGTTTGCGCCCAAATTTTGCCCAAGTGCGCCCAAGTAAGGTATGAAATCGGGGGTAACGAAATGTCATCTATTCGATCCAGAAAAGACCGTGACGGCATCGTCATCGGGTATCAGGCTCAGGTCCAGCGTAAGGGGTATCCACCTCAGACCAAGACCTTCCGTAGCAAGGCAGACGCCCAGTCATGGGCAACCATTATTGAGGCCGAGATGGAACGCGGCGTGTGGCGAGATCGAGCGGAAAGTGAAAGCACCACGCTGGATGAAGCCATGACCCGGTATGCGAATGAAATCATCCCCACGAAAAAAACGCCCCGCCAGGAAGAGAGTGTCGTGCGTCAATGGCAGGCTCGTCCCGTTGCCAGGATGTTTCTGGCGGCCATCCGCGGACGGGATATCGCTGAGGTCATTCGGAATATGACGGAAGTCGAGGGCAAGTCTCCCAACACCGTCCGGCTGCATCTGGCCCTACTCTCGCACCTGTTCAGCGTCGCCCGTACCGATTGGGGTATGGAAGCCCTGAGTAACCCCGTCGAACTGGTCCGCAAGCCGAGGCTCCCACAGGGCAGGGACCGGCGACTCGAAGGGGATGAGGAAGACCGCCTGCTCGCAGCATGCCGCACCATGAATACGGAATTGGCCGCCATTGTAGCCATCGCCATTGAGACGGCCATGCGCCAAGGCGAGATCATGGGTTTGTCTTGGGACAAGGTCAATTTGACGCGGCACCTCGTAACGCTGGAAAACACCAAGAATGGCGAGAAACGTATCGTGCCACTGACCGCCAAAGCGACACAGATATTCCGCGATTTACCGCACAATCTGGATGGACGGGTGTGGACTTACACCTGCGAGGGGATGCGGGCCAGCTACAACAAAGCCATGAAACATGCGGGCATTGAGGGCATGACCTTCCACGATTTACGCCATGAGGCTGCCAGCCGTCTGTTTGAGAAGAATTTGAACCCCATGCAGGTAGCGGCCATTACGGGACACAAAAATATGCAGATGCTCAAGCGGTACACACATCTGAAGGCCGAAGATTTGGTTAAGCTGATTGGGTAGCCATTGGTAGCTTGCCAGCAGGTGGGGGTGCACTACCGTGTTCTGAATACGACCGATCTACAAGAATCCATAAAAGATCCCACAACGCTGCGGGCCTCTGGCCTTACAGACACCGCCCGCCAGGGGCCCAGAATACACGCAATGGCACATGGTGGCCCCGTATAGTCACCCGCAACTTTCCGATGGCTTCACGGGCTTCCTGATGGCTTTGGCGGCTGATGCGGCGTGGCGAGGCAGAAGGCGCTGCCTTTTGAAATAGGCTCACTGCGGAACCACTGGCGAAAGTGATGTGGCGAAGTAGTGGAAGCCGAACCGCAACAGCAGGAAACGAAATCCAAGATCGACACAGGTTCGTGGTCATTACGCCGACCAGCGGGTAGTCCGATGCAAGAGAGCCCAGATGAGAGGCACTTCTTTCGGGTCACGCGTCCAGGCTGCGTCCAAGCAAAATGAGCCCACCTGGACGCCTACAACATACTGTTTGCGAACGATAATTATTCAGCTTTCTATATAGTTGATGATGCCAACCATCTTGTTTTAGGAGGCGGTGGGGTTTGAGGGGAAGGCGGAATGCGGCTAAACTGCTCCAGCATGGATATTCAGGAAACCATCGACAGTCTGCGCAAGGTGCTGGAAAGCGTCATCGCTCCCTGCGTGGAATCTTTGCGCTTGCGGCTTGACGCGCTGGAAAAGGATATCCGGGAGAATGGACAGAGCATCAACCGTCTGGATGGGCGCGTAGATCACCTTTCCATCCGCGTGGATCACCTGGCAGAGCGCATGGATGACGGGTTTGCCCGGCTGGATGCACGGATTGACGCCTTGGGGTCGGGCATCAATGCCCGGCTAGACACCCTAACTTCCGCCATTCTGAACATGCGGCAACCAACCTATCCCGACGCCGTGCTTACACGGCTGGAAACGCTGGAGCGGGAAATAGAGAAGTTGCGAAAGCAGGTTTAGATCACCACGGCGGCAGTGCCGCGCAGTCAAGCCCCCAGATCATCGCCAGTCACCATGACGTGGCGTTGAAGGTGGCCAATACCATCCAGTCTTTAATTTCGGCGCCATAGCCTCAAGCCCCTTTGCAGGGTGCAACCCCTTGCCGTTGCGCCCTGCAGCGCTTCTCACTAATTGTCGCCCTCGATTGCGGATAATTGCAAAGATTCGGTAACGGGGCACGATACGACAGGTGTGGCCGTCTGCAATCAAATGCGCACATTCGATTTCCGTGCCCGTGCTGGAGACAGTCAGTATGCGGAAACGCTAGACCAGAAAACCACGCGCGGAATCATCAACCAGGTAACCAGCATCATCGATCCGGCGTGCCGTGATCGCTTCCGGGAATGATCCCAGTGGATTGCCAAAGCCCGTAGTTGCTGCCCCAGAGATGAGATACAGAACGCACGATCGAAGAGTGTGGTAGTGCCTGTTCGATCGCCACAGGGCAAATGGGCGAAATATAATACTTTGTTCTTTTTACATCATAGACTTACCATTCAAAGGGTTGCACCACCCAATAGCATCATTTATGTAGCATTATTTATCACGATTATTCGTGCCTTTTGGGGAAATTGCCCAGGCATTTGCACCACAAAAACGCCCGTTTTCTGGTGTAATCGGTCCTGCAGACCCGGTACACAAAACGGGGCTGCAGGACCTTGCAGGCTGCAGGCCCTTGCAGGCTGCAGGCCCTTGCAGGCTGCAGGCCCTTGCAGGCTGCAGGCCCTTATTATCCACTTAGCGCAGAACCACTTCCAGTGCCCACAGCAGCGTGTCCTGATCCACCGTCAGGTCATTGGCAATACCTGCCTTTTCCAGAAGGCGCGTAATCACGCGGCTGGGCATCTTGATGGTAATCGCCAGATCGGCCACATCCGCCATCTGGTTAGGCCCACGCCCTTCCATTGCTTCGGTCCCCGCAACGTCTACGGATCGCCGTTGCAAAGAGGTAAAGCCTGACGCAGGTTTTCCTTCCAGCGTACCCCGGGCCGCAGTCGCGTCCTCAGCCTCAACATCATCGATGTCAAAGTCACCGAAAAGCGGTGGCGGAATCACGGCGTCAGCGACCGTGGAAGCCTTGTCAGGGGCCTCAAACTCGTCCTCTGCGGCGACAGCCCCGCTATCCGCTGCGGCCCTGCCGGCGGCGACAGCAGGAGCCTGCATGGCTTCGGCCAAACTCAAACCGTCCAGCACCCGTCCAGCCACCGCTTTTTGCGCGGCATCAGGTGAAGACCACATGGTCTGCCACGTCTTCAAATCTGCCAGTGTCAGATCATTGCGTGCGCCCATCTTTGGGAAGCGCCGCACGATTTCGTACCGGGTTTCCGCATCATCAATCAGCGGCCGATTGTATGTCTGACCTGCCTTGATGCTCGCAGCTATCCAGTCCAGAACGACCGTCTTTTCAGGATCGTTGGACCAGGAGACCAATCGCAACATTTCACTGGCCCCAATGTTGTCCTGCGAAACCCCCAGCCGACTGCATACCACAGCAGCTTCCGGTGAAGCACTGGCGAGGGTGGCCTTGACCCATGTGTCTGACCGACCTAACCGCCGGGCCAGTTCCGCTTTGGTTATTCCCGTATCATTCAGCAACCTTTGCAGCGCTGACCCAATGTCCGATGGGGACATGTCCTGGCGCGCGAGGTTCTCGACCATCTGCATTTCCAGCTTGTCGGCATCGCTTTCGGGGTCCTGGATGAAAACGGGGATACGAGACAGATCGTATCCCTTGCGTTTACAAGCCTTCCTTAGACCGACAGCGATATTAGCCGCACGCCAGCGGCGTTCACCCGCAATAATCCGGTACTTGCCGCCACCCAAGGCTTTTACCGCGATGGGTTGAAGGATGCCATGCTGCAGGATGCTTTCCGCCAGCAGGTTCAGGTCAGCATCACTGTCAGTGCCCATTTTCCGGGGCTGATCAGGATCTGGCTGAATGTCACTAAGGGGTATGAACAGACCCCCGGATCCTTCCAGCGATGTGGGCTTTTCATTCAAATTGGGTAGATCAATACCCGCTAACACTTCTGACATTGATTTTTTCATGCCACTTCCTTGTCGCTATCATCTTCCGAAAAGGATATCAGTTCTTCACACGCGCTGCGCCATGTCTCGCCGAAGGGTTCCCGTGTCACAGACCAGACCGGCTTGCCCATGCGCAATGCCTGCTTCACCAGTTCACGGTCAGTCAGCACCTGGGTCATCAGTTGTGAACCGAGGTAACCCTGAAGTTGATCAATGACGGCCTTTTGCGTTGTGGAGTTGACCTTGTGCATATTTACTATCATACGCATATCCAGTTCTGGATTGTGTGGCTGGATAAGTTTCTGATTTTGCATGAGCACACCCACCAGCCCTTGCGTCCCCAGGGCGTCAGCGGTCAGAGGTATCACCTGGCGGTTTGCGATCAGTAAGGGTGCGAACTGCCGGACACCGGGTGCGGGCGGGCAGTCTATGATGATAGTGTCATAGCCGTAGTCTTCCAGTTTATGCAATGCCCGTATGCCGGCCTGTAGATCATCATCCACGGAATCCAGCTCCTGGCTGGCCTGCAAATAATCAAAGCCGAACAGGCTTTCCCGGATGTTCAACTTTTCAACACTGTCGTCCCAGAGGTCCATGACCGTCCCCTGTGGTGGAACACGATGTTTGGCCCCATCACCAGAGCACAACAATGTTGCACTGCCCTGCTGATCGAGATCCACCAACAAAGTGTGCTTGCCTGTTTCATGGGCCAGGCAGGCCAGGTGTGCGGCGATGCTGGTTTTGCCCACACCGCCCTTCTGGTTGGCTACTGCAATAAAAGTTGTCATGCTCATCACCCATTTTTACGCAAAAATGCTTCGCGACGTGCGCGTTCAGACGCTGGGGGATACACCCACCAGGTCCACCAGTACAGCATGGTATAGCAGACCGCTGAAAGCGATACGTTCTGCTCAAGAGCCAGTCTCTCCAACTCGTTCCCGATCTCAACAGGAAAACGCATATTGACCTGCATCCAGCCTGTTGCTTCCTTTTGCCCAACCGTATCTTTAAGCGTCGTCGTCAAACCCTTTGTAGGCCGCCAAGCTAAACCCTGCTTCCACGGCTCATCCTTGAAGAACCGTTCCGCTGCTTCCCGGAACATGACTTTCAGGGGTCTTCCACCGGCGAAAGCCAGCGTTTTTGCGTAGATCTGCATTTTCGCCGGTGCCCTGGTCGGTATTTCAACATACTGCTCGCCTGATTTTTTATCCGTAAATACTCGCATGATGGGGTCCTTTTGTTGATCCGCTGTCCTTCGGACATTATGTTATAACCTGTCCATAACAATAGTGCGGACAGGCTATTTTGTCAATGTCTATAGTCCCACACGCACGCCACCAGGGCATCCGGAAACTCATGGACGTTGAACACCAGGTAGCCAACCCCATCGGCCCCGGTGCGCATGAGCTGGTCGTACTTTTCAGTGTCTCCCAGGACGCAGGTGCGGAAGACATTGAGGTCTAGCAAGCGCATCAGCACTATCTTGTCGGTACTGTCGGTGAACCCGTACAGCGCATACCGGGCATGCCCGTCCATGATTTTCTGAAACTCGGTGTCCACGTGCTGGCGGCAAGCCCTGCTATCCGCTTCGCCCCTGCTATCCGCTACGCCCCTGCTGGCCCTGCTGGCTGCGACAGGTGCGAGACTAGTGCAAGCACTTTTGGGTGCGAGACTAGTGCAAGCACTTTTGGCTGCAGGCCCCGTACCCGGACGCCAGGCGCGGATCGTGAATTCGTCGGGCCAGCGCTGCAATGCCTTTTCGGCACGAATCCGCAGGGCGCATCCTTCACCATTCAGCAGCAAGTCAGACGCTTCGTGCATGTCCTGCTTGTAGGTACTGTCACCGACCTGGAAGCCCTCTCTCGAAGCGAGAGCTATAACTTGATCTCTGTATCTGTCACCACCGATTCTGCGCTTGATTACGTCCATGGTGTAACTCCCTTCTCTCTGGATGCTCTCTGGATGGGGCAGCCTATCTGCCCCGATAATCTCTGCCCATGCTGGGAAGCGGTATCTTCCCGTGTGATGCTATTCATCTTGAGTGATGATATTCAGCTGACGACAGGACATGCAGGCTGCAGGTCATTACCGCTTTTCTGTTGCAGCCAGCGGGGCCCACTGTGTTCCGCAGGACTTGCCATCCTTTGACGGCCAGAAAGCCGCACCACAGGCCTCACACTTGAGCCAGTCTTTGCCGGTCTTCGTCTGTAATACCACCGTAGGTCCCTTGCCACAGGCGCCGCACTTCGGACCAGCCCTGCTGGCGGCAGCCTTGCTGGCGGCAGCCTTCTTCGGGTTACTGTTGCAGCCAGCAGGGCCGCCACCAGCTGGCCGCGCATCCCCAATCGTGATGTTGGACTGCTTCGCCACGCCGACCAGCTTCGTCACAAAATCCCTTTGTGCCGCCTCAAACTTCTCAGCAGGAACCTTCCCGTCAGCGATGGCCCCCAGCACATCTTCCCATTGGGCGGTCGTTGCGGGGTTGGTCAGCACGTCTGGCAACGCTTTGATCACCGCCCTCCCCGCCCCTGTAGACACGACGGTCTTGCTCTTCCTCTCGATGAAGCCACGCTTGAGCAGGGTTTCCATGATCGACGCCCGTGTGGCTTCTGTTCCGATCCCCGATGTTTCCTTGAGCTTGGCTTTCGCCTGGGGGTCTTCGACATACTTATGAATGTTGGACATAGCATCAATCAGCGTACCGTCCGTAAAGCGGGCTGGCGGCTTCGTCTGCTTCGATTGCACGTCCGTTGCGGTCACGGTCAAGGTCTCGCCCTTTTGCAAAACGGGCAGCGACAAGGCGGGTTCGTCCTCACTATTGCCGCCAGCAGGGCTGTTGCCGCCAGCAGGGCTGTTGCCGCCAGCAGGGCTGTTATCGTTTTCGGAACCAGATACCTTGCCTGCCGACTGCAAGCCAAACACCACTTTCCAGCCAGCCGATACGGGTACCTGCCCCGATGCCGTCCATTTTTCAGAAGTGCATTCAAGGACGATCTTGGTGGCCTTGTACACGTAGGGTGGATAGAACTGCGCGATGTACTGCTTAACAATGAGGTCAAAGACCTTTTTATTGTCGCCGGATACCTGCCCCGTCATGGAACCAGTCGGGATGATGGCGTGGTGGGCGCTGACCTTGGCCGTATTCCAGATACCCGACTTCTTCTTTGCGTCAGCGTTGGTCACCAGATCCCCGTACCCCAATCGAGACAGTCCGGACAACACCTTGCTGGCATCGCCAAACTGTTCTTCAGGCAGGTACCGGCAATCGGACCGGGGATAGGTGGCGCACTTATGGTCCTCGTACAGCGCCTGTGCTGCATTCAGCACCTGCTGCGCGGACATGCCGAACTTTGCCGAGCAAGCCTTCTGCAGTTCCGACAGGCTGAACCCCAAGGGTGCGGCCTGCTGCTGTTCTTTGGATGAATAGTCCACCACGAGGGCTTTACCGGAAGCCTTCGCTGATGCCGCCAGCTTTTCGGCCACGGCTTTGTTCACCAGTTGATTGTCACCATCCAGCCCGTCTATTTCCCGCACCTGCCAGGCGGACCAGAAGGATGTCCCCGCCTTGGCCGTCTGGATCCTCGGCACAAAGAAGTCCTTTGGCTTGAAGTGGTCGATGGTGTTGTCACGATCAACAATCAACCGTAGCGTGGGCGTTTGAACACGCCCCACAGACACCACGCCGGAACCTTTGTTCGTTAGGGTGAACGCCCGGGTGAGGTTCATGCCCATCATCCAGTCGGCGCGGGACCGTGCCTGCGCGGACAGTTTCAGATTATGGTAGTCCCGGTTGTCCTTCATGTTCGCCAGCGCCTTTTTTACAGACTGCTCATCGAGAGCGGCCAGCCAGATGCGTTGTGTAGGGCCTGCCCACTGACATTCATCGAGGATTTCATCCACCAGCAACTGGCCTTCCCGATCGGGATCGCCCGCATTGACTACGGAATCCGCCTTTTTGAGCAGGTCCCGGATGACCTTGATCTGAGCCTTGGCGTCCGGCTTCGGCGCTAATACCCATTTTTCAGGAAGAATGGGCAAATCATCCCAGCGCCATTTCTTCTTACCCTTAGGCGTGAGGGGCACGTTGTCCGGCGTGTAATAGTCAGGTTCCACCTGTTCAAAAACGTGTCCGAACGCCCAGGTGACGATCTGCTTTCCGCCATCACATTCGATACAGCCGGTGCCGGTCTTATGCGGTCCCGGCAGATATTGGGCGATGCCTTTTCCGAGGGAAGGTTTTTCTGCGATAAAGAGTTTCATGCTGCGGTCCTTTTTTGATCCTGATTCGCAGGTATAGCGGCAGGGGTAACGGAATCGAGCCGGAAGCCTTGCGGCTGATTGGATATCCTGTAGATGCGGGTTACGGTGTCATTCTGGTTGTTGGGTCCGAACCCCGGCATATAAGAAAAAGGGGCATCAGGGTTGAACCGGGACATGCGGAATAGGGACCAGTGCAAGATGTAGTCGCCGTCAGAAAAGGCGTAGGCATAGAGGTTCGCCCACTCGCCTTCCCGGATCTTTTCCAGTTCCGTTTTCTGGTGCGATTGTGGGCGGTCCTCGCGGATCGTGAAGTCGTCTGTGTACTTCAGGAAGGCGGCTTTGCGGATACGAACCGCCAGACGGTATATTTTGCCCCGCTGGCTGCAACTGCCGTGTCTGTGCCAGAAGAAATCTGTGCCCAGGAACCAATCCTCTGTGATATCTGCTGGCGTTATTTGACCGCCATAATGGTTCTGCAAAGTGGTGAGTAAGAGTGGTGCCGTCTGCTTTTCCCAGGCTTTGTCTTCGACGAGTGCCATGTTTGTTGCTATCCCTTTATGTTTAATCTCAAAGAGGTATAGCGCCATAGCTAATTGGATAAATCTGCGGACAAAGAAAACCCCTCAAAAGAGGGGTTGATTGAAACGACGTATCAAATATCTACGCGCACTGTGACTGCCTGCGCACGTATACCACGCCCGCCGCTGGGGGGACCGACCCCCATGTAAAATGCGTATTTCCCGTGAAGTGAATGCCCAGACGTGATGCGCAAAGGGCGGTGTATTCAGCATGGGTGATTTCCCGAAACCCCGGATTGCGCCCCAGAAACCGGCGGCAAGCCAGGGGGGCATCCAGGACAACCGTGTCAGGGCGCGCGGCGCTGTGGTCCACATCATCTATGTGTAGGAATATCTGCTTAGGCATGACTTTTACCTCTCGTGTTGGGTGGGTCAGTACCCTCTGCGCGGCGCGGGAAGCGTTACTATGGATAGCTACGTGCAAAGAAAAACCCCTGCAAGGCAGGGGCTTGGTTAATACAGGGCCCTTACTGCGCAGGGTCGTTTTCAGTTTTCCCAATCCATTTCAGGGGAATAGTTCTGCAAACCCAGACCTGCGGCAAACGTGTCGATGGCTGCGTATCCCAGAAACTGCTTGTTGGTGCTGGTACCCGCCGGGAATGGCTGATGATCGCAGGGCAGACGCGGCCCGGTACGGCAGGCAGGTCCAGAGGGTTCGTAGTTGATCGGCGACGTGCCATAGATGCTAAGCGCGGCACCCCATTGCATGCCCGTTCCCAGGCTGCTATCCCCTTCGTAAGGATACCTTGGGAGGGACTGTAGAGCGCCTTCTGGCGGTGGCACCGTGGACGCAACGGTATAAGTCACTGCAACCGGTGCAGATAACCATCCAGGCTGCCGCCCCGTCACCGAGACAATGGGCGCGGGCTTGTAGTACAGACGCGCACTGAAAATGCCCCAGTATCCATGCCTGACATTGCCGTTCAACCCCGTGTACGTTGAGGAGGGTGTCACGGAAACAGATGTCACAATAATGTGGATCAGCCCATTCGTCACTGCGCCAGCTGCTTTATTTGCCCGCATCTGCTGCAAAAGCCAGGCATCTACGCGAGAAAAGCCCGCTGCCTGCGACAAGGTTTGGGTCGGCGCAGTACTGGGTATCAGATTCTCGGCGGTGGGCTGCGTAGGCACAGCGGAAGGCAGGCCCGTCATCGCCAGGGGTTGACCCACAGTGACAGCCTGACCACCCATAAGAACGGCGGTCCCGACCTGCTGGGCAACGGCGCCAACAGCGTGCGCAAGGTGGCCGAAGAAACTGCCGATGCCGCCACCAGATGCCTGCCCACCATTCCCGGTGCCGGTGCCAGAGCCTGACCCCTTGCCAGCCGCATTTCCGCTGCCGGTGCTGTTGGAAGCATTGGAACCCAAGCCACCGCCTGTGCTTGAACCAGTAGCGCCGTTTGAAGCATTGGAGCCGTTGCCCTTGGACCCAGAAGAACCGTTACTGTTGGAAGCATTGGAACCTGAGCCACCGCCGCCCGTGCTGGAACCAGCAGCGCCGTTGGAAGCATTGGAACCAGTAGCACCAGTACCCCTGTTACCGGACCCGGGCGCACCCGGTCCATTGGAACCGCTGCCATTGCCGGAATTGTTGGGACCCGCACCAGAACCATTACCAGAACCCCCACCAAGCCCCGGCAATGCCATATGCGGTACTGCTTCGCTGGCTGCCAGCACGGACGCACCCGAGGCCAACCCCAACAGGCTACTCATGCCGGAAGTGACCCCAACAGCCTGCGGGATCTGTCCATTGGCGCAAGCGAACGTCGCCAGGGCAGCCGTTTTGTTGGTAATGCTGGGTGCAGCCCCATTACACGTTAACACCATCGCCTGCGGTGGGGTGTACACCAGTGCGGCATTTGCCGCGACCGGCAGGCTTGCAGCCGGCACCGCACAGGCGGCAAACACCGCCAGTTTCAAAATAGTCATCTTCATTTCGTATACCCCACTTTTTCAGTACCTTGCAAGACGGTTCCAGCCCCGATGTTCCGATACTTCAGCTTGTACACCTTGAGACTGGAGTCATAGCCCTTCCCAGAGAACAACAACTTGAGGTTGGCTTTACTCGCATCAATGCCCCGCATATGCAAATACTGCGGCTTGCATAAGAGCGTCACCGTGTTTTGGCCCTTATGCTGCACGCCGGGCTTGTTGCCCTTGATCGGCACACACTGCACCGCCAGACCCGCCAACTTCGGTACGGGCTTGCCTATCGGGGCAACCGGCGTGTACGTCAAGCCAGCCTGGGCTGGATCCGGCAGGGCCATGCCCAAACCCACAACAACCAGAATACCAATTTTACTTTTCATCATTGTTTTCATCATTGAAACCCCCTTCTGAATGCACTGTCATCTTCAAATCCTTTGGGGCCACGCGGCCCCTTTGCCTTCACTATTATGGTATAGCACTCGCACTAACGAGATAGGCTGCTTTCCTTATCGACCCCTGTCGCAGCCTGCAGGGCTTGGGATGCCCCTGTCGCAGCCTGCAGGGCTTGCAGCCTGCAGGGCCCCTTCCACTTCGCCAACACTTCCGCCTCAACCGACAGCGACAAGTTAGCAGCGACGTTGCGCTTGGCCTCAATGACCTGTTTTAGCGTGTCATCGAGGGTCTTTTCCATGATCAGGTACGTTACATTGAGCGCATTCTTCTGCCCAATACGATGTGCACGGTCTTCCGCCTGATCGAGGTTTGCGGGTGTCCAGTCCTGCTCCACCATGAGCACGTCGCTGGCAGCCGTCATGGTGATGCCCACCCCCGCAGCCTTGAGTGAACAGATGGCGAACTTCACGGACGGATCATCCTGAAAGGTGTCCACAGCCTGATCCCGCTTCTCGGAACTGTCATCGCCAAGAATACGCACGTGCGGCACGTCCAATTCCCGCGCCTTCTGCAAAAGAGCCTGCTGGACTTCCCGAAGATTGGAAAACACAATGAGCTTCTTGCCCGTATCCACGAAGTCTTCCATGAATGCACCGGCCGCGGCGATTTTCCCAAGACCAACGGCCACCATCTCGTCCGTCATAGCCTTGAGTGCAGCACCCGGGACATGCTTGTCCTGAGCAACCTGGTATTCCATCTCGATCTCTTTGATGCGCTTCCTCGTTTCCGTTGGGATCCCTACGGGAACGAACTGACGCTGTTTATCCGGGACTTCCTGAAGCACCTGTGACTTGTCCCGGCGCAGATACACCCCTGCCCGCAGCCGTTGCGAAAGCTCTTCCAGGTTAGTAGCACCATCGGACTCATAGCCGTAGGCCCCCATGTGCCCATTGCAGTACCGCTCGGCAAACTGGGAGAAAGACCCCATAGGCGTACCCTTGCCAGTCACATTGAGGACTTCCAGCTGGGAAAATAGGTCGCTCGGTTTGTTAGTAACGGGAGTGCCCGACAACAATAGGCGCCGCGGGGCGGCCTTGGCAATTTCCACGGCAGTCTTCGTGCGCTGGGCCTTCTGGTTCTTCAGATAATGGGCTTCATCGCAAACGACTTGCGCAAACTTATGTCCGGCAGCCACCCCTGCCAGAGAGTAGCTGGCAACGACGATGTCAGCCTGGGGGTTGATGGCATCTTTACCAGATTTGATAATCTGCACGGTCTTGTCCGGCAGCCAGGTGTTCGCTTCCCGTTTCCAGTTACCTACGACAACAGCGGGGCAGATAACCAGTGCGGGATAGGCCTGTTCCTGATGGATGGCCGCAAGGGCTGTGATCAGCAATTCTCAATATGAAGTTTGTCGGCCTCCCCGATCTCTCGGGACAGATTTTCGAGCAGTTTTAGGTGCTTTGCCGCAGCTTTTGCTGCGCGTTAGGAGTTAAAGGATAGAGGAAGATGCGCTTTGGATGGGCATCATGAAGAGCGTGTTGACGATCTTGCCGACCGCGTCCGGTGGTGAGTC
>JAAOMR010000120.1 GCA_018853935.1 Acidithiobacillus ferrivorans
CCATCTCAGCACTGTGGAGCAAGAATAATCATGAGTTGATCTTCGGGGATGTGATGGACATCAGTCTTGGCGGCTTTCTTGGGGGCATGAATGTGGCTTCGTTTGATGATGGCACCCGGACTTTTCAGCGTGGAGAAATTGGGCAAGTCACTTTGACAAAGCCTGATGGGCAAAAGTGGTTGGGTTCGGCAGAGCTCAGACGTTTTGATCGAATCACCGCAGATAAACGTGACCCAGAAGACCTCATTGGTCCTATCAACGGGTTCTCATTACTGGGTTTTGCTTTCCTGTTCAAAGGGACTAAACAATCGTTGTCCTTAGAGAAATTTCTGGAAGGTACATTGGAGACCATGTAATGGTAAGGTGGCCACTCCTTTTCCTCTACTGCTCGTGGCTGTGTAAGTTTCCATTCCGGCTATTAGTAGCTTCTATTTTGGGTGGCGCTACTTCTGGCATTTTTTCTTTGCTCACGTAGCTGGTCACTAAACCAACGTCATCTCATCACGGATACCATCTGGAACCCCATGCCCCTCAAAAAATCAGAACTCTACGCCTCCCTCTGGAAATCCTGTGACGAACTGCGGGGCGGCATGGACGCCGCCCAGTACAAGAACTATGTGCTTGTCCTCCTCGTCGCTCCGGCTCTCTCCTTTTTAAGGCAGCGTCTGAAGCCAAAACGGGTGTGACCATTTGCGGGCAGGAAATGAACAACAGCACGGTTTCGGTCAAAACCAAACCAACCGTAGGGATGCTCCAGTGATCAACCATTTCGCCGTGTATCGGCGCTTAACCGAAAATCCGTTGAATGAGGTGTGACTATGATGGAAAGCACAGAAGTCGTTGCCGCAGAAATAAGTAATCTGATAGTCAATACGCAAACCATGACCCTGGCAACGCTAAATTCAGCAGGCGTCCCAGAGGCATCCATGGCGTCTTTTATTTATGAAGCAACAAGTCATCTATTTTATACGGCGGTGAGCATGCTTTCTCCACATAGCGCCCACCTCGCTGCCAAAAAACCCACGGGAATAATGATCATCGGGGATGAACAGGGTGCCCCTCAGGTGTTGGGCAGAAAGCGCGTGAGCTATACGTGTGATGTCCACGAAATCTTCAGAGAGTCCGAAAGCTGCCATTTGTTGTACGAGCAGTTTACGACCAAGTTCGGCGGTATCATGGAAGTATTATTTGAGTTACCGGATTTTCATGTGTTTTGCCTCCGGCCTATATCCGGTCGTTATATCGCCGGGTTCGGAAAGGCCTATACCTTAAAGGGTGACTCTATCGTTCCGATTGGTCCGGACGACATCCGGAAGGCTGCCGGGAGTTGAAAATGCGCTTACACCACCGCAATGTCGGAGCGTGTCAACATGTTGCCTGAAACCGCACTGCGTATGTCCGAAGTGTCTCAGGATCTGTCAGGTCTCATAGTTCGGGAAGGTGGGTTGCTTAGACGGTTACTGCATATTTACATACGCAGTGCGGAACGCTTATAGTACACACCTCGTACATCCACCCATGGAGCTTATGATGCATACCACCCGAATTTTCAAGAACGGGAACTCACAGGCCGTCCGTATCCCGGCGGATATCGCCTATGAGCGCACCGACATGGATTTGGAGATTGAGCGTGATGGCGATGAAATCCGGATACGACCCGCGCGTCGGTCTTTGTCTATGGTGCTGACCAAGTTTGCCAGGTTCGCCCCGGACTTCATGGCTGAAGGTCGCGGCGACCAGCAACAGGCAGAGAGAGACCCTCTGTAATGGCGCGATACATGCTCGACACCAATATGTGCATTTACCTGATGAAGAACCAGCCAGAAGAAGTCGCCAAGCGTTTTGCACTGTGCTACGTCGGCGATGTCGTGATGTCCTCAATCACCTACGCCGAACTGACATACGGTGTGGCCGCCGCAAACGATCCGGAACAAGAACGCATCAACCTCGCCAGCCTGGTGGATGATATACAGGTGGCTCCGTTTGATATTGCTGCCGGTGTATCCTACGGTCCCATCCGGTTAGCTACCCGTGACACCAGGAAATATGCGCTCGACAAGCTGATTGCCGCACATGCTATATCGCTGAACGTGATTATCGTGACCAACAACACAAAGGACTTCATCAAATATCCAGGGGCGATTTTGGAAAATTGGCTTCTCGAAACATAATCGACCATTGGTCATTGCCGCAGCCACTTCTTGATGGCGTTGTGCAACAGACTGGTGCGTCGCCCAATCTCGCTGATGGATACATGTTCCCGGAAGAACATCCGACGAACCTTCGCATACATGACCATGGTAATCACCTCTTTATTCCTCCTACTTAAAAAAAGCAGGATA
The DNA here is from genome assembly GCA_018853935.1 of Acidithiobacillus ferrivorans. GTDB lineage: Bacteria > Pseudomonadota > Gammaproteobacteria > Acidithiobacillales > Acidithiobacillaceae > Acidithiobacillus > Acidithiobacillus ferrivorans. The sequence continues at coordinate 2,343 of JAAOMR010000120.1, forward strand.
CGTCGTGGGTTACCTGGTCAAAATTCAACGCGCATAAGCGCGTCTAAATGGTCAATATTAGGTTAGCGTCAACACCATCTTTGACGCCAGTAAAAACCCGGCTCAGTGCCGGATACTGGGGAGTGTATGGAAAGCCCGCTTCCTTACTCAGAGAAGGGGCTGAGCAGAGCTGAGGCGTACATGATGGTCTATGATGCCCTGAAGGAAGAAGGATGGGTTCTTATCCGAGAACTCTCGAACGGTAGAAAAGAAAAATTCACGGTTGCGGAAACAAATTTTCGACATAAGTTCAATTCCATACCGGCTCACTGGAGACTCAAGCTACAAAAACACTCGTCGTTAAAGGAGCCGGAGAGGATAAAGTAGCAGCGAAAAGCTTCTTACGAGAGCTGATTTCTAATCCTATAGTAGCTTCTATTTTGGGTGGCGCTACTTCTGGCATTTTTTCTTTGCTCATGTAGCTGGTCACTAAATTAACGTCATCTCATCACGGATACCATCTGGAACCCCATGCCCCTCAAAAAATCAGAACTCTACGCCTCCCTCTGGAAATCCTGTGACGAACTGCGGGGCGGCATGGACGCTTCCCAGTACAAGGACTACGTCCTGGTCCTCCTCTTCGTCAAATACGTCTCAGACAAAGCCGAACGCAATCCCGACACCCTCATTGAAGTCCCCTACGGCGGCGCCTTCCGGGACATGGTACTGGCCAAGGGCGACAAGGAGGTCGGTGACAAACTTAATAAGATTATCAACCGCCTGGCAGAAGCCAATGACCTCACCGGGGTCATTGATGTAGCCGACTTCAACGATGCCGATAAACTGGGTCGGGGCAAGGAAATGGTGGACCGCCTCACCAAACTGATCGGCATCTTTGAGTGCCTGGACTTCACCAGCAACCGGGCAGACGGCGATGACCTGCTGGGGGATGCCTACGAATACCTGATGCGTCATTTCGCTACCGAATCCGGCAAGAGCAAAGGCCAGTTCTACACCCCGGCGGAAGTCTCCCAGGTGATTGCCAAAGTCATCGGCATCGCCCGCGCCAAGAACGCCTCACAGACCATCTATGACCCCACCTGTGGCTCTGGTTCATTACTGCTCAAGGCTGCATCTGAAGCCCGCACAGGGGTCACTATTTACGGGCAGGAAATGGACAACGCCACAGCAGCGTTGGCCGAAATGAACATGATCTTACACAACAATGAAACCGCCGAAATCTGGCAGGACAACACCCTCTCCAGTCCGCACTGGACCAATACCGACGGCAATCTCAAGACCTTTGACTACGTGGTCGCCAATCCGCCTTTCTCCACCAAAGCCTGGAGCAACGGCTTTGATCCGGCTCATGACCTTTATGGCCGTTTTGCAGACGGTATTCCTCCGGCCAAGAACGGTGACTATGCCTTTCTGCTGCACATCCTCCGCTCCCTGAAAAGCACCGGCAAGGGGGCCGTCATTCTGCCCCACGGTGTGCTGTTTCGGGGTGGAGCCGAAGGAACCATCCGTAAAAACCTCATTCGTCGTGGGGTGATTCAAGGCATCATCGGTCTCCCGGCCAATCTGTTCTACGGTACCGGCATTCCCGCCTGTATTATTGTCCTGGATAAAGAATATGCCACAGGCCGTAAGGGCATCTTCCTCATGGACGCCTCCAAGGGTTTCCAGAAGGACGGCAATAAAAACCGGCTTCGGCAGCGGGACATTCATCAAATCGTCGATATCTTCACCAAACAGACAGATATTTCCCGCTACGCCCGGATGGTCAGTCATGCCGAAATTGAGGCCAACGACTTCAACCTGAACATCCCCCGGTACATTGACACCAGTGAGACGGAAGACCTGCAGGACATCGAAGCCCATCTGCAAGGCGGTATTCCTGACCGGGACGCGGAGTCCTTCTCTGCGTACTGGACCGTACTGCCAGGATTAAAAGACACCCTTTTTGCCCCGCTTCGGGAGGGCTACAGCCAGGTGAGGGTGGAAGCCGGTCAAGTGAGAAGCACCATTTTTGAGCACCCGGAGTTTGAGGCCTTTTCCCGGACCATCCATACCCTCTTTGAGGGCTGGCGGGAGAAAGTCACCCCAAAGCTGAAAAGCATTAGCTCCGAAATCCACCCCAAGGAGCTGATTGAAGATCTGGGAGAAAGTCTGCTCGACACCTTCAAGCCATCGGCCCTGGTGGACCCCTATGCCATCTACCAGCATTTGATGAGCTACTGGGTAGAGACCATGCAGGACGACGTGTACCTGCTTATCGATGACGGCTGGAAAGCCAGCCCGGAACTCATTCCCGAGGACCTGGTTATCCATCGCTATTTTCCCCAGGACCAAGAGGCTGTAGACGCTCTGGAAGCCGAGAGGGAGACTTTCAACCGGGAGCTGGAAGAACTGGAAGAAGAGCATGGTGGCGAAGATGGATTACTGACGGAGGCCAAGACCGACAAGGGCAAGTTCAGTAAGGTCAGCCTCACCGCCAGGCTCAATGACATTCGTCGGGACAAAGAAGCGGCTGAGGAAAGAAAGGTTCTGGAACAGTACCTCAGCACCCTGGAAAAAGAGTCGGCCTCCAACAAAAAGGTGAAGGAAGCTCAGAAGGCTCTTTCCGCCAAGGTCAACGCCCAGTATGGTCAACTGGACACCCATGCGGTGAAGGACATCGTGGTAGAGGACAAATGGCTTGCCCGCCTAGGGGAGGACGTGCAGGCGGAACTGGACCGGGTCTCTCAGGCCTTAACCGGTCGGGTGAAGGAACTGGCGGAACGCTATGACAAGCCCCTGCCGGAACTGGAGGCTGAAGTGGAAACACTGGCTGCCCAGGTAGAAGGCCACCTGGAGCAAATGGGGTTCGTATGGAAGTGAAGCCGGGATATAAGCTGACGGAGGTGGGGGTTATTCCGGAGGATTGGGAGGTTCTTCCGCTTGCAGCAACAGTTGATTTTCTTGATGGGCAGCGGCGTCCAGTCAACGACAACGACAGGGCAAAAGTACGTGGAGATATTCCCTATTATGGTGCGTCTGGGATTGTTGATTATGTGGACAACTTCATCTTTGATGATACATTAATACTTCTTGGTGAAGACGGTGAAAATATTCTAAGCCGGAATTGTAGGCTGGCTTTTATTATTTCTGGAAAGGCATGGGTAAACAATCATGCTCATGTTCTCAAGCCACGACACGGCTATGATATTGGCTTTCTTGCTGAGTACTTGGAAAGCTTAGAATATGAGCAATACAATACAGGTACCGCACAGCCTAAACTGAACAAGCAGGTTTGCTCCAAGATTCCGGTCTTAAGGCCACCCCTCCCCGAACAAACCGCCATAGCCACGGCCCTCTCTGACGTAGACTCCCTCATCTCCTCCCTGGATGCCCTGATCTCCAAGAAGAAGCAGATCAAGCAAGGGGCCATGCAGGAACTGCTGAGCGGGAAAAGGAGGCTGCCTGGGTTTAGTGGGGAGTGGGAGGTGAAGCGGTTGGGGGATGTGGCTCCCCTTCAACGTGGTTTTGATCTACCGACTACACAGATAAAACCTGGGACGTATCCAGTAGTTTACTCGAATGGCGTATTAAATCACCACTCAGCCTATCAGGTCAAAGGTCCGGGTATAATTACTGGACGATCAGGCACCATTGGAAAGGTTACCATTATCAATGAAGATTATTGGCCGCACAATACTTCTCTCTGGGTTACATCATTAAAAGGTAACGACGTATTATTTGTATACTATTTATTTATCTGTATTGAATTAGAAAGATTTGCTACTGGGTCTGGGGTGCCAACACTTAACCGCAATGACGTCCATGAATATTCGGTGACACTTCCACCCCTCCCCGAGCAACAAGCCATAGCCGCCATCCTCTCCGACATGGACGCCAAGATCACCACCCTGGAGTCCCGCAGAAACAAAACCAAGCTCCTTAAGCAAGGGATGATGCAGGAACTGTTGACCGGCAGAATTCGCTTGATTCCTCCCGCTGCCCATGCAGTTTCCGCATAGAACGCCGCATTTGCCCGCCTATATCTATATGGATATAATCTGACCATGAAAGCTCTTGCTTGGATAGCCTCCGCCAGAAAGGACCTGAAGGCCCTACCCGAAGAGGTTCAGGACGTTTTTGGCTACGCCCTGTTCCTGGCCCAGACAGGGGAAAAGCACGATCAAGCCAAACCCCTCAAGGGTTTTGGCTCTGCCGGTGTCCTGGAAGTTGTGGAGGATCACAAAGGTGATACTTACCGCGCCGTGTACACGGTTCGCTTTGAACATGCCGTCTATGTGCTCCACTGCTTCCAGAAGAAGTCCGCCCAAGGCAAGGCCACACCGAAACCGGACATGGATTTGATTCACACCCGTTTACAGGCAGCCGAAAAGGATGCCAGAGGCAGGACACAATGAACGATGAAGTCATTGAAATGAGTACAGGCAATGTATACGTAGACCTGGATTTCGTTGATGCCGAGTCCATGCTGCTCAAGGCACAATTGGCGGCACGTATCAGCCATATTCTCACGGAAAAAGGCTGGTCTCAGACGCAGTCGGCGCAAGTGCTGGGCATCCCTCAGTCCAAGCTTTCCATGATGCTGCGGGGGCAATTCCGGGGGATCAGCGAAGCCAAAATGCTGGAATGTCTGGCCAGACTCGGGCGGGATATCCGCATTGCCATCGGCCCGGAACATGCGGGAGTCGGACAGGTCCAGGTGATTTAAATGGTGTATGGCCTGCTGACCGCGTGGCCTTTAGGCTACTTATTATGGTACGCTTAACCGGTCTTTTAGAGACTATGAGGGACTTTCCATGACCCACGTCATTCTTGCCGATGTTGCTGCCAGTGTTTCCGAACTCAAAAAGAACCCTATGGGAACCGTGGCCGCAGGAGAAGGGGCTACTGTGGCCATTCTCAACCGCAACGAACCGGCTTTTTACTGTGTCCCAGCCGCTACCTATGCTGCGCTCCTGGAACATCTGGAAGATTTGGAGCTGAACGCTTTGGCGGAAAGCCGTCTGAAGGATGGCCAAACCCCGATCAAGGTGTCGCTGGATGCTTTATGAGCTCACTTTCCATCCCTCTGCCCTCAAAGAATGGCAGGCCTTGGACCATAGCGTCCGTGCCCCATTCAAAAAGAAACTGGCAGAACGCTTAGTGCACCCACGCGTCCCTTCCGCTCAACTGCAGGGCCACCCGGATCGCTACAAGATCAAACTCCGCAGCATAGGCTATCGCTTGATCTACCAAGTGATGGAAACGGAAGTCCAAGTGTTGGTCCTGGCGGTAGGCAAGCGGGAAGGCTCTGTCGCCTATCACAAAGCCAAAGGACGCTAACCCATGCCAGCCCCCATCGGTGCCCGAGAAAGACACACCCAAGATCGCGTCCTTCATCTTTTCCGGCACGCCCTGGGTTATGAATACCTGGGCAACTGGAAAGACCGGCCCGACAACCGGCCTATTGAAAGCGATTTCCTGAACCGCTTCCTCCAGAAACAAGGCTGCTCCGCCGCCCTCATTGCACGCGCCCTCCACGAGCTGCAAAGAGCAGCCGGAGACAGCACCCAGCCCCTCTACAACGTCAACCGGGCCGTCTATGGCCTGCTCCGCTACGGCGTAAAAGTCAAAGCCGACACCGGAGAACAAACTCAAACGGTCTGGCTCATTGACTGGAAGTATCCCGAGAACAACCACTTTGCCCTGGCCGAAGAAGTCACCGTCAAAGGCACCCATGACAAGCGTCCAGATCTGGTCCTCTACGTCAATGGCATAGCCCTCGGCGTCATTGAACTCAAACGCTCTACGATCTCCATAACGGAAGGCATTCGTCAGCATCTGGACAACCAGAAGGTGGACTTCATTGAGCGTTTCTTTGCCCCTGTGCAGTTACTTCTGGCGGGAAACGACACCGAGGGTGTCCGCTACGGCACCATCGGTACCAGGGAGAAGTATTACCTCAGCTGGAAAGAACCCAGCCCCATAGACAACCTCCTGGACCGGCACCTGAGCCAGCTCTGCAGTAAAGCCCGGTTTCTGGAACTCATCCACGACTTCATCGTCTTTGATACCGGAATCAAAAAGACCCCCCGCCACAATCAGTATTTCGGGGTAAAGGCTTCCCAGGAACAGATTCGCCGACACATGGGCGGTATCGTCTGGCACACCCAGGGCAGCGGTAAAAGCCTCACCATGGTCTGGCTGGCCAAGTGGATTCGGGAAAATATTACCGACGCACGGGTACTCATCATCACCGACCGCACCGAACTGGACGAACAGATTGAAAAGGTGTTCCTGGGGGTGGACGAAAAAATCATCCGCACCAAAAGCGGGGCAGATCTCATTGACCAGTTGAACAGCGCCGAGAATTGGCTCCTCTGCTCCCTCATTCACAAGTTCTTTACCAGAGACGCCACCGACGTAGAAGGCTTCATTGCCGAGCTCAAAAAAGCCCTGCCTGCCGACTTCATCCCCAAGGGCAATCTGATAGTCTTCGTCGATGAGTGTCACCGTACCCAGTCCGGGGAACTCAACAAAGCCATGAAGGCTATCCTGCCCAATGCCATTTTCATCGGCTTCACCGGCACCCCCCTCCTCAAAACCGATAAGAAAAAGAGCATTGAAGTCTTCGGGGACTACATCCACGTCTACAAGTTTGACGAAGCCGTGAAAGACAAAGTCGTACTGGACCTGCGTTACGAGGCCCGAGACATTGACCAAGCATTGACCAGCCCGGAACGCATTGATCAGTGGTTCGCCGCCAAGACCCGAGGACTGACCGACATTGCCCTCCTGCAGCTGAAAAAGAAGTGGGGCACCCTGCAGAAAATCTTCTCCAGCAAGTCCCGCTTGGAAAAGATTGTGGCCGATATCCTCATGGATATGTCCAACAAGCCCCGGCTCATGGATGGACGCGGCAATGCCATGCTGGTCTCGGGGAGTATTTATCAGGCCTGCAAGTTCTACGAGCTGTTTGCCCAGACCGAACTGAACGGCAAATGTGCCATTGTCACCTCCTATAAACCCAGCACGGCGGACATCAAGGGCGAAGAAACGGGTGAAGGCTTTACGGAACGACTCCGGCAATACGACATCTACCGCAAAATGCTCGCGGACTGGTTCCGGGTCCCCCCAGAGGAAGCCATGGGCCGGGTGGAAGAATTTGAGATCGCCGTCAAAAAGCAGTTTATTGAGTCTCCGGGGCAGATGAAGTTGCTCATCGTCGTGGACAAGCTGCTCACCGGCTTTGATGCACCCCCGGCCACCTACCTCTACATCGACAAGGCCATGCGGGACCACGGACTGTTTCAAGCCATCTGCCGGGTGAATCGTCTGGACGGGGAAGACAAGGAATACGGTTACATTATTGACTACAAGGATCTGTTCCATAGCCTGGAAACGGCGATGACCGATTACACCCAGGGGGCACTGGATGGTTATGACTCCGAGGACGTGCAAGGGCTCTTGGGCAACCGACTGAGTAAAGCCCGTGAGGACCTGGAAGAACGACGGGAAGCCATCAAGGCCCTGTGTGAGCCGGTGGCACCACCGCAAGGATCATTAGAGTATATCCACTACTTTTGTGGGAACAGCGCCGATGCTGAGGACAAGGAGGCCTTACAAGCCAAGTCTCCCCTCAGAATGGCACTCTATAAGGTCACATCCGCCCTGATCCGTGCCTATACCGCTATAGCCAACGAACTGGAGGAAGCGGGATACACCGCAGAACAACAGAACAAAATCAAAGAGGAAGTCCGGTACTTCGAGAACATCCGTAATGAGGTCAGGCTTTCCAGTGGGGATTATATTGACCTCAAAGTCTATGAACCGGCCATGCGGCACCTCATTGACACCTACATCCGCGCCGAAGAGAGCCGGAAGATTTCTGAGTTTGATGATTATGACCTGGTGGATCTATTAGCCAGCCGGGGCTATCAAGCGGTGAAAAATATCCTCCCTGAGGGTCTGGCCCAGCAGGAAGAATCCATGGCCGAGACCATCGAGAACAATATCCGCAAGCTCATCATCGACGAGTCTCCCGTCAACCCCAAGTATTACGAGAAAATGTCCGAGCTGCTGGAAACCCTGATTCGAAATCGCCGGGAACAAGTGCTCACTTACCAGCAGTATCTTGAGGAAATCACCCGCCTGGCCGGTCAGGTCAAAGACCCGCAGCAGGGGGAAAGCTACCCCAAGACCCTCAAAACGGGGCCACAGCGGGCCTTATATGACAACCTGGATCAGGACGAAGAAAAAGCCATAGCCCTGGATGGTGCCATCCGTGCAGTGAAAAAGGATGACTGGCGGGGAAACCAATTCAAGGAGCGGGAGGTGCGGCGCGAAATCAAACGCTACGTACAGGACCCGGAGGATGTGGACCGTATCTTCACCCTGGTGAAGGAACAACGCGGTGATTACTGAAACCTTCACGCTGCAAGTCAGTGACCTGTCCGTGCAGGTGGTCAAGAAGCCTATTAAGAACCTGCACCTGGGGGTCTATCCCCCTACGGGTTGGGTACGGGTGGCGGCCCCATTAAGGCTCAGTGAAGAGGCGATACGGGCAGCGGTACTCAGTCGTCTCAGCTGGATTAGAAAGCAGCAGCGGAAGTTTCTCGGGCAGGAAAGAATTTCTCCCCGTGAGTATGTATCCGGGGAGAGTCACTATTACCTGGGCAGACGATATCGGTTGAGAATTCACGCCACCACCCAAGCCGGACGCATTGAACTCAGCCACGCCCATTTTATTGATCTGCATTGTCGGCAAGGCGCCAGCAAAGACCATAAGGAAAGACTGGTTCTGGCCTGGCACCGGCAGAGTCTACAGGAACGCATCCCTGAACTCATAGCCCAATACGAGCCCATGCTCAGGGTGAAAGTCGCAGAATGGGGCATCAAACGCATGAAAACCCGCTGGGGGACCTGTAATATTCGGGCGAAGAGAATCTGGCTGAATCTGGACCTGGCACAATACCCCGAGCCCTGCCTGGAATATGTGGTGGTGCATGAGATGACGCACCTGCTGGAACGGTTACATAATGACCGATTTAAAGGCATTCTGGACCGGGTCATGCCGCACTGGCGGCAAGTGAAGGACAAGTTAAAAGCGGGGTTGCCGTTGGTATTACCTGAGAGCGAAGGTGAAAATGAATAGTGAGATAGCTCCACCGACCGCCTTACCTACTGAGTATTACAACCTTTCAAAATCCCACACACAAGGAGTAAACATGAGCATCATGCACGAACTGGAAGAAGCATAGAGGGCCAAAGCGGCAGCTGACAAGAGAGTAGAGGAACTGCTGGGCAGAGCTAAAGAGGAAGGCCTGGAGCAGATACGAGCAATCGTCAAAGACTTGGGGTTGACCGCTCATGATCTTGCCAAGCTCGCTCCGGTGACAGGAACACCGAATACTCGTAAGCTCCGTAAAGCGGCAGCGTTCTGGTACAGAAATCCGGCAGACGCCAGCAAAGTATGGAAGGGGGCTGGACCCAAGCCTACCTGGTTGAAAGAGATGAATGCCGAAGCCCAAGAAGCCTGCAAAGTGACAGCCGGGTAAATAGTATTTCCAAGAGCAGAAGAGATACCAACATGCTTGCCATCTTTGCATGGAGTGACCCGGAGTAGAGGGCAGCAGGATGGTCAGGTAGTTGGGGTCTCTATCGGCTATGTGGTGGTGTGTGTGGAATCGGAAAGTGGCCGGAGGCACCACAAAAAGGAAATCGCGGCTTAGTCGCATCAATCGCAAAGCCATACCCCAGCCACCAGCGCTAGCAATATCAACAGATTACAGCGTATGCGCTCCCCACAATCGCAGGAATCGCAGAGGTATCCCACAGAATCGCAGAACCGCCAGAACCGCTATAAAGTAAAATTAAGAATATATTATTATAGTTGGCATAGGACAGAAGGAGAAAGACTGTGCAAAAGAGAGAAGATTCTGCCAGATCAGGGGTCGGTTTTAGGCCCGATTTTATCCAAATGCTTACAATGCGCTTACACGAAAAAGGAAAGGCACCCAGCTTACTACGCTAAGTGCCTGTTTTTATGGTGCTGGCGAGAGGAATCGAACCCCCGACCCACTGATTACAAATCAGCATGTTTCTCTTTATTTAACATATAGTTACGTGCGTCTATGTAGATATTTCAACAAGTTATGTCTCATGAAAAGCCTGTAAACGTTCACAGACAATACTTAGAATTAGTCTGTGTGAGACAAGAAGTGAGACAAGAATGGGACGAGGTGCTAACAGTTAGCACTTTGACGTAGGTAGCACAGAAAACAGCGCGCAGGCGCAAAGGAAAGGGAGCCAGAGGCTCCCCCTCTCTTATCCACATTAACTAGCCTTCAGCGGAGCCATCAGAGCCATCAGCGGCAGACCCTGCATCATTCTTCAGCTTTGTGAGCAGAGGCACATCCTGACCACCTGTGCCGCCAGCAGACCCCTTACCAGCACCTGTGGCACCCTGTATGACCTTTGTCGCCCCGTTATGTCCGCCGCTCGCATACCCACCTACTGCTGCCAACTCCTCTCTTCCTGCTGGCTGACTTGACTCACCACCTATCCAGTCAAGAACAGTCGAAGGGAGCCGAGTGATGACTTGGATAGCCTTGTTTACAGTAACTAGCATCACTCCTGCCAGCAGCACCAACTCCATAATGACATCATAGGGTCCGTTAAATCCTGTATTGGCACTAGCAAAGGCGACATTGAAAGAGAGTGCCATGAAGTAGACGACAGTCGACATAATCGAAAGCGCTATAAAGAGTCCGAAAACTGTGAGAACTGGTCGCACTAGCAGAGCCATTAAAAATGCATACCCTTTCCTGCCATGATCTCCTGTGAACCCATCGCCAGTTGGCATGGCATGAGCCGCAGCCCAGAGAGGTGCCGCTAGAAGAGTCTCTATGACAGCTATGAGCCACTCTACAACAGCAAATCCAAAGAGTATGGCAGGCGCTATGGGTAAGTAGAACGCTAGCTCAAAGCCGATAACTGCTAGTAGCATCACGAGAATAAGGACGGGTCCAGAGAAGAAACTAAATAGTTTTGAAGCTCCTGCCGCCACTGTTGCAACTACCTGTGTGCCGCCTGCATCAAAAACGTTAGAAAGCTGTCCAATCAAGCTCTTACCCGCATTCTTAGTCATCGCCGCTGCAACATAAGCGCCTGCATAACCAGTCATAATCGAATCAGCAGCCCATGTGACTTTATCCCCAAATGCCTGCAACTGTACGATTGGGTCTACAGGATCTAGTGCATTACTCGCTCCAGCACCTGGGGGACTTATGATGTAGTTGATAGCATTTTTAAGTCCTGAGCCGATAGCATTATCCACTATCTCGCCAATCTGTGTGAGTATGCTACTCTTCTGCGAAGTAGCTGTACCTGCTGATGCACTTTGTGAAGCAGCGGCAATAAGAGCACTCTGAGAATCTGGTGAGTGTGAAACGTCCTGCGCTATAGCACTTAGTACCCCGCTGATAGAAGGCGGAATAGCACTTATAAGTGAACCACCTCCGGGAGTATAACTAATATTAATTTCAGTCGCTTTTTGATATGCATTATTATATCGACCCAGCTCATAAAAGAACATGCCTGCTGAAGCCCAGCCATCTGCTTTTGCAGTAGTTGTAAACTTATTTAAGCCTGCGCCTGCACTTGTGCTTATATGTGAAAATGCAGTCTGTATACTGGCGTTAATAGTATTTGAGAACGCTGTCTTTATAGCGCCGATATTTGACGCAAAAGAGCTGAGGCTACCAGCTCCGTGGCTCACAGCCACTGCGCCGACCTCTCTATATACAGTTATAAAAGCAGCTCTTAATGCCTTTGCTTCTGCACTGCATGTATTAATAGTCTGTCCGCCTTGAGCGCTATCAATACATGAAGCTGTTATAGTGCCGAGTCCACCCTTCATTATATTGCCTGATGCATCAGAAAAAGGGTTCAGTCCGCATACTATCTTTTTATTATTAAAGCCTGTGACGCTACAAGTAAATCCTGTTGTTGTAAGTCCAGGTCCGCCATCAGCCACAGGCTCTTGCAAAGCCGCTGTTTCAGCCGCCACGTCAGCAACGCCGACAATGACGTTAGACGGAAGGTTATAAAAGGATGACGTGGGTGGTGACATCCCTCCCCCATTATTTACCATATAGGTCAAGCCACCATCCCAGACTGCATTAGCAAGTCCTATGGATGCCATAATAAGCCATGCCACAAGTCCCTGAATAAGTGATATTCCGCCTAGTCCTGGAATAGGTATAAGAGCAGCTATGGCTCCTGCCTGCCGAATCGGAGTCCACATAGTCGAATATTTGTCTCCGAGTACCTTACCTTTATGTGCTGTGTCAGCGATACCCGTCACATATGTATAAACAATAAGGAGAGCGACAACTGACAGTATAATATTGTTGTAGATTTTGAGCATGGACGCCAAAGCCGATCCGGGTCCAGTTCCGGCAGTGCCTGAAAGCCAGCTATACCAATCATTGCCAAGAATCATATTCAATAGCTTTATAGATAAATCCGTCGATGTGTTTACGGGAAGTCCCGGAAGTCCCATAGTAGCTGCACTAGCTAAAGCTGGTATAAGTAGTAGTGCTGTTGTAATTGTTAAACTCATTGCGCGTATTTTCATAGTATATTCTCCTCTGCCTATATGAACATACTATAATCTAATATCAGTTATATCAAGTATATAATCAATAAACATCTAAAATAAATATTACATCAACATGCAAACTCTAGCACACAGTTAATGGGGTTTATATGTAAATCATCACAGGTTATTATGGCATTTATATTGCACCTTAATAAGCCAATAAGTATATGTAGTACCTTGCTTATAATGTATTTATTATGTAGTCTAACACTATCATACAAAACAGGAGGTTGTGACATGACAAAACGAAATGAAATATTAAATGCAGAAGAGTACGTAGCGCGTATACGTGAGCAGAGAGCGAACTCAATTAATAGATATAGAGCTAGAAAAAGAGAGCAGATGCTCACTAGATCAAATCTCGTACAAAACTCTGAGAAAACGTACATTGTTGATGGCGACTGCACTATTTATTTGAAGAATGCGTCCAAGTATTCACAAATAACCATTCTCAGCCACATAGCTCCTCATACAGCAGTGGTAGAGTGGATAAAGACGTTTGACTTCACGCAAAAGAAGAAGAGCGTAAAAATAACGTATGACAGAGACAGTGGTCCCATAATTCTGGAAAACGTACCCATCGTAGACATAGATGAGTTTTGTACAGTTTTAGTTATACATTTAAGACGGATGAGCGCAAAGGAAAAAGCGGGAAGCTGATAAAGTGATGCACACACGAGAAGGGAGAGGAATCGTATGTGCATCGGAGGAGAACCACAACAAGGAAGTTTTACTGTAAAGAATATAAATGAATAAGTCAAGGTCATACTTACAGTAGGTAGCACAGAAAAACAGCGCAAGCGCACAAAGAAAGGGAGCCAGAGGCTCCCTCTTTTATATACGTTATTAATGCTCACTTGAAAGTGTTTCACGAGTCAATTTATCTTGTTTAAGACAATTACCTGTGAACGTTTAGGTAATAATCAACATTAAATGACTGATAACTTTAATGGTTATCGTGAAAATAAATCATCAATTAATTAGGTATTTGGACTTGATATACAGAATTATTTATTGTAACGTTCTATTACATTCAAAAAAAGGAGGATGCAATCATGAAGAAAAAGACTATTAACATATGCATAGGTGCGCTACCAGCAACATCACAGGTCGCGCCATATCTGGCTCAGATTCAAGAGCTAAGAAGCATCGGCATGCAATGGAGGTTTATCTACGACGCGCTAGTTGCAAAGGAAAAAGTGGGAGATAAAGTTAAGCTCCCCGTATTTATATGCGCAGTAAAGAGCAATAGATATGCTGGAGTCATTGCGCAGAAGCGTCTACCTGAGCTCGATATGATCTTTGAGAAAGTTGCGGGGGTCTCTCATGCCATCAGTTAATAAAACTGTTAAGCCATATTTAGCGCATATGAGAGAGCTCAGAGCTGTAGGAGTGCCTATTGCCGAGATCAACAGAATACTCGTAGAATGCGGGATTCTGAGCACACTGGCACAGCCTAAAACATTGGCAAACTGCATAAGACTCGGCGTTGAAGATCTGAAGCAGAAGAGGATAGCAAAACTCTACGCTGTATTACAGCCAGATAAGGAGGAACTAATCATGAATACGGAAAAACGAAAAGTTGGTAGACCCGAGACTCTGGGACATCTAAGTGCTGAAGAGCGCATAGAGCGCTTGAATGAGCAGTGGCGTAACGCAAGAATAAAGCGCTATCAGGCGCAAAAGCAGAATAATGAGAGGGTGACTAATCCATCTAAATTAGCTGCATTAAGTGCAGAAGAGCGTCTCGCACGTTTAAAGAAGCAGCGTAGAGAATATTATGAACGTAGTAGAGATAGCGCAAGAAAAGTATAAACAAAGAGCGCATATCGGATGCGCTCTGAAAGTTGCAGCAACATATGAGTGAGGAGGACATGCAACGTGGAAACAATAAAAGATAGCGGAACAAATGTCAAGTCTGATAGTATATCAAAGAAAAAGAGTCAGAAGTTTTCTGTAGTAACTCAAGCGACAACACACGATATTGATCTATACAGTGGTGATGATGCTGAGAAACTAGGTGCTCCAATTCCACTCGGAATTCATCAAAAGCATATAGTCCTCTGGTCACGCGTAACTGAGTCTATCGAAGAAGCGTCGATCACGGATATCAGGAATAAAGTGTTTTTAAGCTTGTATTGCGGAGAGGAATGGCTCAGAAAGTTTTATACAAGATTCGACAATCGAACAGGTGCACTCATTGCTTATGAAGAAGCAGCAATAGATTTAGCACGTAAAACAGGTCCTCTAAAATCCTTTTCTCATAGTAACTGCTACGCTACAGGATGCTGGTCTGACAGGGAAGGTGGTCTTGTCATAAATAGTGGTGATTTCTGCGTAGATCAAGCTGGTAACAACATAGAGCGCATCGACGTCTCTAGAAAGAGATCCGCTGTATATACCACAGGATCAAACTATTCTCTCCCACCATTTGTAGCAGCAAGCACTAAAGACAAGGAGGTAGCAACAAGAATAATTTATGATTTGGCGACATGGAAATTTATATATGAGGCGGAAACAATAGGACCACTTATTACAGCGGGATGGATCGTCTCTGCCGTATACTGTGCCGCCTTAGATACTCGACCATCTATGTGGATTACGGGAGAAGCAGGATCAGGAAAATCTATGCTGTTCCGATACATATCAGATCTCCTCGGAGCATCTGCGCTTTCATCAGAAAGCGCAACAAGCGCAGGAATTAGGCAGAACATCGATGACTCTTCTGTGCCTGTTATCTTAGACGAATTTGAGACATCAGGAACAGATCAGAATGTTGGCTCAACAAAAGCGATATTGAAGTCAATGCGCTCTGCATATACCTCCAAAAGTGCAACAATTAAGGGTACAAGTAGTCAGATGGGGAAGCTATATAGAGAACAATACCCTTTTGCATTCCTCTCCGTTAGTAGCCCAGTTTTGGAGAGTGCAGATGCGGGAAGAATTGTAAGACTGCGTATGCAGCCTGCTGAGCGCAAAAATGCTGTGCCGTCTGCTCTTGACATAAATGATGAAGATAGAGCGAGGTTTATGTGGTCAATCTGGAGAAATTGGGATCTGTATCGTGAGATATTGAAAGCTGTAACGCTAGAATATAGTGCGCAAGAGAAGCTGGCTGACCCCCGCGAGAAAGACACTTACTGCACAGTAATAGCAGGCTCAGCGCTTATTTATAGCATAATTCACAGAATAGATAACGTAAAAGAACTCTCAGATCCTATTGCTAACCTAGTTAGAGTTACTCTGGAAAATATGAAGGAGGAGCTAGAAGCAACACGAGCGCAGCGTAAAGACTATGAAGTTGTGTATAATGAGATTATGGATACGAAGCTTCGAGTCGAATATATCTCTTCTGATGCTGACAGCACTCGTGCAGAGACTATGACAATAGGTATGGCTGTGAATAGAGCTGGAAATGGTGATGAATCTGCTGATAATGCTCTAAAGATGATAGGCATAAGAGCAAAAGTAACAGTTAAAAATGTAGATGGCATCTATACTGCTATTGCAGTGCAGAACGTCGAGCTATCGAAACTGCTCGCTGGCTCGAGGTGGAGGTCGAATGGATCATGGACAGAGCCACTTAAAGCCACTCCAGATTGCATTAAAAACTATCCTATACGCTTCGCTTCAGCACAAGTTAAAGCTGTGCTCATACCAGTAAAAACTCAACAGTAAGTAGCACAGAAAAAACAGCGCGAGCGCAGAGAAATGGGTGGCAAAGCCACCCTTTTTTAATGCTCAATTCAGTACCTTCTGTTACCAAGATTGTAGCCTGTTACCAGCCTGTTACCAGTGTTACCTGCCTGTTACCAGTCTGTTACCACCCTCTGGTAACAAAAATAGCCGTGAAACTTTAAGCGTAAATATGCTCTTTTTTGGCTGTGTTACCAAGATTCGAAAAACATACACCTATAGTAACGCATTAGCCATCAGCTATGACATGTCATACATGACATAAATAAACACCTTCTTATGTGTATGTATATATAATATTGGTAACAAGTACTATAATAGATAAGATAATAGCTACAAAGTTGTAGCGTGAAGTGCTGTTACCAGAGGCTGGTAACAAGCTGGTAACAGCTGGTAACAGGTGGTAACAAAGCATATATAGAGATGCATCGCATGAGCATATAAGAGAGGGGAGCCTCTGGCTCCCTTTCCTTTGCGCTTGCGCTCTGTTTTCTGTGTAACTTTAGGCTTTATCGAATCCGACCCATCTCCCAACTGCGTCAAGTCCACGTGCTCTTAGCTCAGCCTGTGCTACAGCGTTCAAGTCAATAATCTCATTTGCAGAGGCGACGAGAAGCTCTAATGGAAGCGTTTGCATATGCTCACAAGCAAGAGCATACAGCCGATCTGTCTCTTTATCTACGTCGATTTCAGCATTCATAATAATCTCCCCTTCTCGTGCGTAACTGATAAGTAATAGTAGCTCTGCACACATCACAATACAAGTAGTTTTTACAGTGTAATTGGCTTTATCGAGTTGACTTTTACCATCTTTTATAGCATATATTTACATTAAGAGAGAGGAGAATAGCATGGAATTTGGAGCAACTAAAAAACAACCTTCTGCACGACCAGATCTAACTTATATAGCTGTTAAACAGCAAATAGAGGCGATGGGTTGTGAGCATTATGAGATCGGCATATTAGATAGAGGTAATAATAAGCAGAAGGGTAGCATGAAGTTAGCGACATATTCGAAAGACTCTATACTAAAAGCTGTTCCATACTTTAAATCTGAAAACTCTAGCAACAATAGAGACATCTTCATAAGACCTTCTCGCGCTCATAAGCATGCAAATAGTCTTATTCTTGTAGATGATATCAATAAGTCCATGATCGATGACACTATGAAAAAAAAGGGTTATGAGCCTTGTTGTGCTGTCCAGACGAGTCCTTATAACTATCAAGCGTGGGTCAAGCTCAATAGTGGCATAAATCCAGAGTTACAGGGGGTTATCTCAAGGCAGTTGCAGCAGACTCTGTCAGCAGACGCTGGATCGGCGTCAAAAGAGCATTTCGGCAGACTTGCAGGATTCACTAATCGTAAACCATGCCACGTCGATGACGCTGGTATGCACCCTTTCGCTAAACTTAAAGAAAGCACAGGTGTGGTTGCTACGAGTGCTGACAAGCTCATACAAGAGGGTAAAGACGAACTTAGACGCCAGAACGAGATCCTATCATCAACAGTGCAATCAAAACCATTAGTCGTTACTAATGTGCACATAAGTGCCAATGGAATCGACGCGTGGTGGGAAAGTACGATGGCGACATTAGACCAGCGCACAAGGGGTCAGCAGGATATGTCACAGAGCAGAATTGACTTCTCAATTGCAACTATGCTCGCAGATAAGGGGTGTTCTCTAGTTGAAGTCGCTGAGGCACTCACCCGGAATTCTCCGGGACTTACTGAGCGCAAGCCAGGTCATGAGAGTGAGTACGCGATGCTGACGAGTGCAAAAGCTCAAGTGTGGTCACATGCTAAAAGTCAGGGACTACAATATAAAGATATCTCTGCCACTCTATCTCATTCTGCAAGAGCACTTATAGCAGAGAATGCAAGAGCAAATATAGTTGCAGAAAAGCCTGCTCTCACACAAGAGCAGGCTAGCGCTAAATCACCAGATTTTGAACTATAAGTTCATCATGCAAAATGTCCGAAGACTGCGCCAAGAATTATAAAGAATAAGCATACCCCAGAGAAGGTGGCTATATTCTTACTTATTTGATATTGGATCATATTGCTTGACGTATCCTCTATCACGTTTTCAAGTTTAACTTTAAATCCACTTAGTGTCTCTTTTGTCATTTCTGCCGATGAGCTCTTTATCTCTTTAACAGCTTTATTACTTGCGTCTTCTAGCTGCTTTATAGACCTCTTCATGAGCGCGTCCACTCCTGTGCTAAACTCTGTCGCATTCTTCGTAAGACCTTTAAGAATCTCGGCCCTGGCAGCATCTGATCCCTCTTTTAGAGTATGTATAATAATATCTTTAACTTCCGAACCTGAAGTCGCCGCCGCATCATATACAGACTTTTTGAACCTTCCGATTTGTTCCTCGACCTGAGCAACAGATGCCTGCATATCTTCAACTGCAATAAAGCTTGCAAGCGCACAGTCGAGAATGACCCAGACTGGATCATTCTCGTTTATATTATGTTTATGAATCAGTCTTAAGAGTTCGTTCTGCTTTTTATCTCTAAAGAGATCTAGCACCTCTTCTTGTAGATCCTTATCCTTATTTGCATTCATGATATATCCTCCTTATAGTAGTTACACAGAAAAACCAGCGCGAGCGCACAAAGAAAGGGAGCCAGAGGCTCCCCTCTTTTACACTTACATAAGACCATCGTACAAGGGTGCTACTGACTCAGCGTAAGCAGTAGCAAGCCAGTTTTTAATGCTCTGGCGCATGACGATAGACTGTCCACCAGTTGACCCTGCAAGCACAGATAATGGCTCTGTGTGCGTTTGCATAGCCAAGATCGCTGAACTGGTCATTTTTGGCAAAGTGCCGTCCAGACCCCCCTCCTCCACCCATTTGCTATGCGCCTCTGACTTCAGCCATGCTGACGCATCGACGAAGTGTGAGTTCACTACTGCAATTTTGCGATCTGCACCAGCGCAGAGCGAAGACTTCATGAGCAAATCCGCAGACATTCCGCCACCCATCATCCACGCCACCAGCACTTCGTAACCCATATCTCTTACAACTGGCAAAATCAGCGCAGCCTGCGCATCAATGGTAGTCGAGACATTAGCAGGAGTGTTTACAACAATATGTACATCCCCGTCTGCACTTATTCCGTCTAAATGCTCGAGAAGCTTTATAATAGCTTCTTCAGAGGTCTCAGGTCGTGACAAATCAGACTTTATCACGCGTGCTTCGTCAACTCCGCTGAATCTATCACCCACGTCACAAATAGTCTTATCACCCTCTACAACTATCACAGCTTCAGCTTTACTTAGAATGTAATCAGCAACTGTAGAAGCGTATAGACTCTTCCCTACTCCACCCTTATCCCCATGCACAAATAGCATCGTTTTCATATTTTTACCTCCTCGCACTCTTCAGTGTCGTCAAGTACCACTATTACCCGCTGTTGTCTCTTGTAGAACCAATCAACAATCTTAAGCGTTATTTGCTCTAGCATGAGCAAATTACATCTAACTGCTTCTTCTTGTAAGATTGCGATCTCATCTGAGTAGCATGCTAATTTCCATATCACGCGCTGCACTAAGTTTTTTTCCATTACCATTATAAGCACCCCTCCTATGTATGTTTTCATCGGCGCACCATGCGCCTTTCTCTCCCCTTTTTCTGTGCTATCTACTTTACGTTAAATCCACCACATTAGACTGTTTAGATTTTTCTGTTACCAACTTCCCTTCTTTTGCTGCCTGCACCATTTCCGCCACAGTTTTCTTTTGCACAGCAGGAGCAGGAGCACTGTCTTTAATTGTTGTTGCAATAGCACTAGTAGACAGTCTGCGCTGTTCTACTACATATGCACCACTATTAATATTTTCCGCAGCCTTTCTGATTCCCATTATAAATGAACGTGTGTGCATAGAAGCAGGAAGTCCAAGCTCATCTTTAATGCGCAACAGAATCTCATTATATGTGAATCCCTCATGTCTCAGCCTTTCAATCTCGTCTATATAGTATGCTAGTTTTCCTCTAGTGCTTTTTGGTAAGTCCGTATTAATCATAACCCCTCCTTTAAGTTCATGATGAAACACTATAATAAAGAATGGCATAAGTCAACTAAATGTATCCTATTTATATCTTAAATCTTATCTTTTTATATCTCTTATATATCCTTTATGTATTCATTGCATCCTAATCGTATCCTAATTGTATCCTAGTTGTACCCTATATCTTATCTTATTGTTATCTTTGCAGTGTTTAGAGTACATATTGATGACATTAAGAATACATTAAGAATACATTAAGAATCACTTAGACAGAAACCTGCGCTAGCGCTGGTTTCTTTTCCCCCCTTGGGGGTCTACACAAACGCACCCGTTGGGTTGACTTTTGCGCTTAAGTATTCGTAACTGTACTTATCGTCAAACAGGAGGGTATAAAATGTTTAGTTTTCGTAAATTATATTATGTCGCGTTAAATAGAGAGCCGTCTATAGACTTCAAAATAAGAATGTCGAGAAAGTACATAAGTTCTTTTAAGCATCTAAGTGGACGTCGCCTCTCGTTTTCAGTAGACATCCATCTTGTAGAGTCACTCTCGGAAAGCGATAGGAGATGGATGACGGCTGAGTCGCTCTGCTACGTTATGCATGAGATAAGGTCCAGTGATGCTTATAAGCTTAATGCCATATCTAGTGACTCTGACAGTGTAATAATGTTGGATGGCTCGCAGTCCCCGTTTCATGAGCAGCAAGAATTTGACAGCATAATAAATCAAATACAGAGAGGAGTATAAAACATGCTTAGTGTAAAACCCATGTCATCGGCAAAAGGATCAGCGGGAGACGTAATAGACTATTTATCAGAGGGTGAAGTCAGAAGTGACTCCATCAAATATTATGAAAATAATAAGGGTAATGCGTCGAGCGCATGGCTCGGAGCGGGAGCAGAACTTTTAGGTCTCGGAGGCGCTGTTGACAAGAAAAAGCTCGAAGAGTTACTCGACGGAAAAATAGGTGGTCAGCGATTAACGGCAGAGGGAAAGGATCGCAGGATGGGTTCAGATCTCACTTTCTCCGCTCCCAAATCTGTCTCAGTTGTAGCATTAGGATTAAATGATAGAAAGATCATCGAGGCGCACGATGAAGCTGTAAAAGAAGCTATGTTATACATAGAGGAAACTGTTGCTAAAGCGCGATATGGAAAAGGTGGTAAAACTACTGAAAACACTGGTGTCCTCGTTTCTGCTGCGTATAGACATGAAGATGCTCGACCCGTGGACGGCTATATAGCACCTCAATTGCATACACATTGTCTCGTCATTAATGCTACAAAAGATGAGAAGGGGTGGAGAGGGGTAGACTTAGATTTCGGCGAGGATTCTGTACGCATGCACACTGCCGATGCGATCTACAAGTCCAGATTGTCTATGAAGCTAAAAGAGTTGGGTTATGGCATTAGACAAACTAAAGATGGCTTTGAGATTGACGGCATTAGTGATGAGCAAATCGCTAACTTTTCAAAACGTAAAGTGCAAATAGATGCTGCTCTTCAGGAGGCTGGACTCACAAGAGAAGGCTCTACTACGGGTGATAGGACTGCGGCAAATCTAAAGACCCGTTCTGCAAAACTGAAGGTCGATAGTGATGATTTGCACATACAGTGGAGTAAAGACTGTCGAGCTCAGGGTATAGATTTGACGTCTTTAACTGCGCATGCAGCAAGCACCACTCAAGACAAAGATGGCATATTACAAAAGAGTATCACTGATGCGATCGAGCATCATACAGAAAGACATTCTGTATTTTCAGCAGAAAGTCTATATCTCACAGCAGTAAAGAATGGCATGGGGACAGTCGATTATGAGGCATTCAAGAGTGCAATAGACAGTCATCCCGACATTATAAAAAAGCAGAAGGGACTCATAACTACAGCGCAAGCTGTAGAGCGCGATGCGTGGATAGCTGGATATGCTGTGCATACTCACGGAAAAATGAATGCTTTCATAAATACGGCATATAGTGCGAATAGTCAAAATAATAGTGCTATTACTCCGCCTTTAAACGTGCAGACGCTTTCAGATGGAATCAGCGCATTAGAGTCGGAACAGGGGTTTAAATTCTCTGATGGACAACGAGATGCTGTAGCATTAGCACTATCTGCCACAGATAAAGTGATCGGAATGGTAGGTGCAGCAGGCTCAGGCAAAACGACATCGATGAGAGGCATAACTAAAATAGCACATGAGCAAAATTATGAAGTTATAGGTATTGCTCCCTCGTCTGCTGCTGCAAATGAACTTAAGAGTGCTAACGCAAATGGAACGATGACGATTGCTTCATTTGTGCTGAAAGAAAACACGAGTAATAAGCCTCGACTTATCATTGTAGATGAGGCTGGCATGGTCTCCGCGCCTGATATGCGAAAAATCATGGAGAAGCTAGATAGTCGAGATAAATTGCTGTTGGTCGGAGATCCAAAGCAGCTCTCGGCAGTAGAAGCGGGATCACCATTTGCTGATCTCATAAAAAATAAGCATATACAGTATGCTGAGATAAACGAGATCCAGCGCCAGAAAGATGTAAACTTACTATCGATTGCTCAAGATTTTGCGAATGGTGATACAGCGTCTGCTGTCGCAAAAGTGGCATCATACATGCATGAAGTAACTCCAGAAAAAACAGGTAGAGACGCGAAAGGTAAGGCTGTTGCATCGACTCAAGATCGGCGCATGGCAATAGCATCTGCAACTGCGGAAAAATATTTAGAGCTGGATCAAGATATGAGAGATAAGACGCTTGTACTTTCTGGAACTAATGAAGTGCGTTCATTAGTTAATGAGAAAATCAGAGCTGGACTAAAGAGTGATGGATCTATTGATTCCGTCGACTCTAGTATACAAGCTTTGAAGAAAACTAGCATGACGCAATCTGAGTCTAAAAAAGCTCATAACTATGATGCTGGCATGCTTGTACGTGAGACATACAATGCTCTCGATGAAGAGGGACACAAAGTTAGACTGCACAGAGACTGGAAAATTGCAGGTAATAACGTAAAAAACGAAATAGAACTTGTAGCTGATAACGGCACTACAAAGGCAATTAATGCTTCTGAGATGTTGAAACATTCATATAAAGCATACAGCGTAGAGAAAAAGTCACTCGCAGCTAACGATAAGATAGTTATTCTTGAGAATAATAAAGAATTGGGATTGTTGAATGGGGACATTTTGACTGTCGAAAAGATCGAAAATGGTAATATATATGCAAAGGATTCAGAGGGTCTTACACGAGTCATAGACTCTTCTAAGCCTATTGCGATGGACCATGCATACTGTCTCACGATTCATAAGTCACAGGGACGGACAGTTGAAAACACGATAGTTGCTGGTGAGGCGTCTCGGACAGCCACGGCAGAGTCTGGCTATGTTGCGTGTTCGAGGGAGAAATATGGACTTACAATTATTACTGATAATGCACCAATGCTACAGAAACGCTGGCAGACATATGCAGATAGGCAGTCAGCAGAACACGATCGAGAGAATGCTGTAGATTCTCAGAAATTGGACATCGCATATGATAAAGGAATGTCTAGTGCCTTTGATCACATCAATCCAGCGCCAAAAGTCCTTAAAGAAGAGCAGGTGCAGACGCAGGAGCAGGAGTTAGCTATGTCGCACGAGTTCTCATTGTAGGCTTTTTATCCACAGAAAACGTTTATGTTGATGGCACAGGGAAAAACAAAAGAGAAGGAAATGGAGCCGGAGGCCCCACTTCTTTACGCGCTCATCTGTGTTACCACTTCTACAATGAATAGCACGAGTTTTCATTGTAGTCTTTTTATGCAATGTAACTGACTTAATTTTTATATTTATATTTAGCCATAAATTCATGATGTTTATTTTTATGTATATCGTCACGCTAATTTAAGCCATTATTTTAATCGCAGTTTTAAGCATCTACTTGACTTATAATAACTTATTATGTAACGTCATACTTACAAAGAGGAGGAACAAACTATGACACATTTAAAATATTCTACTGGTTTTAGAGAGATGAATCTACCAATAAATCTGGATTTAACTGCGGAAGAGTTAGAAGCGTTTAGGACTCACAAGTCTCCTAAAATACGAGCGTTATATGGTCTTATAGATTACCCAGCTACTCCTGAGCAAATAGAAAGAGGTCTTAATGATGGCAACTTCTTTGTTAGACTTATTTATGAGGAAAGAGTAGCTATGAATAGCGAATCTGAGCGTTATTTCAGTGAATAAGCACTTCACTAACATGCATATTAAAAGCATATATGCGGATAATGTGCCTCCATTTCACAAGCTCGATCAAGACATAATAGATGCATGTAGAAAGTATTCTACAATAGAATTAAGAATTATTCTTGGACAAGAACAATACTATGCAACACCTGAGCAGATCGAAAGAGGACTCACGGACGTAAGTGAAGAGGTGCGTGAAGTATGGGCTGAGCGTATGGACTGGACTCCCACTCCTGCGCAGATAGAAAGAGGTCTCACAGACGAGATGCTGTGGGTTCGCCTAGTCTGGTCTGAGCGTACAGACTTCACCCCTACTCCAGAACAAGTGGAAAGAGGACTCACGGATGAGACGGCAAAAGTGAGAGTAGCATGGGCAGAACGTAAGGACTTCACACCCACCACAGAGCAAGTGGAAAGGGGACTCACGGATGAAGAACGCGTAGTGAGAAAGTTGTGGCTAGACAAAGCTAAAGAGCTAGCTAGCGCATTATTAAACGACGAGATAGAAGATTTTGATGATAGTAGCATTTTATGACACAACCACAGGATGAACAAACCATGAAAACAACACTTGAAGAAGTAGAAAGAGGACTTACAGATAGCGAAGAGGAAATTGCGATTGCGATAGTATGTGGCTTGGATTTTATACCTACTCCTGAGCAAGTGGAAAGAGGAATTGCAGATAGAGATTGGAAAGTACGAAATGAATGGGCTAAACGTAAGGATTACACACCTACCCCTGAGCAAATAGAAAGAGGACTTACAGATGGGAGGTGGCTTATACGATATAAATGGGCAGAACGTACGGATTACACACCTACTCCTGAGCAGGTGGAAAGAGGACTCACGGATGTGAATAAAGACGTACGCATAGAATGGACATATCGCACAGACTTCACCCCTACTCCAGAGCAAGTGAAAAGAGGACTCACGGATGAAGAAAGCGTCGTGAGTGAGCTGTGGATGGACAGAGCTAAAGAGCTCAATAGCAATATGTTAAAAGATGAGATAGAAGATTTTGATGATAGTAGCATTTTATGACACAACCACAGGAGGAACAAACTATGAAACGTAATAAAAAATCAACGATGCCTGATACCCCATACTGGCACGAGTACGCTCGTAAGCATCCCGAAAGTGCACAGCGCGAATGGGATAAAATCAAAGCAAATAAAGGAGGAACAAACTATGAACCCAACGCCTGAAGAAGTAGAAAGAGGACTCACAGATGATGATATAGGTGTGCGCAGAGAGTGGATACAACGTTCAGACTATGTACCTACTTCTGCGCAGGTGGAAAGAGGACTTGCAGATGGTGATAAGGACACGCAGGCGCTGTGGACGAATAAAGTTAAAGAGATTATTAGAGAGCTTGCTATCAAGGCACTAAAAGATGCCTTATTGAAGGGCTTATTGAACGAGGAACTTATATGAAACCAACACCAGAAGAGATAGAAAGAGGACTCACTAATCATGAATGGAGAATACGTTATGCATTGGTAGAACGTATGGACTGGACTCCTACTCCTGAGCAAATAGAAAGAGGACTTACAGATATGCGTTGGTGTATACGAGAGAAATGGGCTAAACGTAAGGACTTCACTCCAACACCTGAGCAAATAGAAAGAGGTCTTACAGATCTAGATGGTGCTATACGCTGTGCTTTTGCGTATCGTAGGGATTTCACTCCAACACCTGAGCAAGTGGAAAGAGGACTGTCGGATACTCATGAATATGTGCGCAAAGCATGGGTGGATCGTAAAGATGAAGATGAGCAAAGGGAAGATGAACAATATGTGATCATGGAAGAGGCACATTTTCACTATCTGAACAGCAGTCTAGTAGATAATGAGGAGACGTAAAGATGGATGATCCAAATATCAATAGTGGTCGAATACCTGTAGCTTTTGCAATGACAGGTCTTACATATGTGACAGCATGGACCTGTGCTTCTTACTTAGTAGATCGACCAGATCCGTTAATATTATTGCACAATGCTTTACACCCGCTAGCTTTTGGCTTTATGCCTCCTATTCTCGCGGGTGTTCTAGCTGTTTTTGCAGGTGTAGCTGCTTTTAAGGGCTTATACATAGAGCCTATGACTCATATAAGAGGCATAAAGCTCAAGAATAACGTCAAAGAGCTATCAACGGCGCTAAAGCCACTAAACAGTAATAAGGGGATTTTTATACATCCTCAGATACAAATTGCAGAGCAGCAAGAATGTAGGCACATGATGTTTTTAGGAGGCTCAGGATCAGGAAAAACAAGTATCCTCTGGCCCATGATTAATCAAGCAGCAGCTCGCAATGATAAGTGTATCATTTTTTCATTTAAAAGTGACTTCCAAGAAAAGTGTGAGTTCGACTTCGATCTTCTAGCACCCTGGGATTCGCGCTCAGTGCGCTGGCAACTCGGAAAAGATATCCGGACTAGACTACACGCAGAAAGTCTAGCTAATACCCTTGTGCCAATGCCAGCAAAGGACCAAATCTGGGCCCAGGGAGCACAGGGACTTCTGACAGCCGTTATCTCACGCCTACAGAAAACACAGGGAGTTAAGTGGGGTTTTGCTGAGCTTTCACAAGCTGTTGCTAAAGCTCTTTCTAACTACAACCATTTATTAGCAGTTGTAATGCATGAAAGTCCTATAGCTAAAGCATATTTAATGGGTCAAGACTCAAAAACCACTGCCAGCTTTCTCGCGCAAATGGCTAGTGGACTAGCACCAGTTATAAACATAGGTGTAGCTGAGTACACGAGCGAAGGAAAGGCGTGGAGCGTCACAGATTGGCTTGCGGGAAGAAAGGCTAATGCCGCAATTATTGGGTATTTACCTTCTGCTGATAAGATCTCGAAATCGTGGGCATCCTCAATTATTGAACAGATTGTCTCTAAAGTTTTAGACATGAGTGACTGTGATCCAGCTGAACGTAGGATCTGCATGTTTCTTGACGAAGTGCCTCAAGCTGGCAAAGTGCCGTCGATCACCACGGCACTAGAAGCAGCTAGAAGTAAAGGCATGCGGATCTGGCTGGGTATGCAGTCGATCTCGCAGAGTGAAAAAGAGTATGACAGAGAGACACCAATCATATGGGCTGGTCAGACTAACATAAAGATAATTGCTAATTTGTCTAGTCCATCAGACCAGAAGTGGGCTAGTGACCTTTTAGGAGAAAGAGAGTTAGAGAGATGGCAGCATCAGACTTCAGTCTCCATATCGGACTCACAAGGCGGATCGAGATCAGGAGGTTTTCAGCGCGTTAAAGAGCACGTTATTATGCCATCGCAATTCGGCTCAGACCTGCACGTCATCGAAAATGTCGGAGTAAAAGCGCTTATTCTGACTGGCAAACACGCGAGCATCGTGCAGTGGGGTTTTCCAAAGCTACAGCGCATGCGACCTGCTGTATGCTACGCAAAATGGACTCTCCCAAGTTTCGAGCGTCCGGACTGGGGTGCAGTGCCACCCAAGGTCGACACACCAGAGCCTGTAGCGACCCCCATGACGCAGGCAGAGACAACTACACAAGCACCAGCGCAACAGAATCTACAAGAGGCTGTGGACACGAATGCAGGCAAGGTAGCGGCGACGGAGACAGACGATGCAACAGAGTCAGAGACGGCAGCAGACATTTTGAAGGATCATATCGTCGACGCTATAATTCCGGGAGCATCTATGCTGCTTAAAGCCTTCGGAGTCGATGATCCTCAAGTCTCTAGCGTGAGCGCAAAACCCATCGACCAGCGTCCTACAGTGACTACAGCAGAGGCTCCAGTGCCAGTTTATGAAGGTGAGGATGAGCCAGATGACGAGGAGTATGACTATGAGGTAGGATGAAGTGCTAACAGTTAGCACCTTGTCTGACACAGTGTCAGTAGCACAGAAAAACAGCGCAAGCGCACAAAGAAAGGGAGCTGGTGCTCCCTCCTTTATATACGTTATTGATGGTCACCTGAAAGTCATTCACGAATCATTTTATCTTGTTTAAGACAATTATATGTGAACGATTAGGTAATAATCAACATTAAATGACTGATAACTTTAATGGTTATCGTGAAAATAAATCATCATTTAATTAGGTATTTGGACTTGATATACAGAATTGTTTATTGTAACGTTCTATTACATTCAAAAAAGGGGGATGCATTCATGAAGACATCAAATATTATGAGAAAACAGGATATTATTGAAAATACCCAACTGTGCATTGAATATGGTGGAAGTAGTACTATTTTTACTTCAGAAGAATGTCAAGAGCTGATTAATGATCATATAGCAGAGATGGTCTGCAATAACATCGACGAAGATGAAATAGAGACTCAATGTGGTGAACTTTATAACCAGTTCAAAAATATCGTATTAGTTAATGGCATATGGAGATGGGCTAGTTATGAAGGAGATGTGGAGCTAGATGAAGATGAAGTCGCACTGGTAGATAGAAAAATACAAGAACTTTATACCACCTATCTAGCTAGTATGCTCTGGCTAGAGCGTAGTGCTAGTGAGCACCTACTCTTTGACGAGAGTGATGAAGGCTCTTATACAAGTATATAGTACTGAAAATGTCTTATCATTTAATAACGTAAGTATTGGCGCAATATATAGTAATACTATCATAACCCAGAGGAGAAACATATGATAAACCAAGACGTAAGTAATAGTAGTAGAATTATGTGCCTATTTAGTTGTGGTGCCGCCAGCGCTGTAGCAACAAAGATGGCTATCGAAGAAAACAACAAGTATTATAATAAGCAGTTAGTTATTATTAATAACTTTGTGCAAGAAGAGCACGAGGATAACTTACGCTTTTTACATGATTGTGAGAGCTGGTATGACCACAAAATTGTAATTACAAAAAATGAACAGTATGATGGTTCAATATATAAAGTATTCGAGTCTCAACGTATGCTCAAACAAAAACATTATGCACCATGCACTGAAAAACTGAAAAGACAAGTGCGGGACAGGTTAATGCGCGATAATGACGTTATAGTAGTTGGGTTTACTGTCGAGGAAAAAGCACGCTATGAACGCTTTAAAGAAGCTACAACAAATTATAGCGTGTGGGCACCACTTATAGAACGTGATTTCAGCAAAGCTGACTGCCTTGAGACGCTGAAGAAGGCTGACATAGAATTACCTATAATGTATAAAATGGGTTACAAAAACAATAATTGCATCGGCTGCGTAAAAGGTGGAAAAGGTTACTGGAATAAGATTCGTGTAGACTTTCCACTGCAATTTAAGCGAATGTCAGATATGGAGCAGGATCTGGGTGAAGGTGCCTATCTATTTTATAATCAGAAAACAGGCAAGAGAATATCATTAAAAGACTTAAAGCCATCAGCGGGAAACTACGAGCAGGAAGAAGACTCACAGTGCTCTGTTATGTGCAGCATTACCCCTTTATTTTTCAAGGATATGGAGGGTGAACTGCAAGTAACGGAATAGATACAGAAGATGGAACACTTTGACGTGGGTAGCACAGAAAACAGCGCGAGCGCAAAGAAAGGGAGCTGGTGCTCCCTCCTTTATATACGTGACTTGTCACTTTAATTTATTATACAGACGGCTCTTCTGCCATATGTTGAAGCTCATCAAGTCTTTCCAGTGAAGCCAACCACTCTTTGTTAAGCTCTATGTTTGTTGGATCTGCATTAAGTCGACGAATAATATCTCTCCTCATTTCGATTGCATCTGGTATTTGTCTGTCTATGATGTCCATTCGATCCGAATCATTCATTAATTTGCCTCCTGTTTGAGCATGTCACGATATAACAATAAAGCTACTAGATGCCAGCTCCCACCCGAGTGCTAACTGTTAGCACCTCTGCACCACGGCAGAGGGAGAGATCCAGATCTTCTCTGTGCGCTTTTTTCCAAGATATACAGTATGTTTCACGGCAGTCCTCCAGCCAGCACTCGTCAACCTCGCATACTCGTCACTTGCAGACTTCTGCTCAGCAGTGAGATGACCCATATTTGTAGCATCATAACCTGAGAGAATCGCCATTCCATCAAGGTCCAGCAACATGTCTATAAGCCTATGATGATCATCTGCGCTCATTTCATGCGCATAATCCCCATATTTAGACTGCTGAGTCCTGAAAGCTGGATGATATGGTGGGTCTAAATAAAAGAAGGTTTCTGAAGAATCATATTCAGTCAGAACAGACTCCCAATCTTTGCACGTAACATATACATCTTTGAATCTACTAGAATAATACTCTAAATCTTCTTTGCGTACTGCTGTATGCTTTCCAACATTTGCGAGTTTGAAACTCATAGAACTCTGCGCACCACGTCCTTTACTGCCTAGTTTTTGCGTGACGAATAATCCGAGTGCTTCACTAAACTCATCATCAATATATGTATGCTGTCCAATTTGTCTACCCTCTGGATTTAGAGTTGTGGCTGTCGCCATCGAGTTAGCAATAACGCTGATAGTTTTACCACTAACTTCTATTTTGCTCGCAACATCGACCAATTCTCGACGTCGTAAAATATCGTGCTTGTTATTATTCTTGCGGATTTTGTCGTCTAGTGCCTTAATTTCCTCATTAACTTGTCGCAGAGTATATAAGCCACCATCAATAGTTAATATATCCTTTCCTAGAAATCTTAGATGTTTCCTAAAATCATCAAGATCCCATGCCAGCTTTGAAAGCTCATCTACCATTTGCTCGAACCAGACTGGATCTTGTAGATGCTTGAATAGTGACACTAAATGCTTGTTTCTATCATTATATACTTCAGCATATGACTTACCCTTATATGTTAGCATGGCACCAGAGCCACCAAATGGCTCTACATATATAACATGAGCGGGAAAGTGCTTAGTGATCCAGTTTGAATGTTTAGATTTGCCGCCAAGATAGCTAAATAGCACGTTAATTGTGGCTTTTTTCGACTTCAGCTTAAGCCTCTTTATAGACTCCGCTCTTTCATTCTCGATACGCTCAAGCTCTTTATTTTTACGACATGCAGATACCCACTTATACTCAGAAAAGTCATCATTGTTATCAATTTGCATGAGCGTTCTAGTTATAAAGTCTCTGTGCTCTTGCTCTATTAAGTCTAAGAGTAATAGCTCATATTGACTGTAGCCAGAGGCAATATGAGGATCAAACTGCATCTGACACCTCAAGCGCAGGCTCAGGCGCAGGCTCGATCAGCAGACTCTTTATAAATGCGTCAATATTCTCATCAGTAATGTCTTCTTCAAGCAGTTTAGGATCAGCATCCATCATCATTATAATGACGTGATCGTAACTTGGAGCAATAGAAACATTCAGTGAGTCTACAAGTGAATGATCGTTTTGTATCGCCTCTAACTTCTTGATAAATATACTAAAGTCTGAGTGCGCAACTGAAAATGAGACTGGTGTTATTTTCCTTGACGTGGACTTTCTACTGCCACCAGACGCTGTAGAGGCGGAGCCAAATCTAGGTGTAATCTTGGTATTCTCTCTTATATGCTCTAATTCGCTAAGAAAGTCTTCTCTGCGTATTTTCTGCCCCACTCTCTCTGCTAGCCACAAATTCATAGCGCCTGTAATCTTGTGCTCAATAGCACCTGTTTTCTTGCGCTGATTATATATACCCATGAGCACTCTGCCATCCGAGGCGGGATAAAGGTCAAATAGTTCAGCATATTCTGCTGTCCCCATGAACCTATAATACTGCACATAACCTCTGGATTTATGCAGTGCATCAGCAATGGCACTTTCACTCATTCCGTCTGCCATTAAAACATTTATAGCCTGTGCCACTTCATGCGCTTCCAGATCTTTACGCTGTAGATTTTCGATTAGCTGTATATAGAAATGGTCTTCAGTAGCTTCATTGCTTATAACAGCAGGAATGCAGTTGAAATCATAACCAGCTTTACATCCCTCTGCACTATTTTTATACATATCCAGCGCTAGTTTTGATGCAAGATATCTTCTCTCACCCGCGATTATTTTATGACGACCACCCTCATCGGCTCCCGTTATCAAAATTGCTTGCAAGACCCCATGCTTAAAGATGCTTAAAGCCAGACTCTCTAATGTTGCCTCAGCTTCTACATCTTCTAATATTTTGCGCGGCTGGTGAACATCTTCATATAGCTTACTTATTTCAACTTTGATGAATTCCACTTTTTCTCTCCTTGTCTCAGTAAAACTGCTAAATTGTCTGCGCGAAGATTTGCATAGCGCTTTAGCACCTGTAGCGTCTTATGACCTGATATTTTTGAGATTTGAATATCAGTTAACGTGGTCCTCTCGTACAGCCTACTTATACCTTCGTGTCTCAAGTCATGAAAGTCAAAATTGACAATCCCCGCTTCTTTAACAGCCCTCTTATACGCTGTCCGCAACGCTCCAAGTGTGTAACCCCAGAGAAAACCTGCTCTAGTTTTACATTTCAATGACTTACACTCCTCGATAATCTCTTCTGCGCGACATGATATGGGAACATCTCGTGCTTCCTCATTTTTAGTTTTTTTCAAATGAATCATGCTCTTGTCGAGATGTATGTCCGCTAGCTCTATGCGTATTATTTCTGATTGTCTCATGCACGTCTCTATTGCGAAGTCGACGATAAGTGCTAGCTTGCCAGCCTCAGTTTGCCTACAAACTTCCATCAATCTAGACATCTCATCAGCATTCAGTCGACGATCTCTACCCTCCTTGACTTTTGGTAAAGTTAGTCCAGTTGTCGGATTCTGTAAATGCGGGAGGTGGAGCCAGTCGCCTTTTGCCCTATTATAGAGATTGCTAATGACAGCAAAATGTAATCTTATAGTTGTCCCACCTTTTCCTTCTTTCACCATTTCAGTCTTAACTCGTGACATGTCACGCAAAGTCACCTCTGCTAGCTTTTTTTTGGCTACAGGTCGTGCAAGCCACTGCTTTATGAACCCCCTCTCCCCCTCTGCCGATTTCTTGTGTTGTGTGTAGTCTTCCTGGTACCTCAAGAGAGCATCGTGCAGCGTCATCTTTGCGTGATCACGTCCAATTGGTTGCCGACCCTCATCTATTGCCACTTCCTGCTTTCTAGCCCATACCTCCGCTTCCTTCTGTGTGCCAAACGTCTGCACCAGATCTACGCTCCCCCTGCGTCGCACAATAGCCTGCCAGCGCACCCCTTTCTTGCCTTCACGCTTCTTGAATGTAGCCATGTCCGAAAACCTCTAAACGTTGTAGCGTTAATCTTAGTGGGACATAAATGAGACAAAAGTGCAAATAGTCAAAAATATAGGCACTTAGGATTTCCCTAAGTGCCTGATAAGTAATGCTTTTATTTGGTGCTGGCGAGAGGAATCGAACCCCCGACCCACTGATTACAAATCCTTTGTAGCCCTGTTTTAGCCTGTTTTAGCTCGACACACAAAAGCCCGCATTCGTTTGAAATACTAGCCACCATATACTATACTTCGTTTGAAGTTGTAAGCGGCAGTTTTCATTCATCTGCTTACAAAGTGCTTACAGAAAACTTACAGAACCACTGACTGATAAACAGTGGTTCACGGGTGCAGCACTTGGGGATATTTACAGGAAAGTCTGCGACTCTTGCGACTATTGCGATTTTGAATTGTAACATGCTGTTTCACATAGCTTAAAAATGAAAGAATCGTCGCAAATGCGTTTGCGACTGTCTGCGACTGTTGCGACGATTGGAGGATGTGGTCATGGCGAGTCTGAAAACGAAGATCAACAAGGGTGCGGTCGATGACGCGGAAGCCCCTGCCACCGGGCAAGCGTTTATCTGGGATACCGAGATTAAAGGCTACGGCCTGCGGGTCACCAGCGGCGGGACCAAGACCTTCATTGTGCAGAAGCGCATCGGCGGAAAAGACCGGCGGGTCACGCTCGGCAGGTACCCTGAGATCACAGCAGAACAGGCCCGTAAGCTGGCACAAGCGCATGTGGGTGAAATCTCCAAGGGCAACGACCCCATTGCTGCGAAGGCCACCGAGGAAGTGCAAGCCAAGACTCTGCGAGAAGTGATTGCCGACTATCTCGACATGGGCACCGTGAAGGCGTCCACGGCAAAAGACTTGCAGGGAACGCTCAACATCCATTGCGCTGCATGGATGAACAAGCCTGTGACCAAGATCACGCGGGATATGGTGGCGAAGCTCCATGCCAAGATCGGCAAAGAGTTCAACCCCAAGACCGGCGGGACCAAACAGGCGACGGCCAATAAGGTCGCCCGGTATCTGAAACTCTTGTTGAACTTCACTCAAGAGCAATATCGCACAGGCGACGACCTGCCCATCATCGCCAGCAATGCGACCGCCGTGCTGAAAAAACGCATGTACAAGGTCCAGCGTAGGACCGGCCATCTGGAACCACACCAGATCAGATCATGGTGGCAGGCGACGGGAGACTTGCAGGACTCGGCGCGGGATTACCTGCGAACCATGCTCTTGACCGGCCTGCGCTCATCCGAAGCTATCAGCTTGAGGTGGGTGGACGTATCCCTTGAGGGTAGGACATTCACGGTCAGGGACACAAAGAACGGCACAGATCACACCTTGCCAATGGGCGCATGGCTGACCGGCATGATCGCGGCTCGGCCCCATCATAACGAGTTCGTCTTCAGTAGCGAACGTGGTCGCCCTACCAACCGGCGCGGCGGCATCGACAAGGCTGCGGAGCTTTCCGGTCTGGACATTCAGAAGCACGACCTACGGCGAACCTTCCTCACCGTAGCAGACGCGGTCGACGTGCCGTACTACGCGCTGAAAGCACTTGTAAACCATAAGAGCGGCTCCGGCGGCGACGTTACTGCGGGATACATCCAGACCAGCATCGAGCGGCTTAGGAAGCCTATGCAGGCTATCGAGGACTACACCTTATCAGCAGCAGGGGTTACGGCTGGCGCTGCGGTCGTGGAATTGCGGGAGGTGCTGCATGGCCTATGAGCGCATGTTACGCACCACGGACCTTTGCCACGTCGCGGCGCAAGTCGCGGCCAATGGCTTTTCACCCATAACCGAAGCCTTGCCCTTCGACGAATGGCTCACGCACCACGGCGCGATGGATAACGCGCGATTTATGCAAGGCTTTTCGATAGAGGAATATCTTTGCCGCTGCATCCGTAGCGGCGCATTGCCAGCCAGAAGCGCCCCATTGTACGGCATCGAACCCGCACCATTAAAAGACTTTTCAGCCCTGTTTATTCTTACCCGCGACTTTCAGGCGTGGATAAAAACGTCACAAGTGCAAGCCCCGGAATCATGGGCACAGGCTTTGATCGAGTCGATAGCGTGGGATTACCGACCCATTCCCGGCACTCAGGTCATTACCGGCAAACCAAAGGGGCGACCAAGTGTGCTTGCCAAAGACGCACAGGCTGAGGCTGACAAGATCGCCTTGTCGATTTACAATACAAGTGGATGCAGCATGACCCATGTAACGCAAAAGTATATAGGGGACAAGCTGGCCCATGCATACGGGGCAGAATACAACACGGTAAAAGACCGTTTTAAGGTGAAGTTATGCAAGGAATACATAAAACATCAAAAACAGTAAAACTCCAAGCCAGAGTTTAACGGCATTTAGCAACCCGCATAAGCCCCTATAAACAGGGGCTTTTCCTTTGCCTGTAGCTAGTCGCCAGCATTACCCGTTATTCATTTTTTAACTGTTTTCATATCCCCATAATTAGTCATGTGGTTATCAACAACCGATGGCAATATGAGGATCCACAAAATGGCGGCACAAATCTTTGAAGATGGAGAGACCTACAATCAGGTCGAGTTCGTGAAGCGGGTCAACAAGTCAAAGTCATGGGCAGAGCGTAGCAGGTGGAACGGAACCGGCCCGCGATACCTGAAGGTCGGCAGATCAGTTTTATATCTGGGAAAAGACCTTAATAACTGGCTTGAGTCTCAGGCCCGCTCCAACACCGGTCAGGGAGCATAAAAAATGAGCGCCCCTATCGAGAACGCCCAACGGTACAACCCATTTGTCAATAATAGCGAATATTTTAACTTCGGTATAGTGCAGGCCATCCGGCAGCCTGCGATTAAGCCCAGCACCGCCACATGGGGAAGATTCTGCAAGGCGATTGAGTCACCCAAAATCCGCGACCAGAAGGACGGTCCCGGCGCTGTTTTCGCCACCTTCTCTAAACAGTGGCGAAACCGTGAAAACGTATCTCTGGTGACCGCGATTGCCTATGACCTTGAATTCCAGACGGGAGGCCCGGCGATACCGGCACCAGCAGCCATTGCAGAAGATTTGCAAGGCTTAGGTCTGGCCTTTGCCGTCTGGACCACCTTCAGCGACCGACCAGAAGCGCGGCGGATCCGCGTGGTGTTGCCCATCGAAGACGGTCTGGCACCGGAACTGCTCCGGGCGGCGTATCCCCTCCCCCTGAAGTACCTGCCCATTGTCACGCCGGACATGCTCGACGCTACATGTGCGGAACCGGCACGGATGATGATTTTACCGGCGATACCAGCAGATCGTGCAGCAGCTTATGAGTGTTACCACGGCGCGGGCGATTGGCTTGTAGGCTCATCTTTGGCGCTGGCAGCTACCGAAGTGCTCCGGGCTGAAAAGGATGCAGCAGCGGCCAAGCAAGCGCGATTCAGGCCCGGTCCACTTAGTGGTCGGGAGTCTGTCATTGAGGATTTCAACAGAGAACATCCGGTCGAGGAGATTCTTGAGGGCTGCGGCTACAAACAGCGCGGGGAGAAGTGGGTCAGCCCCAACAGCCACTCCGGTCAAGCTGGCGTCATTGTCCGTAATGGCAAGGCTTTCAGCCACCACAGCGACGCGCTCGGCGACCACTTTTGGCACGACCCCTTCGACCTTTACGCGAAGCTCCAACACGGCGGCGACAAGCGACTTGCAGCGCAATCTCTGCGCGGCGGGAGGATTTGAGCATGGCGCATGTAGCGAACAATACCGGCAATGTGGAATGGTACACGCCTGTGCTCTATCTCGACGCGGCGAGTGCTGTTTGCTTCCCGACCGGGCGCATCCGTTTTCTGGACCCGGACGGCAACCCCGGCGCACCGCTCCAAGGCCAAATGATCGTTTATCTCGGCGCGTGCCCTCAACGATTCCGAAAAGCCTTTGCAGACTTCGGGACGATCACCTATCCGGTCGGGCGGGCATCATGAGCGCCCTTCCCTTCACCCGCAAAATATCCCCGGAGGAAGCGGCGGCGGCAGCGGCTCCCGATTGGGAAGACCCGTTACCCCTCACCGAACATGAGGTTGGCGACCCCTATCCATTGGACGCCCTACCCGGACCCGTCAAGGCCACCGTGCAGGAGGTGCAAGGCTTCATTCAGGCACCGACCGCACTGGTGGCGGCTTCGGTACTCAGTGCCCTGTCAGCGGCAGCGCAAGGGCTGGCAAACGTACAACGTGACAAAGGTCTAGTTGGCCCCTGCTCCCTGTATTTCCTTTCCATCGCTGACTCCGGCGAGCGCAAGAGTGCCATAGATACAACGGTCCTTGAGGGAATCAGGGCCTACGAAGCAGAAGAAGAAGAATCTGCAAAACCCCTGCGGAAGAAACACGCGGCCCAGCTCAGGTCGTGGGAAGCTCAGGTCGAAGGGGTCACGTCATCCATTAGGGCGGAAGCCAAAGCTGCGAAGCCGGTCGGCGCGCTTGAAACTAGGCTCATGCAGCTTGAGAAAGACAAGCCTGCCCCTGTCATCGTACCCCGCGCTTTGTGGGACGATACCACCACGGAGGCTTTGATCGCTGGCATGGCCTCCAACTGGCCCAGCGCGGCGATTATCAGCGCGGAAGCCGGGGTCGTGTTCGGCGGCCATTCCATGAAGAAAGACAATCTGGTCGGCGGCCTTGCTACGCTCAATAAATTATGGTCGGGCGAACCCATCCGGGCAGACCGCAAAACCGAAGGGGCAAGCGTCATCCTCAACACCGGGCGGCTGACCCTTGGCCTTGCCGTGCAGGAGACCGTGATACGGCAATTCTTCGAGTCCTCAAAAGGGATTGGCAGGGGATCAGGCTTTGCGGCACGTTTCCTGATTAGCTGCCCCGCCACCACTCAGGGGACCCGCTTCTACAAATCTATGGGCACCACGGTCGCGACCCATCGGTTTACAGAACGGCTCAAGGCGATGATCGGCGCGACCGAGTTGCTGGTCGATGGCTGCGATTTGGAAACCGTGCCGTTATCCCCGGCAGGCAAAGCGGCGTGGGTCAGCTTTCATGATGGCATTGAGGGGGAACTGCTCCCCGACCGGGAGTTCAGCGACAACAAAGACTCTGCCAGCAAAGCGGCTGAAAATGTTGCAAGGCTTGCTTGCCTGTTTCACCTGTTCGAGCACGGACCATCTGGTCAGATCAGCGCGGAGCATGTAGAGGCGGCGGCGGCCATCGTTACATGGCATCTGTACGAGGCCCGGCGCTTCCTTGGAGAGATTGCCCAGCCCGCCGACCAGATCGCGGCAGAACGGCTCGACGCATGGTTACTGCAACAGCCGGGTCCGGTCACGGCCAAGGCGATTATGAACAAAGGCCCAGCAGATACCCGCAAAAGATCAGCACTGGACAAAGCCTTGCAGGAGCTTGTGGCCTGCCACCGGGTCCGCGTGTCCAAGGTCGGCAAGTCTTCCATCGTTTCAGTAAATCCGGCTCTACGGCAAGGAGGCTAATGTGGCGCTGCGAGATAACTACCGGAAGTATTTACCCGCCGACCCGGGTCGCCAGCAGGAGGAGGCGACCACGGCTGTTTGCAGCGAAGCGGATCAAGCGAAGACCATGCTATCCGCCATCAGGTCGGCGGGGCTGCATATCTACCTTGAGGCGGGCGAGCTGCGGGTCGGCCCAGCATCAAAATTATGGGATTACGACATGCCCTTAATCCGCGACCACAAAGAGGCTTTGCTGGCGCTGTTAGCTGAGGAGGCACCCACGCGGCCCAGCGGGCCCGTCCTGTCAGTGGCCTGCAAAGACTGCGGTCACTTCACCGCTGGCCCTATTCGACATGGGGTCGGTATCTGTGCGAGCACCGGCGGCGAGCGCGTGCCGCGTGGTGGCGAAGGTTATGCACATGCTTATGAAACATCCCCGCGAAGTTGCCGGAAGTTTTCATCCAAAAAGGACACGACGATATGACCCAGCTGATAAAGACTTGCCCAGAATGTAACCTGCCCCATGCGTCCAAGACCGCCACCTGTCCAAGGTGCAGAATCTTGTCTGCATGGCATCAGCCATCGCCGCTTGCTCAAGAACTTTTGGCGCAAATGGATTTGATCGTGGACGCGCTCTATCAAGCCAAATGCGAGGCGATAGAGATCAGGGTCGCGCTCGGCCATGCCCACTCACACGGCAATATGCAGGACGTGCTCAAAGTGGCGGCTCAGTATGCCCGCTAAAGAAAACCAGCCCCTAACCAACCGCCCACACCCATAAGGAGAATCGTATGCCTACCCCGAAAAAACTTATAAGGATTATCGAAAACCCAACGACCGCCGAGTTGTTGGAATCATTGGTCCCTGCGGCATTGCAGGCGTTACACACCGTATTGACAGACCCGCTGTCCCCGGCGGGTGCGCGGGTGGCTGCGGCGCGGGATGTCTTGGACCGCGTTGAAGGTCGCC
>JAAOMR010000121.1 GCA_018853935.1 Acidithiobacillus ferrivorans
CCCGCCCCGTCCACAGGCCAGATCCAGCGCCCGGCCACTGGCGGGCAGCCAATCCGCATGCGCCGTCAAAAAAGGCAGCGGCTCTGGCTCCACCGCCTCCACTTGCGCATAACAGGCCTCCCAGTGCGCCCGCTTTTCGTCGTCTGTCATGGCCATACCCTCAGTGCTCGTGGCGGATGCGCGGCAGCAGTTCGCTCAGGTTGCAGGGGCGGTGCCGGATATCCAGTTGCGGGATGATGATGGCCTCCATGCCGAGACGGACGGCGCCGGTGGAGCCGGGAAGAAGGAAGACGATGGTGCCGTCGCAGATGGCGGCTTCGGCACGGGACTGGATGGTGCTGGTGCCGATCTCCTGATAGGAGAGCATGCGGAAGAGTTCGCCGAAGCCGGGGATGGGCTTGCTGATGAGGGGGGCGAGGGCTTCGGGGGTGACGTCGCGGCCGGTGACGCCGGTGCCGCCGGTGGCGATGATCACGTCGATGGCGGGGTCGGCGATCCAGTCACGCAGTTGCGTGCGCAGGCATTCGGTGTCGTCGGCGCTGATCCGGCGGACAGCGATCCAGTGTCCGGCCTGACTGGCGAGCTCGGCAATTTTGTCACCGGACTTGTCGGTTGCTGGCGTACGACTGTCGGAGACGGTGAGGATGGCGATGGCGAGGGGTAAAAAGGCTTTGCTTTCGGGTGACTGCTGCGCACTGCTCACGGCGGTATTCCCTTTACAGGATGACGGAAAGTCCAGTATAAAAGGCTCCGTCCTGCGGTCCAAGGGGCACGGCGTGCGGCGCCCTTCATAAACGCTGACTCCGGGCACCGGTGCCGAAATAGCCCGCTTCTGATCTGGAGAGCATCATGGATGTGTCCCTGCCAGCAGATTCGCATGCCCTGACGTCGGCGCCCGAACCGGCGGCGGGCGGCTGGCAGCATCTCACGGCGCCGCTGCCGGCGGACTGGCAACGGGCGGGGCAGCTGGCGGACGACTGGGACTTTGCCCAGGACATCCTCGACCCCGATGAGCGCTCCTGGCTGCGCCGCGATGGCGCGCGCGTCTTCATTACGTTGCAATTCCCGGTGAAGGGTAATGACGCGGATGTCGACAGCTGGGAACAACGGCCCCTGGGCATCATCCTGCAAGGGAACCGAATTACCACGGTGCTGGCCCGGGATTTCGCACCATTATCGCCTTTTTTCGCGCAGATGGAGCATCTTTCCAGCCCACCGGAAAGCGTCGAAATTCTCGCCGCCATCCTCAAGATTCTGGCGCAGAGCTACGAAGACGCACTGCATCAACTCAATGCCGCCATCCACGACAACGAGCAGCAACTGGACTGGACCCAGAGCAATGGCGACTTTTTTACCCTGCTGGAAATCAGCAAAAGTCTGACCCGCTTTGAGGTGGCGCTGGTGGGCAATATCGCCACGGCCTTCAAGATTTCCCGTTTACCGGAAATCCGCGACGATCTGCCCGCCACCCAGCAGATCGACACGGCCCTGCTGGAATTGCAGGTAGCCCATGCGCGGGCGCGGGTCTATGCCGGAACCAGTACGTCGATGATGGACGCCTACGCGGGCATGGTGCAGAACAACATCAATCATGGTCTGAAGGTAGTGACGGTGCTGGCCATGATCTTTTATGTGCCGAGTCTGCTGGCGACCCTCTACGGCGTAAATACGACCTTGCCGTTTCAGAAGACAGACTGGATTTTTTGGGCCGTGCTGGGTCTGGGGACGAGCATTTCTACCGGGCTGGCACTGATTTTCAGGCGGAAAGGCTGGATATGAACGGACTGACGGATGCACGGAGGGGTCGGAATGCTGCATTGGTTTAACGAAGAGACGGATGCTGAACTGAAAGTCACCGCCGACTTCGAGTGGCCCCCGAGCGCCACCTGGATTCAAGTGGTGGCGCCAACGAGCGCGGAGCTGGATTTTGTCGCCCAGCATTTGCAGGTGCCGGATTATCTGTTTCAGGACGTTTCCGACGAGGATGAGCGCCCGCGTCTGGAGCGGGATGGCGATATCGCCCTGATCATTCTCAAGGTGCCCGCCCCCATGCAGGCCGCCGCCGAACTGCGCTTCCGTACCCTGCCCGTGGGGCTCTGGCTCCTGCCCCAGCAGATGGTGACGGCCAGTGCCCAACCCCTCGCCCTCTGGGACGAATTGCGCGGGCAGCGCCAGCGCGGTAAGGCCCTACATGTGCGCGGGCTGCTGGCGGAGATTTTTCAGGCCATCGCCCGGGACTATCTGCGCGCCCTGCGCATTATCAACACCGAAATTGCCGCAACCGAGAAAATACTTCGCAACTCTCAGAATAACAATGAATTCTTTCGACTTCTCGCGCTCAATAAGAGCCTCATCCTCTTTTCTTCGGCACTCAAAGGGAATATCTCCGTCGCTCAGCAAACCATGCGCCTGCCGCTGCTCAAACAGGACGAGGGCGATCTGGAAGACATCGCCGACGCCCTCATCGATCTTCAGCAGGCGCGGGACATGACCGAAATTTACGCCTCCACCATTACCAATATGATGGATGCCTATGTCGGCGTGCTGCAAAACAATATCAGCAACACCCTGAAGATCATCACGGCCTGGACCGTGGTCGTGGCGGCACCGGCAACGGTGGCGAGCATCTACGGGATGAATGTACCCCTGCCCCTGCAGCATTGGACTTATGCGTGGCCGGTGCTCATGGGGGGCGGATTTGCGATATCCGGGATGCTGTTCATGATCTTCCGCAAGAGAGACTGGATCTGAGTGCGCGCCATGGCTTGCCAGTTTTACGATAAAACCGCAGGGGCATGGATCGCCGCCGAACGCTATACGGCAGACGGGCTTTTTCTGCTGACGCCAGAGCAGGTGCATCGGTGTCCGCAATTAGAAGCCGCGCTGCGGCACTGCGCAGAACAACGCCTTTATTGTCACCAGGATGAGATAACCCTGCGCCTGCCCGTAGCACTGCTGGAAGAAGATGCGCAGTTCGGCACGGTGGCGCGGATGGCGCACCTGACCCTGCATCATACGCCACGGAGTCTGGCGATTCTGAGCGAGGAAACGTTGATCCAGCCGTTGCAGCAGGACTGGCTGGGCGAGTTACGGCAAAGCGCTATGGGCGAAGTGCTGCAGCGCGTGTTGCTGAATGTCATCTATAGTCACGAGCGGGTCGCGCGGGTGCTGGTGGAACGCTTGCAGGTGCTGCGCATGGCCCTCAAAACCTCCATGGGTAACGTCGAACTGCGCCAGATTGTGGTCCTGAATCGGGACCTCGGCGAACTGGTTATCGCCCTGCGGGAAACCGGCCTCATTCTCCGCGATGCGCTGCGTGCCACAGCCGGTGAATCGCCGGTCTATCCGTTGCTGGACGTGGCACTGCGCGAACAGCGCCGGATAGAAGAGGGCGTCAATCTGATTCATGAGCGCTACCTGGCGGTGACCAATGCCTATAATGGCATTGTCCAGAACAATGCCCATACGGTGATGAAGGTGATGACGGTATGGCTGGCCCTGCTCATGATGCCCATCGCCTTCATCATGCCCTGGCACATGATGACGCCCCTGCCCCTTGAGCATTGGCGTTACCTCTGGTTCGGATTACTCGCCTATGTCTTTGGCGTGACCTGGCTGTTCGCGCACTGGGCGCGTAAACACGGCTTTTTTTCCATGTGAGGGGGCTGCTCCATGCTGCATATCACCCGTGATTGTCTGCTGTCCGGAAACGCCAACCGGCGAAGCTGGATGGCCTTGGTCGCCCCCTCGGCCAACGAGCTGACGCAGGCGGCAACGACCCTGGACATCCCCGAGAGCTTTCTGCGCAAACGCCTGGAAGGCGAGGCATCGCGCCCGCTGATCAAGGAAGAGCGATTGATTTCTCTGCAATTCCAGGTGCCACTACCGAAAGAGGGTGCAGCAGGACAATTCACGCTGGTACCCCTGAGTTTGTATTTCGTACCCGGCTATTTTGTCACCCTGACCGAGCGGGAGATTCCCTTCCTGAGCCGACTGATCGATCCGCGGAAACCACGTAAACGCTGGGAACTGGTACTGCGCATCATCGCCGAAGTCACGCGCAATTATCTGCCCACAGCGCGTTCAGTGGCCCGGGAGATGGCCGTGGTGGAACGGGATCTGCGCCAGGCGCAACGGCATGACGTGGTGTATCGCGGTCTGGACATCAATGACCGCCTGCTGGCGCTGGATCTGGGCCTGCTGCAACTGGAGTATGTGGTCAGTGAAATCGGCCATTTCCTGCCCGCCAAGGACGCTGGCCTGAT
This sequence comes from Acidithiobacillus ferrivorans, assembly GCA_018853935.1. Taxonomy (GTDB): domain Bacteria; phylum Pseudomonadota; class Gammaproteobacteria; order Acidithiobacillales; family Acidithiobacillaceae; genus Acidithiobacillus; species Acidithiobacillus ferrivorans. The sequence continues at coordinate 4,266 of JAAOMR010000121.1, forward strand.
GGAAATCCATGAAGACACCCGCATCGAGCTGTCCCAGGTGCGGGATCAGGTGGACAGTGATCAGGCGACCATCAATGAGCTGCTGGAGTCTTATGCTTACGTGGTGCACAACAATGTGAACCACCTCTTCAAATTCATGGCGGCGCTGATTATTCTCGCCACGATTCCGCTCTTTATTCCGGGTGCCGCAGCCATGAATGTGCCGCTAGGGCCTTTTCCACACTGGCGTTATGGCTTTGCGGCGGTGACCGGCGGGCTGGTGCTGGTGGAAGTACTGACGGCGTGGGTATTTTATCGCAAGGGGTGGCTACGGCTGGATTAACGGAGATCCCCTTTCTTCCGCTGCCGCGCCACGATCCCCACCGATCATCCACGATAATGTCTGTGGATGCACCGTAGCTGTTCATTGCGGCAGCAATATGGCGTATGGTGGGACATGGTTAGGGTTGTACCAACTGGGCAAAGAAGCAAAGAAGGTGGTGAATGACAGTATCAGCGGTTTTACTATTGGCGGCGCTATCCGCATGGATATTGCTGGAGTTGTATCTGGAATATTTTTTTCGGTCACCCATGCATGCGAACAAGCAAGACGGTGGCTCCTCAACCATATTCAACACCGTGATCTTTGCCAGCGTCGGAAGCTGGGCTTGCATGGTGGCGGCAGAAGTCCGCCAGGAGCCGCATATAGCGCTATATCTGCCGCGGATAGCTTGTTCGTTGCTGATAGCGGGATTACTGTTGAGATCATATGCAATCATGACGTTAAAGAGATATTTCACCGTGGACCTGGCTATCCAGCCTGGACATCGACTGATCCGGCATGGACCGTACCGCATGGTGCGCCATCCGTCCTACACGGGAGCGCTTCTGTGTTTCTCCGGTTTGGCGCTGTCCTTTGGTTGCTGGACCACCGCGATCGTCATCATCCTTCCCGTCATTGTGGTCTACCTCTGGCGAATCGCCAAAGAAGAACACATCCTGACGAATGCGTTCGGACCCGCTTATCAAGAATACCGCTATCGCACCTACCGACTCATTCCCGGGGTCATTTAGCGGGTTCATCGTTGCAGGGCCTCAGCACACAGCTCCAGCCAATGCCGCACCGGTGTCGCACACCCACTCTGCAAATGCATCTGACAACCAATATTAGCCGTAGCGATACAATCCGGCTGTTCGGCCTGCAAAGCCTCCAGCTTCTGATTGCGTAACTGCCGGGACAGCACGGGCTGCAGAATGGAGTAGGTGCCCGCCGAGCCGCAGCAGAGCTGGCTGTCGCGGACGCCGGTCAGGCGGTAACCCGCCCGTTGCAGGAGCGTTTCGACCCCCCCTTGCAGGCGCTGGGCGTGTTGCAGGGAACAGGGGGCGTGGAAGGCGACGGTGCCGCGATCGGCAGCCACAAAAGGGATTTCCTCGGCGTGGTCCAGGAGCCATTCGCTGGGGTCGCGGGCCAGGGCGGCGACGCGGGCGGCCTTTTCGGCATACACCGGATCGCCTTGTAACGCCTCCCCGTATTCCTTGACCATGCTGCCGCAGCCGCTGGCGCTGACCAGAATGGCTTCGGCTCCGGCTTCAATCAGCGGCCACCAGGCGTCAATGTTGCGGCGCATGTAGTCTTGGGCTTCGGCGTGGGCGTTGAGGTGCAGGCTGAGCGCACCACAGCAGCCGGCGCTGGCCGGGACCTCTGCGGCAATGCCGAGGGTGCCGAGCAGCTGTTCCAGCGCCGCCCCTGTGGCCGGGGTCATCACGCTTTGTACGCAGCCGGCGAGGGCGATGACCCGCCGTTGCTGGGCCGCTTGCAAGGCGGTGAATCTGGCTGGCAAGGGTTTGGGCAACGCCGGGACCTTACGCGCCAAGGCTTCCGGCAGCAGGGGTTTGCAAGCAGCGCCGAGTTGTACCAGCAGCCGGAAGCGCTCCGGGTGCGGGACGATAGCACGCAGCAGTCGGCGCTTCAGCCGCTCCAGTGCCGGACGGCCCACTTCGGCCTCAATATACTCGCGACCGATTTCCGCCAGCCGCGCATAGCGCACGCCGGACGGACAAGTCGTTTCGCAGGCACGGCAGGTGAGGCAGCGATCCAGATGGGTCAGGGTATGCCCGGTGGCCGGGGCCCCGGCGAAGAATTCCTTGATGAGGTAGATGCGGCCGCGTGGACCATCCAGTTCGTCACAGAGAATCTGGTAGGTGGGACAGGTGGCGGTGCAGAAGCCGCAGTGGACACACGTGCGCAGAATGGCGTCGGCCTCGGCCACAGCGGGGTCGTCCTGAAAGCGGGGGGCGATCTGGGTTTGCATGGGCGAGCCTCAGAGTGCGGCGAACATGCGGCCGGGGTTGAGCAGGGTATGGGGGTCGAAGGCGGCTTTGAGCCGTTGTTGTACCGCCAGCAGTGGTGGCGCGAGGGGATGAAACACTTCGCCGCCACGCGCGCCGCCGCGAAACAGCGTCCCGTGGCCACCGTGCTGTGCTGCCAACCGCTGCACGGCGGTGGCATCGCGGCGGCCACGCAACCAGCGCTGGCCGCCGCCCCATTCGATCAGGGTCTGGCCGGGGAGGGGCAAAGGCGGTGTGGCGGGGGCGACGGCCAGGCGCCACAAGGGCGCATCCCCCTGAAAAAAGACGTGGCGCTGCTCGCGCCAGTCGTCCCAGAAGGATGCCGCCTCGGCATCAACCAGCCGCTCACCACCGAGCCGGGCTTGTGCGGCCCGCACGGCGCTCCCGGTGCCCGAAAGACGGACATACAAATGTTCGCCATCATAAGCGGTGGCGGAGAGCGGCAGGGGCTGTCCGGCCCAGTGATTCATGCGCTGGATGGCGGCGGCGGGGGCTGCCGACTGGCGCAGGGTCAGGCTGTGACTGGGGCGGGGCAAGACCTTGAGAGTGACCTCCAGCAGGACGCCGAGGGTGCCCAGCGCCCCCACCATCAGCCGCGACACATCATAACCGGCCACATTTTTCATGACCTGCCCGCCAAAGCGCAGGATCTCGCCTTGGCCGTTGAGGATACGCATGCCCAGCACCGCGTCGCGGGCCGATCCGGCGTAAGGGCGGCGCGGGCCGGACAAGCCGCAGGCCAGCGTGCCGCCGATGGTCGCGGCGGGTCCGAAATACGGGGGCTCAAAGGGCAGCATCTGTCCGGCTTCCGCCAGTTGCGCTTCGAGTACCTGCAAAGGTGTACCCGCGCGCAAGGTGATAAAGAGTTCATTGGGCGCGTAGTCGACAATGCCCTGATGACCGCTGAGCTCGAGCAGGTCGCCTTCCAGCGCTTGCCGGCCATAGAAGGCTTTGGTCCCGCCGCCGCGAATGGTGAGGGGTCGGGATCTGGCGTGGGCCTCCTGCACGGCCGCCTGTAAGGTCTGGCTCTGGTCCATGTCAAAAACGCTCCAGTTCGGGGAAGGGCAACTGGCCATGATGCACATGCATGGCCCCCAGCTCGGCACAACGATGCAGGCTGGGCACAGCCTTTCCGGGGTTGAGGCGGCCTTCGGGGTCGAAGGCGTATTTGATGCGATGTAACTGCGCCAACTCGGCGGCATTGAACTGGACGCACATGCTATCCAGCTTCTCGACGCCGACACCGTGCTCGCCGGTGACGCTGCCACCGACGGCCACACAGAGTTCGAGGATGCGCTGTCCAAAGGTTTCGGCGGCGCGCAACTGCCCTTCGGCATTGGCATCGTAGAGAATCAGGGGATGCAGGTTACCGTCGCCCGCGTGGAAGACATTGGCCACCCGCAGACCATATTCGACCGACCAGGCGGCGATCTGCTCCAGCACCTCGGCGAGACGCTGACGGGGTATCGTGCCATCCATGCAGTAGTAGTCCGGGGCCAAACGCCCCACCGCCGGGAAGGCGGCTTTGCGGCCTTTCCAGAGCAGCAGGCGGGTCGCCGCATCCTCGGCCATGCGGATGGCACTGGCGCCGTGCCGTTGGAGAATCACCTCCACTTCCTGCCGACGCTCTTTCAGCTCTACGGCCGAACCGTCCAGCTCGCAGAGGAGAATCGCGGCCGCATCGCGGGGATAGCCGGCGTGGACAAAATCCTCGGCGGCTTCGATGGCGAGCTGATCCATCAGCTCTAATCCGGCAGGGATGATCCCGGCGGCAATGATGGCGCTGACCGACTCCGCCGCCGCCACGACACTGGCGAAGGCGGCAAGCAGCACCAGCGTATGCTCCGGCACCGGCAGCAGGCGCAGCGTGCATTCGGTCACCACCCCGAGCAGGCCCTCGGAGCCGGTCATCAGCGCCAGCAGATCATAGCCGGGGCTGTCGGGGGCCTGACTGCCAATCTGCAGGGCTTCGCCCGCCGCCGTCAGCACTTCCAGTGCCAGAATATTGTGGACGGTGAGACCGTATTTCAGGCAATGCACACCCCCGGAATTTTCCGCCACATTGCCGCCGATGCTGCAGGCGATCTGCGAAGAAGGGTCGGGGGCGTAATACAGGCCCAAGGGGCGGGCCGCTTCACTGATAGCCAGATTCCGCACGCCTGGCTGGACGCGGGCGGTACGGTTTTCCAGGTCGATGGCGAGGATATTACGCAGGCGGGCCAGGCTGAGGAGGACCGCGCCGCGGATCGGACGCGCGCCCCCCGATAGACCGGTACCCGCGCCACGCGGCAC
>JAAOMR010000122.1 GCA_018853935.1 Acidithiobacillus ferrivorans
AGTTGTTCGATTAGGGCCGTATCACTGAGCTTGGATTCATCACCCTCACCCCAGACCATGCCGCGATCCCGCGCCCGCTTCCACCGCATCCGTTCCGCACTGGTCGTTGCCATAAAATCCCCCCGCAATCGTCACTGTGACAACAGCATAAGGCGGCCCCATCTCTCCGTCAAACGACGCAGCGTGACGCCATCACGCAGAAGCCACCGCAAAGGCCTCAAATCTGCTCTACAGCGCACGCAAAGGATTCTGGCAAGGGAAATCTATCTCAAGGCATCAAAAATCGATTCTGGGCCATTTCTCGATACCCTTTCCCTGTTGAATAAAAATAAAGGGGCGCCGATGCCGTAGGCATTGGGGGGCGTAGTCCCCGAAGGGGGTCGATCCGGCGAGCCGAAGGCTCGGACAGGGGGAGCGGCAGGCTCCCCGCCGGGATGTTTGCGCCCGGCGCCGAAGGCGACAAGCGGGCGCTCCTTCTTTCTTCCGCTGTGGGGTTTTCCACCGCCGGAGGCGTTAAAAGCTTTTTTTAAGTTAAAGACGCGCGCGCGCGTTACGGTTTCTGGAGGCCTTATGGATATTAGCCTGCATGGCCATTGCTGCAGGTGAAATGACGATGGAAGTGCAGGTGAAATGACGTGCTAATCCACAGATTAGTGCAGGTGAAATGACGTGCTAATCCACAGGGGCAGAAAAGTTATCAACAACCGCAGCATGCTTATTTCTGTAACGACCGAAGAGTGTCCCGGATTTGGGCAATCGCGCCCTTTGGAGATCTGGCGTAGAAGGTTGCTGCATCGTTTTCTTGGTCGAACGTAATGCGGTAATCCGGTAATTCATCTGACTCGGCCAACATTTTAACCGCCATGCGGAAGTTTCTAAGCGCGTCCCTGCTTCCACTTTTTTCGTGAAGCACCTTCGTAGTTACGCACCACTTCGACTGAGTACCACAGTGCTTCCTTGCCAGCTCATAAAGTCGCCGGTCAATCGGCTTTCGAATCCGGAAATAATCACGATTCAATGTCAAAACATGCATCGCCTTGACTGAGCGACAAAGCCAATCAGGCAGACTAACCTCGACAGCCACCATCTTGTCATCCCTGTCACGTTCGATGACACGCCAGGAATCGATTAACCCAAACCCTGCGCGTTCACGCTTACCCGCCGTCTCAATGTTGGTTTCGATGCGGGTCCCACTGAGCCTAGCAAGCGCATCCCCCATAAGGCGATACCCCTCTCCGCTCGTTTGCCTATTGGTAGTCACAAGAAAATCGTATGCAGTAAATCGAACAACTCTTCCAACATCTTCACGACCACGGTTTATTGCTTCAACCAGCTGGCTGATGCAGTAGATCCAGATGTCCTTGTCATGAATCGTGGCACATCCATCATGACCAGGCTTGATAGTAACGGTCACCCCTTTGCGTTCGTAGACACGGATACGCCGGTCTCCAGACTTCAACGCAAAAATAGGATGCTCCATACTGACCAGATCATCTTTTGGCGCAGCATCTAAAATATCGGCCACAAAAAAATCACGCTGAACGTGGCGGTCGAAGTGAAGATGACTAGTCACGCCAAAACAGCTTCCAATCGGAGAGTGCCCGCAGATGATCGCACTTCCTTTTTACGTCCATGCCCAGGCAACGGTTTGTCTTCCACAACAACAAGCCCTGCCTCTGCGAGCAAGGCAACATCCCGTTTTACGGCACTGCGATCACGGCCAAGGCATTCAGCAACCTCTGTAATGGAGCGGGGTCTCTCCAGAACCACGCGCATGATGGCGAGCCGCGCAGTTGTGAGCACCTGCAGAAGGTCTGCAGGATCCTCAAAGCTGATCGTCTTCTCTTCTGTTATGAGTTTTCCAGCATCAGCCAAGCGAGCAATCCTTTTCCCGCTCTTGAAAAACGTCTTTTCGTCAGAAACATGCAGCAACATTGCCATCACCTCCTCAAAGCCATCCAATCAGCCTCAAAATCCGCTTCGGTTTCATCGAAACTCACAAAATCAACGGGATGCACATCACCAAAATAGTGTCTGTGATGATATCCATGCTGATTGTCGTAGCCCACAACTCGACCATTATCTACGGCGCATAGCTCATGATTGATATACGCCAAGTTGTAACGACTTACCTTGCCGTTATCGTCAATCCACACTTCTCGGCGTAGCTGTCCATTCCCTCGCCGCTTTGAAATATGGTGAACCTCATCAACGAGCTTTCTATCAGGCATGACCTAATATATCCCCTCTGAAAGAAAATAGACACTCACTTCCAAAGTCGCCACCACCGATTCCGTTTAGCGCTTGAGTCGCCGCTCCTGTCGTGCGTGAGTAATTTGACCTGTCGCTGGGCATCCTCAAGCTGTTGGCGTAGCCATGCCTCTCTATCCTCTGCTTTCTTCTCTCTCTCAGTCGCGGCTTCTATCTGTAAGCGCAATGCGGTTATAACCTGATCCTTTGCCTGAGAAACGACAGTCAAATCACTGTCATTGATAGAATTTTCTCCTGTCGTTGACTGCTCTTTTTGTGACACTTTATGTGTCATCCTTATTTCACCGAAGACCCTGATTAATTCGCTAGTATCTATTTTTGGGTTTCCCAGGTGATCCCTATCAACACTTATTTTTCCTTCATTTATGTAGTTCTTGTATAGATTCTGTCTAGCTAGCCCAACAAGCCTTGCCGCTTCCGATACCGTCACTCTCGCCATGTCGTCACCTGTAACCCAGCATGTCACTGAATGACACTATACGATTACACACCCAATCACCGCCACAGTTTCTCGAAGCGCACGGGGTTCGTGGCCGTGTAGCGCACCGTATGCTGGATGTTCCGGTGCCCCAGATAGTCCTGGATGAGCCGGGTGTCGGCGCCCTGGTCGGCCAGTGCGAAGCCGCAGGCGTGCCGGAGCATGTGGGGATGGGGCGGCAGAGCCAGCCCCGCCAGCGCCCCATAGTGGCGCAGCAGCGCCCAGAAGGTCTTGCGGGAGAGCGCCGTCCCCCGGGCACTCAAAAACAGCGACTGGCGATCCAGTGCCGCACCAGTGCCGCCGTCTTTCTTGCGCCACTGCCGCAGCCAGCGCTCCCGTTCGGCCATCCAGCCTTTCAAAAGCCGGATCTCCTCCGTCCGCAGCGGCTGTGTCGTAGACAGCCCGCCCTTGAGGCGCTGCACCTGGAGAATCCTGCTCTCCAGATCCACCTGGTCCATCCGCATGGCGCAGGCCTCCGTCACCCGCAGCCCGTGGCGGAACATCAGGAGGATCAGACAGCGGTCGCGCAGGCCCGTACGCAGGTTCTCTTTTGTGGCTGCCAGCAGGCGATCCACCTCCAGGGTGGTGAGATGTTTTCTTTCACCCTCCGAGGCTGCCCGGCGCTTTTTGGGGGTGGCTACAGCGACAGGCAACAGATCCTGTCCTGCGGACGGCGTATCAAGGGGCGATACAGCAGACACGGATTCGACGGGATCGGGAGCCGCCGCCGTCACTGTGGCTGTTTCCGCTGGCAGTCCTCCGAACAATTCCCCCTGACCGGGCACGACCGGAACCCCGGTCTCCGCCTCGATCGCCACCCGCCGTTTCCGCCCTGTTTTCACGTCCGCCATCGCCAAAAATCTCCACCGTGATCGTAATGTCTCATAATAGCCCCTTCCGACCCTTGCCCGGTAGCAGAAGAATCAGTACATTAGGACTTCGCCGGCCGCAGGCCACAAGACAGAATGATGCATAGTGTCGCATGTTAAATGACCAAGATTGGAACCTAAAAAATAGTTGCGCACGGATGGCACCACATCATCGATGTTTGATCATGGCCAACTAGAGAACATAGAAACCTC
>JAAOMR010000123.1 GCA_018853935.1 Acidithiobacillus ferrivorans
CCATCTCAGCACTGTGGAGCAAGAATAATCATGAGTTGATCTTCGGGGATGTGATGGACATCAGTCTTGGCGGCTTTCTTGGGGGCATGAATGTGGCTTCGTTTGATGATGGCACCCGGACTTTCCAGCGTGGAGAAATTGGGCAAGTCACTTTGACAAAGCCTGATGGGCAAAAGTGGTTGGGTTCGGCAGAGCTCAGACGTTCTGACCGAATCACCGCAGATAAACGTGACCCAGAAGACATCATTGGCCCTATCAACGGATTCTCATTACTGGGTTTTGCTTTCCTGTTCAAAGGGACTGAACAATCGTTGTCCCTAGAGAAATTTCTGGAAGGTACATTGGAAACCTTATGATGTTTATCTCGCGGCTGGGCTTTTTCCTCTGCTGCTCGTGGCTGCTTACGGCCTGTGCAACAGAAGTTTCTTCCCATCCTGCTGCCTTACCGAACTATCCCGTGCATGTGAGTGCCCATGGTTGGTATTCCATAACGGTCCCAGTACCCATAAATAAAGCCACTGCCGCAGTCAAAAGGTCTATACGGCAACTAAGCATGCGTTACGGTGCACATATGGCCGAACTTTCTAAGATGAGATGCCATCCAAATGGCGACAAAACTTTTCTTAGTCAATAATAATGGTTCTATTCTTTACAAAATGGTGAGTATAAATATGAAACTATCTATAGACCATATCGTCCTCAACATAGAGGAGATCAGTAAATCCATAGACTTTTATACAGGGGTTCTGTTGCTTCAATCAGAACGGCTGAGTGAGTATCAGAAAAACGAAGCACCATTCCCATCGGTTAGGATTAATTCGGATACCATTATAGATCTTTTTCCAAAACACATGTGGGCAACAGAAGCACAACAAAATAAGGGCCAAGGAAACCTCAATCATTTTTGTCTTGCAATGTCGAAGGAAGATTGGGTGTTTCTCACGGAGCGGCTTCAATCTAATGGCATTCGTATAGAAGCGGGTCCAGTAAATAGATTTGGGGCAAATGGAGTAGGCACGTCCATCTACTTTAGGGATCCTGACGGCAACCAAATTGAGGCACGGTACTATTCGAAAGAAGACGCAGCAGACTCGTGCTTGCTTGGATCGTAATATTCTGGACAATCAGCGAAAGGCTCTTTACGAGAGTTGTTGTCTAATCCTAATAGTAGCTTCTATTTTGGGTGGCGCTACTTCTGGCATTTTTTCTTTGCTCACGTACGTGTTGCTTACATCCCCAAAACTTCAGGAACAAATGGAATTAGCCTCCACTGGCACCACAGGCAGCCACCAAAGAATAGGACCAGAGCATGTGTTGAAATTAGTGCTTCATGTACCAAATGCAATATCCGAACAACAAGCCATAGCCGCCATCCTCTCCGACATGGACACCGAGATCACCACCCTGGAGTCCCGCAGAAACAAAACCAAACGCCTCAAACAAGGGATGATGCAGGAACTGCTGACCGGCAGAATTCGCTTGCCCATAGAACACAGCACGGTTTCGGTCAAAACCAAACCAACTGTGGGGATGCTCCAGTGATCAACCATTTCGCCGTCGTTGCCTTGTCCAGCCTGGCCCTCACCCTGGCCGTGGCCACCGCAGGCTCCCTGTTTCGCCCAGATGACTGGTATGAACGCCTGCGCAAACCTGCAGGTACGCCCCCGCCTTGGGTCTTTCCGGTGGTGTGGACCATTCTCTATATCCTCATGGCCCTGGCTGCCGCCCTAGTCTTCATCAGTCCTGCGGCACCTTTACGAACCGCCGCACTTATTCTCTATGGCGTCCAATTATTGGCTAATGCCGCATGGTCCTGGCTTTTTTTCCGGCTTCACAAGCCGTTATGGGCACTCATAGACCTCCTGATACTATTAGGCCTGGTCCTGGCTGCTATAGGGGTCTTTGCGGCTATCAACCAAATAGCGGCACTGCTTTTGGTTCCGTATGGACTATGGCTGTTCGTGGCGTTGTATTTGAACTGGGCCACCTATTGGCTCAACCGATAACCCGCTGAATGAGGTGTGACTATGATGGAAAGAACAGAAGTCGTTGCCGCAGAAATAAGCAATCTGATAGCCAATACACAAACCATGACCCTGGCAACACTAAATTCAGCAGGCGTCCCAGAGGCATCCATGGCGCCCTTTATTTATGAAGCAACAAGTCATCAGTTTTATACTGCAGTGAGTATGCTTTCTCCACATGCCGCCCACCTCGCTGCCAAAAAGCCCACGGGGATAATGATCATCGGGGATGAACAGGGTGCCGGGGCGCGTTAGCATGTTGCCTGAAACCGCACGTCGCAAAGTCCACGAGACTGAACAGCGCCTAGACCACTGGGATGCGTATGTCCGAAGTGTCTACGTTACCATCCTGGTGATCATGGCCTACCTGCTGGGATACGAGTTTGACTTGATTGGCCCCATTCATGGCGGTGTGGCCGTAGTGGGGGCCTTGTGGGCGGCGGCTACCGTGTTGAGTGTGTATAAAGATGACCGTGTGGCCACCCGTGAGAGTTTCTTCTCTACCATGGGCTCCACCTTCCTGGGGGTGGCAGTGGCCTTGGTGTATCTGTTCTGGTTCCCGCCCCATATGTGGGGCCTGGCACTGATGATCATTTTGGCTATGCTCATCAGTCAGGCGGTGGGATTGGCAGATCGGGGCAGGCAGGTCGTCTCAGCCCTTTTGATCATTGTGATCTTTTCCCATTTGAACGCAGCGAACCCATGGATAAATGCCGCCATGCGGACGGCAGAAGTGCTCATTGGGGCCGGAGTAGGCCTACTGGGTGGCTACTTCGGTGAGAAACTGCCTGGATTGGACAAAAGAAAACCATAGATCTTTGCCCTGGTGAAGGAACAGCGTGAATACTGAAAATTACTTTAAGGAAAACAAACTATGAGCGAAGGATTACATACCCACGCACCGCACGAAGAAGCTGTCCATGAGGCGGCAGAATCCCATAATCCCAAAAGGCATTCTCTGTACCAGTGGGTAGC
>JAAOMR010000124.1 GCA_018853935.1 Acidithiobacillus ferrivorans
GTTGCAGGGCTTGCAATTGTTCGTTGTGCTGCCGGGTGAATTCGGTTCTTTCTGCGGCGGATTGCTGCTGGAGAACAAGCAGTTGGGCACTGATCTCTTGTTCGCGCTGGGCTTGCTGCTGCAGGAGTGTTGTCATCTCCCGCTGCACGGATTCCAATTGCTCGACCGATGAGCGTTCACGCACAGCACTTTCCGCTTGTACGTGTTGGAGTTCCTGGTTCAAGGCGTCGAGGCGTTCATCCATGACCAATACTTGTTGCGCTTTCGAATGAAAATGCGCTTGTGCCTCATTAATGGTCTGATGCAGGTTTTGTAACTGTCCTGCTTCGCTTGTTTCACGGCGTAGGACTATTCCCCTCACTCTTTGCAGATCTCGTGCAAGTGCTTCATTCGCGACATCAAGAGTTCGCAAGGTGGGTGCATACTCGTCGCGCAATTTTTTTAGCCCATACACAGTGTCCTCGGCATAACCACTGGTTAGCAGCAATCCGTGCGCTTGAGCCTCCACTCTTTTAAAAAAATCCTGGTCGGATTGGTCGTAGTATCCTTGTGGAATATGGCAATCACTCAAATCCATCTCTGATATGCCAAGGGACTGCAAGTAATTGGCAACATCCTGGCGGTAAACACCAAAATTGCTAAGATGATCGATATTGATCACCAAATCTGCATGCGATTGACCTTCCAACAGGCCAAGACACCACAGGGTGTAAAAAACCAGATAACTGTCGTCTGCGGTCAATGGTCGCTGTTGAAAGTGCCTGAACTCTTCATCAATGCTGTCATCATGAAACTCGGTGTAGCCGACCACGCCTCTCAATCTAAGAATAACGGGTGGAACTACATGGGCGTTAAGGATGATCTGGCATGCAGCGTTAAAGTATTCATTAACCTTGAGCGACCACCACTGGTCCCATGGATTGCGCCATAGGTAGAGATGGGTGCCGCCGATGATTTCTTTGATGGCGCCTATACGACTTGCGGTGCGGCATTCTTGTATGACAGGACGCCCTTTGGCTGCGGTGATCAATGCACGGAGGTATTTGCCCAAGATATCAATGGATGTTGCACCAAAGTAGTCATCATAAATAAAACATTTTTCTATGACATCACACCACGCCGTATGGACTTGCTGAAGTTCGTAAAAGTAGGGCCGATCTAGATGTGGATGGCGTAACTGCGAAAGGGCTTCACTGGTAAAACCGGTCAGAATATCCGGGTTGTTTCTGGCGCTGTGGGCAGCTTCATGCACAGGTTCCTGGTAAGCCCAGTAGCCTGCTGGCGATCTCCTGAATGCCTGAAACATATATGTACTTCCCGCCCTCCAGAGAGAGTGAACAAAGATGGGATCAGAAGAGATGTCTGTTGACATTCAATAGCTCCGTCGGCTACTAACGCTCATAATAGGCCATCCTCAAAGCCCCGGTAGAAAAGCATATCGTCTAGAGCGTTTTCGGATTCTATTACCATGTCACGCCACCTTTACCCGTCTAATGGCCACTCCGGAAATGGCCAGGCCAAACAAAGTCATCCCCAACAACGCAAGCACGGTGTAACCCAGATGGTAATAGCTCGGAACCGACGGACCAAAGTAGCCATGATGAAAATAATCTACCGCATCGATCAATGGAAAGTAGAGCAAATAACTCCGATAAGGTTCCGGCACCAGAAATGTGGGAAAAAAAACTCCGCAAAACGGCAACATCAAATACAAGATGATATGGGATGTTTTTTCGATGGTTTCACTGAGTTCCGCAAGCCCCGCCATGATAAGGACAAAGCCAAAGGAAAACCAGATGACCAACAGATAGCCGACCGCCATGACAAGTAGATTGCTCGGTAAATGGCATATCCCCACGGCGATAAAAATGGGAAAAAGAAACAGAAACACCGCCATCGCACTGGAAAACTCCAGTAATATTCTCGCATAGAGGATATCCATGGGTCTGATGGGCTGATGGTGCAACAAGGATCGATTTTGCTCTATGGCCCCGGTCACCCTACCAGTCCCATTTCGCCAGAACAGCAGAGTGGGATAGCTCACGGCCAGATATTCTGCAGGACTAATACCGTAAGGATAATCGGTTTCCATGAACGAGAAGATGATCATCACCCCGACTACAAACAACGCCGGTTCGGCAATCATCCACAGCATGCCGAGACCCTCTCGTCCGAAACGCGTCACCGTCTCCCGCAACATGAGCGCCCAGATTATGCGCCCCTGCAGCCGCAACTGATCCCAAAATGTCAGACTGTCGTTAGCGGGCATGGTGCTCCCGAACCCCTGCAAATAAGATGCTCAGCACGCCCCAGATCATCACCGACACCAGCAATACGGCCAGCACATCTTCAAAGCGCTTCGGCTCCTGCGGTGCATCGGGCAGATTCGGCCTGCTGATGGTCTCCAGATACAGCTCCTGCTTCTGTGCCGTAAGGCGCGCCTGCTCCAGTGAGGTCACCGCCGCTTCCAGCAATTTCTGAGCGAGGAGCTGGTTGACACTCAAACGCTCATATTCGGTGTCTTTGCTGGCCAGTGACTGCTTCGATCCCGTCACCTTGGCGTTCTCTGCCCGTATCTCGCCCTGGAGCGCCTTTATGGAGCTTTGTAGCACCGGTATTTGCGGATTACTGGGTGCGTGCGCGCTGATGGCATCAAGCTGGGTTTTTTCGGTGATGAGGTGATCCTGGAGCTTGGAAACCATGCCCAGTTGCAAAGCCGATTGGGCGGGCGGGCTGAAAACGCCGTGCCGGTTGCGGTAATTGGCGAGTGCCAGGGTGGCATCCCGCAGCTTTTGCTCGGCAGTGGTGACGTCTTTCCGCGCGTAGTACACCCCTTTAGCTCTTGCCCTTTCGTTGAGCCGATTGACGATATCCTGACTTTTTTGCAGCAGGAAGGCGTTGATCTTACGCGCATCTTCTGCACTATAGGCGCGTGCTTTGAGTTTGGTGATCCCGTTGGTGCTGTCCAAATTGTCGGTGACCATGGCCTGGTAATAGCGCAAGAGTTTGACATAGCTGCTATGGGGGAAGAATACGCCACCGAAGCGGTCGAAAATGTCGATATTATCGCCACCATAGACTTTTTTGAGATCGTAGACTTTGTTGAGGGCCATCATGGCATCCCAGGAACGCATATATGCATGGATGGTTTCTGCTGCGCTGGTGGAGTTGCTGCCACCCAGCCCGCTCAGCAGGCTGGCGAGGCCGGAACTGCTGACCTGCTGGCTGGGGCTGTAGACTACAAACGCGGATTCACTGATGTACACCGGCGAGGCAATGAGACCGAAGTACAGGATGGCTAACCCCGTCGGCAGCAGCACCACGTAGATGAAAAGCTTGTTGAGGTTTCTGACCCGGTTCCAGATGGATTGCAGCACAGATGTTCCTTTTATTGCTTGGCTATCGGAGCTGATCCACTTTGCGCATCGGGTATAATAGCCCGCCCATAGATATCTTCGAAGCGCACGATATCATCTTCGCCCAGATAGGCGCCACTTTGCACCTCGATCAGGTGCAGGTCTATGACGCCAGGATTACTGAGGCGATGGGTCTCTCCTGCCGGGATAAAGGTGGACGCATTGGTCATGATCAAGCGTTCTTCACCGCCCACATGGATGAGCGCGGTACCAGACACCACAATCCAGTGTTCACTGCGATGATGATGCATCTGCAAGGAGAGCTTTTCTTTGGGCTTGACCACGATGCGTTTGATTTTGAAATGATCACCTTCCTCCAGCACCGTATAACTGCCCCAGGGACGATAGCAGGTAACATGCGTGTCGACGGCGGTGTGGCGACGCGAGCGGAGGGTTTCCACGATGCGCTTGACGTCCTGGTCGCGGCTTTTGTCGGCGACCAGCAGGGCATCCGGAGTGTCTACGATCAGCAGATCACGCACCCCCAGCAATGCCGTCACCCGGTCTGGGCTGTGTACTACGCAGTCCGTACTGTCCACGAACACGCTGTCCCGAACCACCATGTGGTTGTTATGCGCATCGACCTCCATCAAGGCACCGTAGGCATTCCAGGCACCCAGGTCATTCCAGCCGAATTCCGCGCGGATCACCGCGACGTTACTGGCCTTCTCCATAACGGCGTAATCAATGGAAAGATCGGGCGCACCCTGAAGCGCCTCGTCCAACTCGATACTGTCTCCGTTACGACTGCTGCAGTCCCAGGCAGAGGAGGCTGCGGCGTACACTTGCGGAGCGTGCTCTGCCATGGCTTGCAGCAGTACATCGGCCCGCATGCAGAACATACCGGAATTCCAGAGGTAATCGCCGCTCCTCAGGTAATTCGTAGCGGTTGCGGCATCGGGCTTTTCTACAAAGC
Source organism: Acidithiobacillus ferrivorans (assembly GCA_018853935.1). Lineage (GTDB taxonomy): Bacteria > Pseudomonadota > Gammaproteobacteria > Acidithiobacillales > Acidithiobacillaceae > Acidithiobacillus > Acidithiobacillus ferrivorans. The sequence goes on from JAAOMR010000124.1 coordinate 4,333, forward strand.
GCACGACCTGATGCCCGTTCTGCTCCAGCGCGGCACCCATCTGAATGTAACCATAGCCGGTCTCCGCAGTGGTGGGCACCACCCCAAAAGTCACCAGATAACCGGCTTCTGCCAGCGCTGCGGCATGCGTGACGGCCCTGGAAAAGGCCTGATCACCCTGAATAATGTGATCTGCTGGCAAAAACAGGAGAATGCTGTCTTCTCCCGCTTCTGCCTGCGCCCAGAGTGCGGCGGCGGTCATGGCCGGGGCGGTGTTGCGCCCGACGGGTTCCAGCAGGTACTGTGCCTTTGGTAGTGTGCAGCCATGATGTTTGGCATAGGCCGTGAAGGTATCCCGGGTGAGAAAGTAGTAATCCCGGTTGGTGACGGTCAGTATGGGGCCTTGCAGGTCCAGCTGCATAATGCGGTGCAGCGTTTTCTGAATGAGGGTTTCGCCATCCGGCAAGGCAATAAACGGCTTGGGGAAAGACTTGCGGGAAAGCGGCCAGAGTCGGCTGCCGGAGCCACCGGATAGAATGGCCGGTATAATCTGCATGAATTCTGACCGTCCTTAGATTTAAGTGTTATGCGCTGTTCTACTCTATCTTAATATTTATGGTACATTACGCTGGCGGAAAAATACAAGTTTCTACGATCAGGCATCTGGGGCGTGCGTCTGCCTTGGTCCGGATCCTCGGTCCCAAATTAAATGCGGGGATAGATTGAATAAAAAAGCAAACGCCTGGATGATCCGCGCTGGTGTCATGGCTGCATTATTGGTGGGCATGACCGGTTGCGCCTCTTACATGCCGTATTCCGGGCCTCGCGCGGGTACCGTGGATGATGTGGCACACAATAAAACCCTGGCGGGGATTCAACTGGTGGATGTGAATTACGCCATGTCTCATTACATGAAAGAGGAGATTGGTCAGGCTCATCTGGATGCATTGAAGGGTTTCATTAATCCCAACCCCCTCCGTTACGCCGTCGGGCCCGGCGATACGCTGCAGGTGTATATTTGGGAGGCACCGCCCGCCATGCTTTTTGCCACGGGGATTTCTTCCATGAGCAGACTCTCGGGATCCATGATGACGGCTATCCCTGTACAGATGGTGGGGAGCGACGGCGATATCATGATGCCTTTTGCGGGCAAAATTCCTTGTACCGGCAAAACCCTCAATGAGATTGGTGCCGAGATCCGCGATCGGCTGATTCATATGGCCCACGATCCGCAGGTGGTGGTACGGTTGGTGAAGAATCATGCCCAGAGCATTACGGTGGTGGGCAACGTGAAAGACAGCACCATGGTACCCATGATTCCGGGCGGGGTCAGCGTACTACAGGCCATAGCGGCGGCGGGTGGCGTGGTCAAGCCGGTCAACAAGGTAACTATACAACTGTCCCGCGGCGGCAAGGTGCTACAATTGCCCCTGGAAGAAATCATCCGTAATCCCCGTGAGGACGTTTCTTTGCGCGGTGGCGATGTGCTGACGGCACTCTACAAACCCTTGCAGGTGACCGTGATGGGCGCCACCAAGGAAACCAAGGAAGTGGACTTTCAGGCCTCGGGCATCAGCCTGGCCCAGGCTTTGGCGCAGGCGGGGGGGCTCAATGGTAATCAGACGGATGCCAAGGCGGTATTTGTGTTTCGCTTTGAGAAGCCATCTTTGTTGCCACACTGGCCGAAACCG
>JAAOMR010000125.1 GCA_018853935.1 Acidithiobacillus ferrivorans
CTCTTCCTTCTCCAGCCCCTCAGTCAGCGTGAGTACGGCGGTCCCCGCCGCTTCGATCACGTTAAAGGGCGAGATGCTCGTTGTATGATACATCATCAGACTCAATGCGCCGTCAGGCCATCGGCATAAGCGCGGATGACGGAGGCCCCTACCAGATCGTGGGGGTCCAGTTCGCCGATTTTTTCCAGAATTTCCCGGCATTCGTCCAGTCGCTTGCGGCGCAACAGGATGAAACTCAGGGCCTTCAGGGTGAAGAGATAAAAATGGGCAGGACTGTAAATCATGGACCAGTCTGCCGTGCCTGGGGCGAGTTGCTGCCAGTTGGGGGGAAATCCGCCCAGTCGTGCCCCGCTGGCCAGGGCGCTGCGTGCTATCTCTTCGGCCTCCGCCAGCCGGGACTGGCGGAACAGCAGCTTGTACATGGCAAAATAGGCGGGCAGGTAATTCGGATCGGTCAGCAGATGCTGCCTCAGCAGTTTTTCCACCTCGGTCGGGTGTGTGCTGTTGGCCAGTGCGGCCTCCAGCAGCGAAGCGGTCTGCCCGGTCGGATCGGCAAAGGGCAGGGTGATCTCTCGGAGGGCACCGTCAGGGCTCATTGGACCAAGCCTCCGGCGTCGGGTAGAGGCGGGTGACGGGGGTGCCGCCGATCAGATGTTCATCGATAATGACGTCGATATCATCCTGACGTACTCCGGCATAAAGGATGCCTTCGGGATAAACCAGCACATTGGGACCCTCGCCGCAGGGTCCCAGACAACCGCACTGAGTCAGGGCGAAACGGCCCCAGAGCTTGCGTGCCTCAAAGGTGTCCTGAAAAGCACGGAGCAGATCCGCAGAGCCTTGGGCGCCGCAGGAGCCCTTGGGATGGCTCGGCGGCCTGGACTGGACGCAGACAAAGACGTGGCGTTCTGGTTTGCTCATAAAATGCCCTCACTTAACCGAACTTGAAGAGAATGCCGTGACCGCCCCGTGGATAGGACCAATCCACGTTGCGATATTCCGAACAGATGACCCGGCAGGTGCCACACTCCAGGCAGCCGTCCGTGGTCAGGACCACTCCACCAGCCTCGTCTTTGGCGTAACAGGCGGCCGGACAGGCGAAGGTGCAGGACTGTGTTTTGCAATCATCCGCGCAGACCTGAGGATCGCTGATCTGAATATGCGGCCGACCCTCATCAACCCGGTAGCGGTTTTGAAACAGTTTCTCTTCGATCTTGATCATCGTGTTGCCCTCCACATGCGGTAGGCATCTCCTACCAAACCCCATAACGAGCGTTGCTGTACAAAGCTGCCACGAATGGTCTTTTCCTTGCTGTGTTTATCCTGACCATCGACCATCAGCATGGTATGCGCGGCGCGGTTGAGGAGTTGCGGATACACTGAAAAGAAATGCGGATTGCTGTGCAGGATCTCTGGTAATTCCTTGTACTTGCGCAAATCTTTCATGACGAAACTGTCGTCCAGCGCGGCTTTGTAACGGGCAAGATGGGGTGCCGTACAGGGAAGCTTCATCTCTTTCAGGGCGATAACCGTTTCTGCGGCCAAGCGGCCACTGGTCATCGCCAGGTTGGAGCCTTCGCGGTGGACCGCATTTACCAGTCCGGCGCTGTCCCCCGCGATCATCCAGCCGTCGCCGTAGAGGGTCGGAACGGCCTTGTAGCCCCCTTCGGGAATCAGGTGGGCGGCATACTCCTTCATTTCGCCCCCCGCAATCAACGGGGCAATGGCCGGATGCGCCTTGAGTTCTTCGAGGAGGGTATAGGGCGCGATGCCCGCTTTCTTGAAGTCGGACAAGAGACAACCGATGCCCAGGGTAATGGATTCCTTGTTGGTATAGAGGAAGGCGGTGCCGACCATGCCGTGGGTGACGGCACCGGCAATCTCAATGACCACCCCTTCGTTGCCCTTGATGTTGAAACGGCTCTGGACGACCTCTTCGGGCAGAAAGTGAATTTCCTTGACTGCGAGCGCGACATTTTTGGCTTCGAGTTCGCCATGGAACCCGGCTTTTTTGGCCAGCAGCGAATTGACGCCGTCCGCCAGAATCACCACATCGGCATAAATATCACCCCCCTCACGGTCGGTGCGGACGCCGATGACTTTTTTGCCTTCCTGGATGAGTTCGGTGACGGTCGTCTCGCAGATGACCAGGCCACCTGCGGCCTTGACCTTTCCGGAGAACCACTTGTCGAAAGGTGCCCGGAGGATGGTATAACGATTGGGCTGGTCGCTGTTGAATGCATCGGAGCGGTAATTGGTACCGATGAAGGATTTTTCATCCAGCACCCACATGCGCTGTTCGATGACGTGGCGCTCCAACGGGGCGTCGTCGCGGAAATCGGGAATGATGCGCTCCAGCGCGTCGGCATAGAGAATGGCCCCCTGGACGTTTTTGGTGCCGGGGGTTTCACCCCGTTCCAGTTGCAATACGCTCAGACCCGCCTTGGCCATGGTGTACGCGGCTGCATTACCGGCGGGGCCGGCACCTACCACTATGGCATCAAATTTTTCGGCCATGTCATGACTCCTGTAATTAACCGGCCCGGCGGTTCACAGCCAGACGGCTGCGCAAGGCGTCGGTGAGGACGGGAAGGATTTGCACGGCGTCGCCGACAATGCCATAAGTGGCAAAGTCGAAGATGGGCGCATTGGGATCGTTGTTGATGGCGATGATCACGTCGGAGGCTTCCATGCCGACGCGATGCTGAATCGCCCCGGAGATACCCGCGGCAATATAGAGTTTGGGGCGCACGGTCTTGCCCGATTGTCCGATCTGACGGTCGGCGGGTAGCCAGCCGGCATGGGTTACCGGACGCGATCCGCCCACTTCGGCACCGAGTACGGCAGCCAGATCCCAGATCAGGCGAAAGTTTTCCGCTTTGCCCATGCCCCGGCCGCCCGCCACGATAATGTCGGCATAGGCGAGCTGCGCCTGCTCCTGGGCGTCGTCGGGGATGAACTCCAGGACCTTGGCGATAATGTCGTCCTCCTGCATCTGCAGGTTTTCGGAAACAATACGGCCGCGGCACTCCGGCGTAGCTTCGGGCATGGCCATGACCCGGGGGCGGATGGTGGCCATCTGCGGGCGGTAGTTGAGGGTCTGGATGGTGCAGAGCAGGCTGCCGCCAAAGGTCGGACGGGTGGCGAGCAGTCCGCGATTGTCCGGATCAATGGCGAGCTCCGTGCAGTCTGCGGTCAAACCCGTGAGCAGAGTGGTGGCCACACTACCGGCGAGATCGCGGCCCAGGGTGGTGGCGCCGAGCAAGAGAATCTCCGGTTGGTACTTGTTGACCAGGTCAGTCATGGCCTTGGTGTAGGGCTCGTTGCGATAGTCCGTAAGAATGGGATCGGCCACGATATAGGCCACATCGGCGCCATAGGTGAAAGCGCTGCGGGCAGCAGCACCCAGTTCATCGCTGCTGCCGCCGAGGATGACGGCGCCCAGTTCTACATTGAGAATATCGGCCAGCTTGCGCCCTTCGCCGAGCAATTCCCAGGACACCTGATGTACTTGGCCCCGTTCCATTTCGACAAACACCCAGATCCCTTTGTAGGCCGCCAGGCGGGGATCCAGTTCCAGGCGCTTTTTGCCTTTGGGCTTTGCGGGTGCGGCAGTGTTCTCGCTCATGCGAATGCTCCTTGTGCGTTTATGGGGTGATCAGGCCGAGTTCCTGCGCCAGGCGCGGGTGCTGGCTGCTGAGGATATCCAGGAAGGCGTTGGCGGTGCCGCTGGCGTCCAGATCGGCGCCGATCATCTGTGCCTTCACAGCCCTGGGCTTGGGAGTGAATATCTTGCTGACCACCGTGGGCGAGCCCTTGAGGCCGATTTTGCTGACATCTTCAATCCCGGCACGGTCTTTATTCCATTGCGGCACAGTAAGACGAGCCGAGCGGAACATGTCATCCATGCTCGCGAAACGGATCTGGTTGCTACCCTCCAGCATGGTGATCAGGGCAGGCAGGCGGGTCCGGATCACCTGCACACCGCCTTCCGAGCGGCGTTGTACAGTAATGGTACGTTCCTGAAGGTCCAATGCGTCGATAGCCGATACGTAGGTGAGGAGTTGCAGGCCCAGGCGTTTGGCAATGCCCGGTCCGACCTGCGCGGTATCGCCGTCAATGGTCTGCTTGCCAGTGAACACCAGATCTACGGGATGCTCCTCACCAATTTTGCGGATGGTCTGTGCCAGGGCGAAGGAAGTCGCCAGGGTATCGGCGCCGGCGAAGGCGCGGTCGGTCAGGAGTATCACGTCGTCGGCACCATAGGCGATCGCCTTGCGCAGTGCGTCTTCTGCCTGGGGCGGCCCCATGGTCAGCACGGTGACTCGCCCACCGAAACGGTCCTTGAGGCGCAAGGCCTCTTCGATAGCGAAAACATCGAAGGGATTGATGATGGCGGGTACGCCCTGCCGCATGATGGTATTGGTGACCGGATGCACCCGGATCTGGGCGCTGTCGGGAACCTGTTTAATACAGACGACAATATGCATGGCGTACTCCTGTTACCGATCTGTCGGTGATCTGAAGATGCTGTTGCACTGATCTAAGCAATCTTCATTCCAGATACGACTATCTTGTTAATTTCAAGATAAACAGTCTTTTGGCTAAAATGCACCAGAAAAACAACGTAAGCAGCCGATGTATGTTTTGCGACAAAATGCATGCTTTATCACGGTAAACTCAATGCGTCCGCTGGCTCTCGCTGACGGTAGCGGCTTTGGCGAGGAGCACGGCATTGCTGCTGAGGGCAAATTCACGCCAGGCGGCAGCGAGGTCGCGGGCGATAGTGGACAGATATTCCTTGCCGGGTGCGTGCTCTTCGGGAAAATTGGAGAGCGCACAGGAGCTGCGGTTAAAGGCGAGGGCCTCCCTGATCAGGGTCTGATGAACGGTTGCGAAAGGTGCATGCACTTCCGGCGTTAAATCAGAACGCCCCTTATGGATACCCGTGCTGCTGGTGTCAAAAGGCAATTCGCTCAGTTGGCGCAATGCCTCGCTATAGAACTGCTCGATGGTGTCGAGCAGGGCGCGCTGGGTCAACTGTTCCTTGTGCTGGCGGGTCAGGTATTGATTCAGGTGACGGCGATAGGTTGCCAGCAAATCCGGCTGTTGCGCGGTCACCCATGTACCGAATAGGGCGATGCAGGCGGTGTTGTCGGCAGGGCCGGTTAGTGCTTCCGGGCTAAGCGATACGGGGTCAGGGGCGAGTATCCGCTGTAGGCGGGCGGCGGATTCCAGGGCGCCTTCCAGATAGCCGCCGCCATAGCCCGCAGTTTCGGAGCCACCGAAAAACAGCTTGTTTTCCCACAGCGGCAGGCGCAGCTTCGGGTTGCCGTATTCAGGATGCATACTGGGAGGCGTGCGGTCCAGGGTGCTACAGGTGTAGGCATCCTGAGCCCAGTCATGGACATGTTGTTCTCCGTCTTCTGCTGGCAGATCAAAGACTTGCACCAGTTGGCTGGAGATCAGCAAGGCCATAGTGGCGGGCGGAATGGTGGCGCGAAATGCCGGTGGGAGGGAAAAAAATGCGCCGAGTGCGGCCTGCTCGCCGGTGGCATCACAGGCGTCGAAAATTTCGGGGAGCACCACCTGTTCGTGGGTGACGAAGGCGTTCCCGGACCGGCCCGATTTCCGCCAGAACGCCTGATCGTAAGCAACGACCACCTTGGCCTGATCGGCCATCCAGGTGTGCGTCGCGCGCATGGCCTCGCGCAGGGACGCGTTCAGGGGAGGATCGAAACGGACGTGCTCTTCCAGCAGGCGGGGAGGGACGGCGAGAATCGCATGCCGCGCACTGACCTGCACAATCTTTCCGTTGTGGCGGAAACTGAGCATAACGTGATCGTCATCTTCCTCCACGGATAGCAACGTATGGCCCAGATGCAACCGGTCCACAGTGAGTTGCGCGGTGATGGCGGTCACGAGATGCTCCATCCCACCTATCACGCGCCGGGCCCCACCGTGTATATCCGTCAACGCCATGACCTCCGGTTTCTCATCCACTGTATTCAGACGCAGGATGTCACCCTGGTCATGTTGGGCAAAAGTATCGAGTCCGAGGTCAGAGATTAGCCGGGTGACGCGCGGTTGGGTATCCGGCCAGAACCAGGTAGGCCCCAGATCCACCGCCAGATTGTTGCGCTGGCAGCGTTCGGAAAATATACGCCCGCCCAGACGCTCACGCGCTTCATAGAGCGTGAAATCTAGCCCGCGCTCCTGCAGGCTTCGGGCCAATGCAAGCCCGCATAAGCCACCACCAACAATGATTATATCTGGCACGGTTCCGCTCCTCCTGGCTGCCTATTCGCGTATCCAGCAATATTTATACCGGGATCCGGAGCATGGGGTGCGGCACCGGCACGCGACACTATATTATTCATATAAACAATTGGGTTCGTACTATCTGCGCAGTTTTTGCGGATCTGCGTGTGGTCGGACAGGGCCGTCGTTAACGCAGCTTTTGTAGAGTCTGGTCAGCTTTACGACAAAATTTGTCTGGCGGTGAGCGTGAGCCATCTCATGAAGCAGACCCTCTCTTTAGCGATCGGCGGGCAGTTTACGCAGGGCGCCGATCGCTCCGACGCGGAGCTACTTTATTTCAGTATGGCCCCCTTGGGTGGGTTATAGCCGGTCTCTTTGAACATGGCCTGACCTTGGGGGCTGGTCATGAACTGGATAAAGGCCATGCCCAGTTTGGGGTCGGGCGCATCGACGGGTACCGCGGCATAGAAGACCAGGGGCTGGGTGTGAACGGTCTTGGGTTTTCCGTCCACATTCAGGGTGAAGTGGACTTTGCTGTACCAGTCTTTGACCATGGCCGGATTGCTGAGATTGATTTGATCGGGCAGGGTGATATACGGCAGATGCTGGGATTTTACTGCACTGAGATACCCCGAGGCGGCGGCCATCTGGCCACTCTTGAGGCGAGAAAGTAATGACGCCTCCGTGAATATCTGCTGTGGGTTCTCGACCGGGCCGAGGACTTTGTTCGCCAGATCCGGCTCGTGGTAATACTTTTCGGCCAGCATGAAGGTGAAGACGATATTTTGCCCTTGGGGATCGGTTTTGGGATCCGTGCGACCAAAGACTACCCCTGGTTTCTGCAGAATTTTATACCAGGGCACTTTGCCTTCCGCGGCTTCCTTAAAGTCTTTGGCGTAGGGGCTGTCGGAACTGTAAGCGATGCACATGGCGGTACTAGCGACCGGGTAGGCCGCCCTGACCAGACCGGCCTTTATCAGCACCTCGATAGGGCCGGGGGTGATGGAGACAAAAACGTCGGTGCGCAGTTTGTGGGCGGCGATGAGGTGAGCGAGAGCGTAAGCGCCCTGACCTTCCCCCTGATATTGCACGTTATGGGCTTTGGCGAAAGTCGGTCCGAGATACCGGTCCATGACCGCACCCATGGAGCCTGCGTAAGCGACACGCAGGTCTTTGGCCATGACCTGGGGTGACAAAGTCAGCAGGCTGGCGGCGACGATCAGTGTAAGGGAATTTTGATAATGACGGTGTTTCACGGGTTCTACTCCTGCGGCCTGCGAAATATACGATGGAATATACCGGTAAATATTTTTCGCTGTCAACATACTTTTCAAGCTTGTTATGCTTTGGTATGCCATGAATTTGGCATCTTTTTTGCTGCATCTTTCACACGGCCCTATAACCCACTTATTTGTTCGCTTTCTGACAATAATGTGTACTTATTGACGTCTAAGGAGAGACTTTTTGAAACTGCGGATACGGCGGGCGCATGTCGAGGCGATGGTGCAGAAGTTCCCGCATCTGGAGAGCTTGCGGGAGCAGCTTCGTTTCGGGGAGGTAGTTGAATTGCCTTTTCAGCAATTGGCGCAATATGAGCTGGGTTTCCTCGCCACGTTGTATCAGGCAGCGGGACCGGAGTTGCAGGCACAGTCCGCCATATTGTTTGCTCTGCAAAAAGCCAGGCAGGCTAATGATCTGCGTTTCGGACCTGAGGATGATCTCGAACGGTTATTACCAGCGCTGGCCGGCCTGCTGATTGAAGATGCTATCCGGGGCTGGCTGTTCAGTATCAATGTGGATGGTAAAGCCCTGGCTTATGTCGTCACCAGACTGGATTATGTGGCGCCGGGAAATGACGAAACCGGCAAGATCGTCATAGAACTAAAAGCGAACGCCAAGGGCGTTGTTGCAAGCCTGGCCATTCGTATTTCTGCGGGTGATATGGCAAATCGTTCAGTAAGGGAAATTCTCACTACAAAGGGATTTCTGAAAGAAACTCCGGAGCTGATTGCTGCCTACGATGAAGAAGTCTCCCGTTATTTCGACTGGCGGGGACATTATGGCGCACAGTATTCGGCGCTCGGGGTCGGCTTCTATGCCGAAGATCCCAGCGCGACACATCGGGATACCGACTGGTCACGAAAAGACGTGATCATTTTGTCGGCGGGAGAGGGCAGGGCGCGTCTGGTCAATGATGAAGGCATTCTGACCAGCAGAGTCACAACACTGGAAGTGACCGGGGATATTCTCGGCCCCTATTTGCGCAAAGCGGCAAAAAGCAATCGCTATGGCGCCGAAGAAGAGATGGGGCAATTCCAGTCTGTTATCGAGAATGATTTGTTCACGAAAATCCCCGTGCATCCCTATTTATTCATGTTTCATCTGGAGCTTCATCATTATCTCTGGGTGCATGCCAGCGATCTTGCGCCTTACGCTTACCAGCCCACATTAAAGCAAAAGCTGATTTTACCCGCTGAACAGATGGATCTGATTGACATTTTGACCGCCGAGATGGACGTGCTGATGGATGATGTCATCACCGGAAAATCCGGTGGTACCACGGTGCTCTGCGCCGGACCCGCCGGGGTGGGGAAAACCCTGACTGCCGAGGTGTATTCGGAAATCATTCAGCGACCGTTGTATCGGGTGCATTCAGGTCAGCTGGGATTGAATGTGGCCAGTATGGAGACCGCGCTGAAAGAGATACTGACCCGCGCTCAACGCTGGGGCGCCGTGATGCTGATTGATGAAGCGGATGTCTATATCAAGCGCCGGGACGACAATATGACGATGAATGCGGTGGTGGGCGTCTTTCTGCGGGTGCTGGAGTATTTTAATGGTTTGTTATTTTTGACCACGAATCGGGTGGATGACATAGATGAAGCCATTGTCTCCCGTTGTATTGCCTTGATTAAATACAATCCCCCCGATGCCAATGGACGCCGGCAAATCTGGCAGGTGATGTGCAATCAGTTTTGTCTCGATATCTCCACGTCGGCCATTGACGAATTGGTGAATATTTTTCCGGCGGCCACCGGCAGGGATATTAAAGGACTGGCCAAACTGGTAGCTAAATTCTGTAAACAAAAACAGGTGCTGCCGACCATCGAGGTCTTTAAACGTTGTTCGGTATTTCGCGGGCTGGAACCAGCTGCCGCGTGACCTTTGTGATATAAGTTTTTTAATGCAATAGGGAGAAATGAATATGCGTACAGTCATTACCCTGGCAGGTCAGGATGTGGGCTTGGTGAGTGCAAATGATATGGCCCTGGCGATACAGGCAGCTGAGGAAGTTTTCGCGCAACACGGGGTTGATCCTATGACTTGTGAAGTGGCTAATCAGAAGCAGTATAGTGATGCGGAAATTACCATGGATGAAGCATTATTGTGCACTATATGGGAAGAAGCCAATTATGCCGCCTGGCACAAAGCCACCATTGGCTGGATGAGTCGGGATATTGACCTTTACATGCTGGTGCGAAGCGCTGCGGCGGATGACATGGATGTCCTATCAGCATAATATTTTATGATTTTCCGGATTAAAAAGGAGTTTCACCATGTTTGGTAAAGCCTGTGATTTTAACGAGCTGCGACAAGGAAAATATGAAGTGGCGGTGGTTAACCGGATACTGCTCATGATTGTGTGGCCCAGCCGGGGAGACCCCCGGGCCTTTCACGGAATGTGTCCCCACGCCAATGAACCACTGGCTGATGCCCGCTTCGATGGAGAGACTCTGACTTGTGCCCATCATGACTGGGCATTCAGCGGTGAAACCGGCGCGTGCATCAAGGGCCAGCCCTGCACCCTCAGGGAGTTTCCGCTGAAGATTGAAAATAACGAAGTATTAGTGGATACCGGTGATTTTGCACCTCATGGACCCCGCTAAAGTCATTGGCAAATATGGATCCGCACTAAAACCCGTCTCTCTTGCTTCCCCAGGGATGAGAGCCGGGAACCACTTCCGCTTTGATTCCGGCTTTTTCAACATCGGTGAGGGTTTTATAGAGGGTCGCTTCATGGGCTAATATGCTGCCCTGCATTACAGCGACATAACGTGCCGGCAGATCGACATCACAAATGTAACCGCCTCCTGGGTCCTCAACGCTGCGTAAATTGCCATCCCAATCCATGAAAAAGCCACTCATGATCCATCCTCGCTGGTGTTGTTCAAAAAGTCGGTGGGGGTGAAACGATGCCTGTCGAGTCAGCGCAATTTGCGCTCGGCGGGCGAAAAATTGCTCAAGTGCCCCTCTTTTGCCGCTTGCGCACGACCACGCGCCATCAGTCCAGCACTGCGACCAGGTGCGGCCACCCGCGAAAGCTGTTTTTCCAGGTGTTGGCTGCCGCATTGCGGGCAGTTTGGGATATTTGAGCCCATGACCAGTAATTCAAAGTCGGCGTCGCAATCGCAACAATGGTAATCGAAGATAGGCATTATTGTTCCTTTGTCAGGTTATGGCCAAAACGGCATCTGTTATCCGGTGTAGCAATAATGATGCCTGTTCAGGTGGCGGCTTTTATCCGCCTCGGTGTTTCGCGCAACATATTCAGACATTCCAGATTGGCGACCATATCCAGTGCAGTGAAGTCATCGAGCGAAAGGAGGCTCCGGTCCGCACCGAATGCCAGCAAACGCTCCACTACCGCCGTCTTGCCAGCGGATGCGGCATACATCAGGCAAGTGGCGCCGTTGTCATTCTGGTGGTTGAGGTGGGCGCCAACCGCCACCAGCAGGTCCAGGGTGTCCAGATTTTCACTGACACAAGCGAACCAGAGGGCCTGATTGCCATCGTTGTTGCGCTGGTGCGGGTCGGCACCGGCGGCGAGCAGTTCAGCCACCGGTTCAGGATCGCCTTCGCCGGCAGCGCGCATCAAGGGCGTCACGCCGTCGCGGGTACGCGCGTGGATGTCTGCGGCGGGAAACCCCTGCGCCGTCAGCCAGCATTGCAGAGCCTCGGTGAGCTGCCGATTTGCGGGCGCATGCACCTGACGCCAGGCTTCGTAACCACCATCCAGACTGTACACCTCTGCAAAACCAAAATCGGCAAAGAACTGGGCACGCATCTGGCTGGCGTTGCCATGGTAGCAATAGATCAGCACCGGACGATCTTTGGCCACGTTCAGTACATAGTCATCGGCGTTGTAATCGCCCAGGAGAGAAGCTCCGACAATATGGCCGGCTTGAAAGTCTCTGGGGTGACGACAATCCAGCAGCACGGTGTCCTGCTTGTACAGGAGTTCGCGGGCCTTATGCACATCAATACGCTGAAAGGAGCGGGTGTTCATGCGTTTTCTCCGGTGTGAGTGTGAGTTCCCGGTGGGCATAGGGCGGGAGGGTGCTAATCCGTGTATCCGTCAGGGCATGACCCACGGTGAAATGGTAGAGGGATTGCAGGGTGTGGTCCCTGATCCCCAATGTTTCATGCACGGCGTCATCAAAAAAACAGCCGATACCGGTGCCGTTCAGGCCCAGTGCCTCCGCCTCCAGATACAATATCTGGCCTAATAATCCGGCTTCCTGATAGAGCAAACGGTAATGCCAGGCGCCGCTCTGCAGGGGGTCGGCATACTCCGCGAGAAAGACCACGGCAAAGCAGCTATCGGCGGCAATGGCCTGATGACAGGAGAGGGTCCGGGCAATGCTGCGCACGTCGCCGTCATAGAGCCGTCGCAGAGGCAGATGGGCGGGCGCCCCGGCCACTGTTTGCCAGGAGAAATCCGGATTAAGGGCCGTGCGTAGCACTGTTTCACCCCCTGTTGTGCGGGGCAGGGCATAGAGGCCACTGCTCAGACCTTCGACGCGATGCACGAACAGTATCGGATGGATGCGCGGGGTGAAGGGCCAGACATCCCAGGGCAGGGCGGAACGGGGCAGCAACGTATCCAGGAGGGTAAAGAAATCGTCAGTCGCCATGACCGTCTTCGGGTCGAAGCGCTGGGCGCTGCGCCGACGGCGGATCAGGGTGCTGGCAGCGGTATGCCCCGATTTTTTGCGGGCTGGCCATGGATCAGGCGGAAGCGGGTCGGGAGTGCGTAGCGGCATCCTGCTGGCGCTGGTCGTTTCGGCGATGACCGGCCACTGATACAGGGGGTGGGGATCCAGGCAGTTGGCCTGACCCCGCCATTGCCCCGGCAGCGCAGCGGGACTAGTGCTGGCGGAAAACATGGTATCGGCTGGGAGGATTTCGAGCAGCAGCTCCGCATCCTCGCCTTCGGCATGCGCGAAATCGCTGGAACGATCCAGGCCGAGGAGGCTGCGCAGTCGGGCATCGTCCACATCCCCGCGCAAGCGAAGGTGCCAGCCCAGGGTGCCCGCAGCATAGCGCAGGGCACCCAGCGCATGGCCAATATCCAGTTGGCAATATCGTAGTGCCCGTTCGCCGTATTTCCAGGCTTCGCGCCACGCTATGGAAGTCAGCGCGATATACACCCCTGAGCCGTACTGTTCGGCATCGGGATACCAGCGCTGTTCTAACAAATGATCCCGACTCAAATAGTGGTAGAGTCCATCACTGATGCCCTGCACCCCGAAGGCGAGAAGATAGGCCTCGGTGGGATGCAGGTTGCCGCTGGACGGGTTGCAGCGCAACGCCCAGCGATCCGGGCCGTATTCCTTCCAGGCTGCCAGCCCGAGGGAAAGCTCCAGAAACTGAGCGACCGCCTGGAGAGTGACGGGTTGGGGCGTGGCGGCGGACAGCCCGGCGAAGGTGACGGCAGTTTCGTCCGTCAGCAACGGCAAGATGCGCTGCGGGCTTCCGGTGAACGCGCGGAAGGGGTTGGGTTGTGCATCCCAGTCCAGCGCTTCCGGCCCGGCGGCATAGCGATTCAGGTGATGCTTGGAACGTTCATGGTAGGCCATCACCACTTGCAGCGCTTCGCTGTTGTTGCTTGTCGTCATGATCTGCGCCGTTCCGTTAGTCAGCCTTGCTCGTGGCATTGTATTGCGGCGCGGCAAGCACCTGTCAACATTCTTTCGGCGCGCTGACCGCCACCTTTTCCAGAGAGACATGACTGACACCCATGGCCTGATGAAAGACTTTGAACACCTTTTCGGAGACTGCGTCAGATACCACAAAATCCTGATACGACTGGCTGAGTAATTTCACATAAAGCGCGTGCAACGCCTGATCATCCAGGGCATCGGTATTCCCCTCTCTTTTCAGGTAGTCATGAAAACGTTTGAGGATATGCAGACGATTAATATGGACCACCGTCTCATCATAGTCGATGTTCAGAAACTTCAGGAAATCCTCAGCGGAGGACAAACTCGCCAGTGTTTTACGTAGATCACTCATAGTGTCATCCTTGGAATTCGTCAGAGGGGAGGGGAGCTAAAGCTGCTGGATTGCTGTTTGGCCCACACAGGCTGGAATCGGAATCAGGACAGTTATTGCAGTCTTTTTCCGTCAGTTGCACGGCACGGCCGCTGGACTGGGCCTGCAATTCCAGTTGAGAAATCCGTTCCATCAGGCACTGAATGGCTTTGCCCACCGGGTCCGGCATGAGATGGTGATCCAGATCAATACCGTGGGTGGCGATACGGCGCCGTTCTGCTGGCAGCACGACGCGGCCAGGGATGCCAACCACGGTCATGCCCGCCGCCACATCGTTAATGACCACTGCATTGGCACCCACCTGACTGTCATGACCGATGGTGACGGGCCCGATGATTTTCGCGCCCGCCCCCACCATGACCCGATCCTGCAATGTCGGGTGGCGTTTGCCCGGATTCCAGCTTGTGCCCCCCAGAGTCACCCCGTGGTACAGGGTACAATCGTCACCAATTTCTGCCGTTTCGCCAATCACCACACCCATGCCGTGGTCGATAAAGAAGCGGCGCCCGATCTGTGCCCCCGGATGGATATCGATGCCGGTCGAGAAGCGCGCCGTGGCGCTCAACACGCGGGCCGGATATCGCCAACCCCACTGCCACCAGCGATGTGCGAGGCGATATGCCAGCAACGCATGTACCCCAGGGTAGGTGGTGAGGATTTCCAACGTATGGCGAGCAGCCGGATCGCGTTCGAAAACACAGTGAATATCGTCGCGCAGGTTGTGCCACAGACCGGACTTGCGGGGTTGTTCTTTGTCGAGCAGGGTAGCAGCCACGGGCGTGTCCTCCATTCAGGAATGAGCGCGCAGGGACTCCACGCTCTCCAGAAGAAAGCGATGCAGGTCCTCTACGGGCGGTGGTGCCTTGTGCTGAAGCACATAGACGCGAATCTGTTTGAGGATGCTTTGCGCCTGTAATTCGGTGATGACGCTACCCAGTTCGGCATAAGCCCGCACGATGGACCTGGTTCCGGAATGCTTGCCCAGCACCATATGGTGCTGGCGTCCTAGTTCCTCGGGGTCGAAGCTCTGGTAGTTGCGGGGATTTTTGAGTAATCCATCGACGTGAATACCCGACTCGTGATGGAAAATGGCATCACCGACGATGCTTTTTCCGGCGGGTACCGGTCGCGCGGAGGCCTGCGCCACCAGTTGCGAAATCGCCTTGAACTGGCGTACTTCAATACCGGTCTCGAAGCCGTGCAAATGGTGCAGACACATCACCACTTCCTCCAGCGCGGCGTTGCCAGCGCGCTCGCCCAGACCATTCACCGTCGTGTTCACATGGGTGGCACCAAAACGCAGGGCAGCGATGGAATTGGCAGTGGCCAGGCCCAGATCATTGTGGGCATGGATTTCAATTTCCATGTCCGTGGCCGCACGTAGGCGCCGCATGATATGCGCGGTGTTAAAGGGTTCCAGAATACCCAGGGTGTCGGCATAACGAAAACGGCGTGCCCCCGCGCGTTCTGCAACCTCCATGACCCGCAATACAAAGTCCAGGTGGGTCCGGGAGGCATCCTCGCCGCCCACCGCGACGTCCATGCCGCTGTCCAGCACCTGCTTCACCCGGCGGTCCACCTGCTGCAAGACCCACCGGCGGTCTTTGCCCAGCTTGCTGCGTATCTGGATGTCCGAAACCGGAACCGAGGCATTGACCATATCCACAGCACAACGCTTTGCCGCAGCGAGGTCCGTATCGTGCATCCGGCACCAGACCACCAGGCGGGCGGTGAGGCCCATCCGAGTAATGCTGCGGATGGTTTCTTCCTCTTCGCTCCCCATGGCGGGGATGCCGATCTCCAGTTCCGGAATCCCGGCATTGGCCAGACTCTCGGCGATAGCCAGTTTTTCCTCGGGGCGGAAGGCCACCCCTGCGGTCTGTTCACCATCACGCAGAGTGGTGTCGTGAATTACCGCGATGCTGCGGGAGAGTGGATTAAGTTCATGCATACACGGGTGCAAAGGCATTATCGGTGAGAATGGGGCCATTGGCACCCCAGTAGGGAGATAGACGTCGCAATTGCTCGATGATGGGCGGTGTCTGTGCAATCACCCAGTCCACTTCGGCCTCCGTGGTCTCCCTGGATAGAGAAAAACGGATGGTGCCGTGCGCTGCCGTGTAAGGGATATTCATCGCGCGCAGCACATGGGACGGCTCCAGCGACCCGGAGGTACAGGCGGAACCTGAGGAGGCAGCGATGCCGACCCGACTCAGGAGCATCAGGATGGCCTCGCCCTCAATATATTCAAACGAGATGCTGGCGGTATTGGGCAAACGGTGTTCCGGATCGCCATTGGCGAAGGCATAGGGCACCTGTGCCAGTATGCCAGTCTCCAGACGGTCCCTTAAAGCGCGCACCACGGTGTTTTCATACTCCATATGCTCCAGGGCCATGTCTGCCGCCAGCCCCAGGGCGATAATGCCGGTGGTGTTTTCTGTTCCGGCCCGGCGCCCGCGTTCCTGATGGCCGCCGCGCAGTAGCGGCCGATAGCGGGTGCCCCGGCGCACATAGAGCGCACCGACGCCTTTCGGGGCATGTAGCTTATGGCCCGAGAGGGAGAGCATATCGATAGCCGATTCCTGCATGTTCAGGGCAATTTTGCCCACCGCTTGCACGGCGTCCGTATGAAAGAGCGCACCTTTTTCCTTGGCCATCCGTGCCATGGTTTCGACGGGGAAGATCGTTCCCGTCTCATTGTTGGCATACATCATGGAGACGACGGCCACCTGCTCGCTGAGTGCTGCGGCATACGCCTCCATGGAGATGCGCCCAAGCCGGTCCACGGGAATGTAGTGGACTTTATAGCCTTCATGACGTTCGAGATGATCACAGAGCGCCAGAATGGCCGGGTGTTCCACCACGCTGGTGATGATTTCCCGGCGGCTGGGTTGTATGGCCAGGGCCGAGAGGATGGCGGTGTTATCGGACTCCGTACCGCAAGAGGTAAAAATGATTTCCGAGTCGTGTTCTACCCCCAGCAGGGCCTGTACGGAGGCGCGCGCTTCTTCCAGACGTTTGCCCACATCGCCGCCGAAGCTGTGCATGGAGGAGGGGTTGCCGTAATACTCGCTGAAGTAGGGAAGAATGGTCTCCAGCACCCGGGGATCTACCCGGGTCGTGGCGTTATTGTCCATATAGGCGCTGCTCATGGCTACACCCCCACGGCTTGCGGCATGCTGGCCGGAACGACCCGGACCGGACGGCCGAGAGTCAGCATCAGGCGTTCCTGAATGCCGGAAATGGTGATCCCGGAAGACTGGCAGTTCATGCACGAGCCACTCATGGCTACCATGACCGTATCACCATCCACATCGACCAGTTCGATATTGCCGCCATCCATCTGGAATTGCGGGCGCATTTCATCGATCACGGCGGATATTTTCTGGATTTTCTGGACCATGGTCATGGGGGCCGGGGTGATTTTGGCGGCGGGCTTCGCCGCTACCACCGGCAGCGGCGTGCTGCCGTTTACTGCCGCGAGGATATCCTCGATCTGCTCATGGCAACTCTGGCAACCGCCGCCCGCCTTGGTATAGAAAGTGATCTCTTCGACCGTCGACAAATGGTTTTCTCTGGCTACCTTCTCAATGAGCGCCGAGTCGATAGCGAAGCATTTACATACCAGCGCGCCTTCTTCGTGATCATCTGCCCATTCTTCGCCACGGTAATTGGCGATGGCGGCGTGCAAGGCCTCGGCACCCATAACGGAACAATGCATTTTCTCCGGAGGCAACCCGCCCAAATATTCAGCGATGTCCTGATTGGTGATTTTGAGCGCTTCATCCAGCGTCTTGCCCTTGATCAGTTCAGTCAACGCCGATGACGAGGCGATGGCGGAGCCGCAGCCAAAAGTCTGGAAGCGGGCATCCAGAATGACATCCGTATCCGGGTCGACCTTGAGCATCAGGCGCAGAGCGTCTCCGCAACTGATGGAGCCAACCTCGCCGATCGCATTGGCCTCTTCGAGAACCCCGGTATTCTTGGGGTTGAAGAATAAATCTTTGACTTTATCGGTATAGTCCCACATGGCGTCAGCTCCGATGTCCGCAGGCGGAGGCTGAGGCAGCGGCGGCCTCGTCTCCCGTGGTGAATGACGACCCGCAACCGCAGGTTCCCGTAGCATTGGGGTTTTCGAAACGGAAGCCACTGCCGCTGAGTTCGTCCACGTAGTCGATGACGACCCCGCTGAGCAGCGTAGCGCTGGCGTTGTCCACGTAAACCGGCACACCCTCTATCGCCACCACGGTGTCCTCGGTGCCGGCTTCGGCCTCCAGCCCCATTCCATATTGATAACCGGAACAACCGCCCCCGGTTACCGCAACCCGTAATCCGCTCGCTTCAGGATTCTCGGCAAGCAGATTCTTTACGACATCAATGGCTTTTTCCGTCAATATCAGCATGACATACTCCTTACGCGACAGGGGTTCCTGTATGCTTCTGTGCAAGACTTGGGCCAGCTTTTAGATTTGTTATCAACTTATTGTTATTATGATGATTAACAACGGATGTTGAGGTGTCATTAGTGCGTTTTGTTGGTTTCTCTACATCTTCCAGGATGCTTTTGCAGGAAAACGAACATCACGGAACAGTGCCGAGATGTCGAAAACCCGGAGACCGCTGGGTGTCCGGGTTTTCGCTAACACAGTGGCAAAAGCGCTTATACGGGCCGGTTTTCACCGGGATCACGTACTGGACCCATGCCCGCCAGGCAGTCTGCATAGCTGATCTCGGGGAATACGGCACTGTATTGCAGGGCACTCTCGGCGATGCGGTTGATCTTGCCCGCCGTGTCGAGCTTTTTGAGGTCGTTGCGTTCCAGTCCGAACAAGTCCAGCAGTTCGTTGTAGACCGTCGCTTCATCCAGCGGCAGGATATAAAATGGAATACCTTTGTATTCCAGATGGTAGCGCTTGCTGAAGTCGATATTGTTGCAGTAAATAAAATATTTACCGGTCGGATCCAGACTGTCAGCCAATACTTCTACCAAGCTTTCCAGATAGCCAAAGGACAGGAGATAGCAAGAAAAAAAACCGATTTTCGGTGCCCCCGGCTCTGCCACGCTGATGATCTGCTGGGCAAGAAGTTCTGGGGGGCGCGCCTCGTCGGCTAGCGCAACGGCGAACTTGATGGCGAGCTCCCCGCGAAAACCAAAGCGTCCCTGCGTGTTAATCTCGCCTTTGAAAACCGGGTTCAGCAGCCGCTTCTGGCGGTCTAAATCAGCAAATGCGCTGTGTTCAATGGTGGTGGACATAAATACTCCGTAGTGGTGGTGATAAGTACATTACCCATGTGCAGAGAGCAGATTCCAGCCGCTGGCATTTTCCGGCCCGAAACACCGGGCATAATCGTCGCATACACTGCAATTCGGAGCCTGGCAGAGCCGGATTGCCGCCTGGTCGCAAAGTTGCTTATAAAGGAACTTTTTCCATTTCATGTTGCCGCTGTTTTTCAGGTGAAGAAGGGGAAAATGGCGTTTTATCACCGCACTGAGGTCCTCGCGCTCGGTCAATCCCAAGTCCTGCCAGAGGTGGTCATCCCCGAAGCAGGCGGTTGCGATGATCGCGGCCGACCACTCTTCTGCCGCATTCAGGCCCGCACGGTGATCCAGTAGAAGCTTCTGCAGATCGCTGTTTTCCTCGCT
The DNA here is from genome assembly GCA_018853935.1 of Acidithiobacillus ferrivorans. Classification (GTDB taxonomy): domain Bacteria; phylum Pseudomonadota; class Gammaproteobacteria; order Acidithiobacillales; family Acidithiobacillaceae; genus Acidithiobacillus; species Acidithiobacillus ferrivorans. The sequence goes on from JAAOMR010000125.1 coordinate 19,241, forward strand.
GCGCAATAGTGCTTCACCGTCACCACCGTGACACTGGCAGAGAAATATTCCACCTACGGCAGTATGGAGGCGGACCTTCATGCACTGCGTTGCCGTCCGGGCATCCATCAGCTCAGGAAAGTAGCGGGTGAGCAGTGCCGATAGCTGCTCGGGCGCCAGCCCCAGCGTGCTGCTGATAGGGCTTTTTACGTCGGTAGCGCGGTGGCTGACACAAAGGGCGAAGAAACGGGCATCGGCCAATGTTTCGCTCTCTCGACGCAAGGACATCAGGTATGTATATATGGCCGCTCTCATCATTCCCTCCCTGAATATCCGGGCACCCTTTTACGCAGACCGTCTCATGGCTGCATCTACGGGGGCGTGGGTATAACAATCCTTGGGGCAAACCCGGGAGCAGGCCTCGCAGCCAATGCATTTTTCTGGATGCGCAATCGTCATGAATTTGCGTTCCGCCTCGTCATCGTCAGCCGCCACCAGCTCGCCCTCTTCAGTGATACCAATAAGATTCAGCACATCCCGACCGCAGGCGCGGAAACAGCGCCCGCAGCCAATGCACTTTTCCTCGTTGATATGGTCAACGAACTGGGGCGTCCAGCCGAGCCCACCCTTGGTGGTACCGGTTATGTCGGACATGGCATTATCCTCCGGGAAATGACGCGAGCCGCGCCCTGGCCGCGGTCAGATCGCGGTAGGCGGCGTAAGTACGATTCGCCAGATCCAGAATGTTCTCCCAGCCGACGGGCAAATCTTCGGCCAGATCGTGAAGATCCATTTTTGCCTGGGTGGCTTGGGCATTGAGCCGTTTGATTTCTGCCTTCAATGTATCTTTTTCATCCACAATCAACTCCCAGTGATTGGTCTGTTCCTCTGTTACCGGTAACATCTCCATTAATACGGACATGGCGTCATACTCCTCTGCGCTGATGAACCATAAGCGTGAGCTACGCTGGTTCAAGGGTCAAAAGCGGGCCACCTCCGGAAATTTCTCGATCATTTCCAGGGCACCTGCTACCAGTTTGTCACCTTCTTCGGCCAGTTTTTCCATGCTGGGGAAACCAAAACGATGCACATCGCGCAACTGTTTATTGACCACGATCAAACGTCCGGCAATCAGCACCATGCGGCCAAAGCCTTCATGACTCATTTTCATCATGGGCGACACCATGACTCCGGAAGCACGCTCTGTAGCCAGCCCCACGGCGTTATAAAAAAGTTCCACCCGCCAAAGTATTTCGGGATCGGGATCGCCAATGATGGGTATCGCCCGGCGCTGTTCCTTATCCAGCACATAGGGTGCCAGCAGCTCCAGGTCGGACTTTTTTTCCCAGGCACCATAGCTATCCTGTGCCCGCCACTGCTTGACCAGTTCGCGAAAAAACAGGGACTCTTCCGGCACGATGGCCACGGTAGCATTCTCAGGCATGGTTCAACTCCTCTTCGTCATCAAAATTAAACGCTTTTTCTGCACCCTTGTTCATGACTTTGCGCAGCCAGGGGGGCGGGTTTCCCTGTAACACGACCTGTAGTTTGTCGAGTATTTCGTTGATAAGCTCCGGTTCATTCACCTTGATGGGATGAATTTTCATGGCGACTACGCGCGCCGCACCAGAGCCGCCAATAGCGGCCACATATAAAATGGCACAATCCTTGATAGCCTCCAGCTTGGGGGCCAGTTTATCTTCGTTGCCATCTTCGGCAAGTTCACCATCAAATTGTACGGCTTCCAGAAAATGGTGGCCTTCTGGGCTGAGCTCATAAATAGCGATGTTTTTCGCCCAGCCGAAATGGGCATCGACTCTCTGCATATCCTGAGTTGAAAATGCGACTTTCATGGTGCCTCCTGGGCTTTGGCCAGATAAAAAATGACTACTGCGTTCCGCGTCCTTAACCAAACGCAAACGGCGCATGTGCATCGTGGTCCTCCATGGGTAATGGCCAACTATCCGGACGATTTTCCTCTTCCTGTGCCATTAACAGGTTGCCGATCTCGAAGGTCAGATCGCGGGCACCGCGATAGCCGAGGGACAGCCGATGGGCGGCGCCGAGCTGGTCAAAAATAGGCAGTCCCATGCGCAGGAAAGCGATATCCAGGCGCGCCGCTGCCTGCCGTCCATGGGAGTGGGTGATGAGCAAGTCACATCCAGCACTCCGCGCCTCCAGGTCTTCCAGATCACCGATGAGCACTTCTTCACAAGGCATCTGTTCCAGTAGCGGCGAGTGGGTGGTGGTCACTGCAGCCGTGATGATCGCCCCCATTTCGTTGAACCACGATCCGATATTCCAGAGCAGGTCAGGCTCGGCGCCGATGGCGATTTTTTTGCCGCCGAAGAAAAAATGACTGTCGAGCATGGCGTCGATCAACTGACTGCGTTGGCGACGATATTTGCCGGGCACCGGTTGTCCGCTCAACTGACTCAGGCAATCCAACAGCTGATCCGTCGCTTCGATGCCGGTAATGCGATCGAAGAGCACATAAGGTTGGCCGGTCTTGCTCATCAGGGCTTCTGCCCCAGGACGCATTTGTTCGCCCAGGGCGATAGTCAGTTCCGCCTCACCCATGCGCCGGATGGCATCCACTGGCGTGCCGCCCAGGGTGTTGGGCGTGAAATCGTCCGGAATGTGGCCATCCATTGACCCAGAAATATCAGGCAGGATGGTCGCCTCCAGCCCGAAGGATTCACTGATCTCCCGGAGTTCCTCGATGTCCGCAGCGGTGAGGTGGGACCCCACGAGGAAGTTGACGGAACCCTCCCGGCGCGCGCTGCTGGGTTCGGCCAACCCTTTCACCATGCTCTCCACGGCCTTTGCCCAGCCGTCCTGAAAAGCATCCTTGAAATCCGGGGTCGAGACGTAAACCAGGGCTAGCTGGTCCAGTTCGGGATGGCTGGCGCGAAAGTTTTTGAGATAACCATCCACATCATCGCCTTTGGTCTCGGTGACGCCGGTGGAACAGATGCCGATGATGGCCGGTTTGGTGCGCTGCTGAATGCTGAGAATAGCGATACCGATATTATCCAAGCCGCCCATGACCGTCGCCACTTCACTCATGGCGGTGGTCTGCATGGGTATACCCTCGTTAAAATGGCGCTGAAAAAGCACCAGACCAAAGGCGGTACAGCCCTGGGAACCATGCAGCATAGGCATGCAATCGGCGATGCCCATGAAGGCCAGGGCGCCGCCGATGGGCTGACTCATTTTGAGGGGGTTGACCGTACAGGCTTTGCGGTTCTGAATGACGGTGCTCATGCCCGTGCCTCCCGCATATCCCAGGGTGCGGGTTTGCGCAGTAAGGTCCACATGGGGTTGTAGAGGGCCAAATCGATCTGTTTCACCAGATTGACCATCCCTTCGTAACCGTTATAGGCGTGATGGCGTTCCTGGTTAATGTCCACCCAGGGCATTTTGTTTTTGAGGGCGGCAAATTGGGAGCGGCCACCCGACAGCAACACATCCGCACGCGCCTCCTGAAACATCTTGTACATTTCCCGCGGCGTCATGTCATCAATCATGTGCGCGTCCTGACCCATGAGTTCCTTGATTTTTTCTTTGTCTTCCTTGGTGGATTTCTTGACACTGGTCCCCACCACTTCCATCCCGCCTTCCTGCAATGCGGACACCACCGACCAGGATTTAACGCCTCCGGTAAAGAGCAGCACGCGTTTGCCGCGCAGACGATGGGTATATTCGGCGATACGCTGCCAGGCCCTGGCCTCTTCCCGGACAATCAGCGCCTCGGTGCGGTCCCGGAGTTCTTCGGGAGCACCCTGCTGGATCAATAGGCGTGTAATTTCCCGAAGCGATTCTGTGGTATCAGATATTCCATAAAATGACCCTTCAAAGAACGGAATCTGATATCGCTCTTCCATTTTGCGCGCAATATTGATCATGGATTTAGAGCAGACCATCATATTGGCCCGAGCGCGATGGGATTGCGCCACGTCGTGATATTTGGCGTCACCGCTGATACAGCAGGTTACCCGGATTCCCAAATGATCGAGGAGCGGCTTGACCTGCCAGAGTTCACCGGAAAGGTTGTATTCGCCAATGATGTTAATGTCATAGGGTGTGCTATATTCCGGTTCTTCCGTGCCGATGACATAATCGAGCAGGGCCTCTCCGGCCAGCTTGTTGCCGAGATTCTTGGCGCCGACAAAGCCCGGAGAATTGACGGGAATGATGGGCTTTGCAAATTTCTGGCTGGCCGCTTTGCAAACGGCTTCGATATCATCCCCGATCATCGCCGGTACGCAGGTCTGATAGACAAACACCGCTGGTGGATCGTATTTATCGATGATCTCTTTGATGGATTTGAAGAGGTGTTTTTCACCACCATAGACGACATCCAGTTCGTTGATGTCGGTCGTAAAGCCGGTACGATACAGTTGCGATCCAGAGGATTTTGAACCGCGATTATCCCAGGAGTTGCCCTCACAGGCGATGGGGCCGTGAACCAGGTGGGCGACGTCGGTGATGGGCTGCAAGGCAATTTTTGCGCCATCGAAAGCGCAACCGCCAGCCGCACCACCGGGTTGCAGCGCCTTGGTGCAGCCCTTTTTGCGTTCTTTGTCAGACTTGCTCTGGTTCTTGCTGCATCCCGGCTCATTAAAAACGTCCTGGATTTTGTTCTGCAACATAAAGCACCTCCTGGTAAGTCAGAATGCGACAAAGAATTGATCACCGGTTCCCACTATGCACTGGCAGGCCAGCCGCCAATAGGGGCCTATCCACGGTTTCTTGCCTTCACCGGCCAGCACGGCGGGGAGCTTGCCCAGGGCGTGCAATGTTTCCTTTTCAAAAGCCGTCAGAGACAACTGCTGTTGCTTCCCCTGTGGCACCACCTTCACGGTGCAGACCCTGCAAGCACCTTTCCCGCAACTGACAGGTAACGGCACATTCCACAGCCGAGCCATCTTCAGGAGAGAGATGGGATGATGGTTGTGACAGGAAATAGACCAGTCACCTCCGATACGCGGTGAAATAAATTGCACCTCTCCCATCGCTCTATCCTCACGAAATAAAATTCAGAGCCTTACCAGAATATCCTCATCGCGCACGATGTACTGGCATGCCAGGCGCCATGGTGGGGGCATGTCCCTCACCTCCGCGTCTTCAATTTGTTCTTTGCTGATTTTTCCAGAAAACCGGAGAACTGTTTTTTCCTTTTCAGTGAGGTGAATAGCCATGGGTGTATCTGCCATCACCACCACCTGTATTGAGCAGGACCCACATTCACCATTTTCGCATTCAAATTCAATCGGCACCTTATGCGCCTTGGCTACGGATAATAGGGTGTGACAATCACCCGCTGTGGCATAAACCGTGAGGTCTTTAGCCATTTTTGGGGAGGTGAAAGTGACATCTGCCATGTTACTGCTCCTTAGAGTGGCGGCGTAGTCACGCCGCCGAATAGCTAAAACTTCGTCGGTTCAACGATTAACGAATAATGTCGAAACTGTAGTCGCTTTGGCTCGGTACATTGCTGTTATTGTCGATCTCATCAAAAATCTTATCCAATATGCGCACCAGCATATTGAGACCGCCCTGATAGCCCCAGATGGGGTAACGGTGATGATGATGGCGATCGAAAATCGGGAAGCCATAACGGATAAGGGGCGTGCCGGTATCGCGTTCCAGATATTTTCCGTAGGTATTGCCGAAGAGGAAATCCACCGGCTCGGTGAACAGCAGGCTGCGCATATGCCAGAGATCCTTGCCGGCATAGACATGACAATCCTTGCCGAAGGGAGAACTATCGAACAGCGCCTGCACTTTTTCCGCCCAGTGCTTGGTTCCATTGGTAGCCAGCACATGGGTGGGTTCACCGCCCAGTTCCATCAGGAAGGCCGCCAGACCGAGACACTGATCCGGATCACCATAGATGGCGAATTTTTTGCCATGGATATGTGCCGTGGAATCCGCAATAGCGTCTACCAGGCGTCCGCGTTCTTTTTTCAGTTCATCGGGAATCGCTTTGCCGCTGACGCGGGCTAATTCCATAATGAATTTGTCCGTACCCGATACACCGATGGGGCAATTCAGAGCAACGACTTCCTGACCATGCTCCGCAATGAAAGGCAAAGTCTTTTCCGTGCAATATTCCTGCATGGAGAAAGTGGCTTTGGCATTCAAGGCTGCGGCCGTGTCTTCCAAAGTGGTACCGCCGTCATACATGCGGAATTTCCCGTCGCTCGGCGTATCAAAAACATCGCTGGTGTCGGCCAGAATCGTATATTCCAGATTCATGAGGTCCAGGATGCGCTTCACTTCACGGGTGTTACCGACGGTATAACCATCAAAGCCGCCAATGAAGTTGATCTTCTCGTTGGCTTCGCGCACGAGTGCCGGTACGGTACCCGCCTTGCCGTCCCAAAAATGGGCCAGTATACCCTTCAAAGCATTGTCATAGCCGGTGATATGGCTGCCGACGAAGGCCGGAGTATGGGCGAAAGGCACGTCATACGCTTCTGGTACGCTGCCTTTTTCCTTGGAGGTTTTGATGAAGGCGTTCAGGTCGTCACCGATCACTTCCGCCATACAGGTGGTGGAAACGGCAATCATCTTCGGCTTGTACATGGCGTAGGTATTGGCGAGGCCGTCAATCATGTTGTTGAGGCCGCCGAATACTGCGGCATCCTCGGTCATGGAAGAGGACACACAGGAAGTCGGTTCCTTAAAATGCCGACTCAGATGGCTGCGATAATAAGCGACGCAACCCTGCGATCCATGCACAAAAGGCATGGTGCTCTCAAAGCCCACCGCCGCAAACACGGCACCCAGGGGTTGGCAGGCCTTGGCCGGATTTACCGTCAAGGCTTCACGGGCAAAATTCTTTTCCCGATATTCCCACGTCTTTGTCCACTCACGGACCTGCACGAGCTTGTCGGCAGGCTCGGGATTCTCAAATTGTTCCTTCTTGTTCTTGAGCATCTCCTGGTATTCCGGTTCACGGAACAGGTTGAAGTGATCAAGCACCTTTTCAGCGTTCTGACTCATGGCGTTATTCCTCATTCGATCGTTGGGGCGGTCCGTTATCCGCCGATAAGCGGGCGGCAGGTGCCGCCCCCACGGGGCTTACTCCCAGGGCGTTTTGGTCAAACTCCACACGGGGTTGTTGATGGCCATATCCATATCCCGGGCGAAGATGGCGAAGCCGTCATAGCCGTGATAAGGACCGGAATAGTCCCAGGAGTGCATCTGCCGGAAAGGTACGCCCATTTTCTGGAAGACATACTTTTCCTTGATGCCGGAACCCACGAGATCAGGTTGGATGGCTTCCACCATCTTTTCAAACTCGTAGCCGGTCACATCGTCATAAATCAGCGTGCCGTCTTTCACATAATGGGTGGTCCGCTGGTAGTCGTCGTTATGCCCGAATTCATAACCGGTTCCGACCACATTCATGCCGAGATCCTCATAGGCGCCGATCACATGCCGAGGACGCAAGCCACCGACAAAAAGCATGACCGTTCTTCCATCCAGACGTGGCCGGTATTTGGCGATCACTTCCTCGGTGAGGCGGTTATACTTCTCAATGACTCGTTCCGCGCCTTCCTTGATGTGATCATCAAAATAACCGGCGATCGTCCGCAGGGACTCGGCAATTTTGGAAGGTCCGAAGAAGTTGTACTCGACCCACGGCACGCCATGTTTTTCTTCCATATAGCGGGAGATGTAGTTCATGGAACGATAGCAGTGCAGGACATTCAATTTGGCCATGGGGGTGTTCTCCAATTCAGCCAAAGAACCGTCACCAGACCACTGGGCAATCACCCGCAGACCCATCTCTTCCAGAAGGATACGCGAACTCCAGGCATCACCACCGATGTTATAGTCACCAATAATGGCGACATCATAAGGGGTCTTTTCGAAAGCCTTGGGTTCTGCGCCCTGCTTTTCGAAGACATAGTCGCGGATACTGTCGTTGGCGATATGGTGGCCGAGCGATTGGGATACCCCCCGGAAGCCCTCACAACGCACCGGAACAATGGTTTTGCCACCGTATTCCTTCGACTTCTTTTTGGATACCGCTTCGATGTCGTCTCCGATCAGGCCGATGGGGCATTCCGATTGCACGGTAATACCGTGGTTCAAAGGGAAGAGATCCTCGATTTCATCCATGATCTTTTCGAGTTTCTTATCACCGCCGAAAACGATGTCTTTTTCCTGGAAATCGGAAGTGAACTGCATCGTGACAAAGGTATCCACACCCGTAGTACCGATATAATAGTTACGGCGTGAGGCCCAGGAATACTGACCGCAGCCGACGGGTCCGTGGGAAATATGAATCATGTCCTTGATCGGGCCCCAGACCACGCCCTTGGAGCCGGCATAGGCACAACCACGAATGGTCATAACGCCGGGCACCGACTTGATATTCGATTTAACCCCGCAATCCGATTTTCCCTCCTCATACACACCTAAATGTTTGGCGCGTCTTTTGGCGGTTTTCTCCGGATAGACCTTCAGTACTTCATCAATCAGGGCACGATTCCGCGTTTTGGTTTCCGCGACCATCTGCTCCCTGGTTTCTTCAGCGGTAATGCTCATCATATCTCTCCTTATAGCTAGGAAAAGTGAGGGCAGCCCCATACGGTCGGGTGCCCTCGGGTACTCAGACTGCTGCAGCCAGCTCGGCGGCTGATTTGCCGATCAGGCTGGCATCTTCCTTCTGCATGATGCCGAACTCCATGAGCATGTCTTCCAACTCGTCCATGGTGATCGGGGTTGGGATCGTGCCGTTACCGGCATTGGCATGGATTTTCTGCGCCAACTGACGATATTCCTCGGCCTGCTTGGATTCCGGTGCATATTCCAGCACCGTCATCCGCCGCAGTTCCGCATGCTGCACAATGTTATCGCGGGGTATGAAGTGAATGAGCCTGGTGCCCAGTTTGCCGGCCAGCGCATCCGCCAGTTCCAGTTCCTTGTCGGTCTGACGCTCGTTACAGATCAGCCCACCCAAGCGCACGCCGCCCGAATTGGCATACTTGAGCACGCCCTTGGAGATGTTGTTAGCGGCATACATGGCCATCATTTCGCCGGACATGACGATATAGATTTCCTGCGCCTTGTTTTCGCGGATAGGCATCGCGAAGCCACCACACACCACGTCGCCCAATACGTCGTAGGAGACATAGTCGGCACCGTCATAGGCCCCATTCTCTTCCAGGAAGTTAATGGAGGTGATCACGCCACGACCCGCGCAACCAACACCCGGCTCAGGACCACCGGACTCTACGCAGCGGATGTCGCGGTACCCGACTTTCATGACATCTTCCAGTTCCAGGTCTTCCACACTGCCAGCTTCCGCGGCGAGGCTCAGTACGGTGTCCTGTGCCTTGGAATGCAGAATCAAACGGGTGGAGTCAGCCTTCGGATCGCAGCCAACGATGAGAATCTTTTGGCCCATTTCCGATAGAGCCGCCAAAGTGTTTTGGGAGGTGGTGGACTTACCAATGCCTCCCTTACCATAAAAGGCGATTTGCCTTAATTTACTCATTGTCATGTCTCCTGTTTCAAAAATGACCTAAATTTGTCAGGTGGAAGCCCCCAAAAGCTGGGGAGAGTCGCTTTCCATCCAGACCGTTGCAAGTGCCGTGCCAGGCCTGAAAGCATCTACATAACACATTATTTTATATGTAAAATAATGCTTTCTGTGGGGTCTCATGCGGGCTGTTTGAAAACCTACAAAACGCACCTTCTATGTCAGGAAGCACACAGCGTTGACGCGCTTGCGTCATGCCTAGTACTGCTATTGGATCGTCGGGGCAGCCTCCATAAGCTTTAACAAATTCACTTTTGTTTGAATGGCTTAGTGCCTTATCTGGACGATGATCATATTTTTTGGCTCTGCCAGGCGGATATTCGGGTGCTGAAGGCGTAAGTGGAAATATATGGCATAAATACTGCTTTAATTTTCCATTCAAGCAAAAAGGCTTGCTCAATTTTGGGAGGACGATATGCAGATCGGTGTGGATTGTGATCTCGCGGTGGGTAATCGGCGCATTTTTGTGCTGGATACGGATGAGATTGGGCGTATGGCGGTGCAATTCATGCTTCATGATGAATATGAAACCCACGAAATCGCCAGTCTCCAAGCTGCTCTCGCCAAAGCTCAGGATTGGCCGCCAGACCTGATCATTCTTGGCGAGGCGCTGCTGGGTGAAGGCCAGCTGAATGTGGAAACGGTGAGTGAACAATTTCCCAAGGCACGACTGATGCTCGTGGTCGGGGAAGCGCGGTCGGCCCTGAGCCAACCCGCCATCAGTAAGGGATTCGTGTTGCTACATAAGCCGCTGCGGCTTGAGGATGTCCGCGCCAAGGTGGCTGCCGTGTTGCAGAATTAGCCGGATCAAGGACGTCTTTGTTGGTAGAGAACTCCCTGGGGGAGCAGCGCCCCGCCCGTTCACCGGCCGCTAATCCCGGCAGCAATCTGACCGGGATTCCGTCCGGGCTGTTGATCAGTGCTGAATTTCATGCGTTCCCGATGCCGCTACATATCGCCGGGGTGCGCGATGGGCACCCCGCGCTTTTCCAGAAATTGTCTCTGGTGCAAGAACAGTGCGAGGCGGGACAGGTCTTCCAGGCGTACATGGAAGAGATTTTTGCTGGCGGGCATGACCGGACAAAGGGCCGACGCTTCAGAGCCAGCTACTTACGCCTGCTCAAAGGTTGGGGATATGACAGCAATTCGCCGGAAGGTGCGGTTATGAAGGGCTGGGTGGAGAGCCGGTTCGGGATCGCGCCGAATTTTCACCGGCAGGTGATCGGCCGTGTGGGTGACGCCGCCTGGATTCAGTACATGACCGACAAAATGTCAGGGCGATTTGATAATAATGCGATCTGGTTGCAGCTTGACCTGTTGTTTGAATTCGCACAATGGTCGGCGCGGCGTTTTCTGGCATCGGGCCAACGGCATTTGCGCTTGTTCCGGGGAACCAATGATTTTGCGGAACATCCTATTCTCTGGAAAGCCGGGGCGCGGCAGGGGGTAATCCGGCTGAACAATCTGGTGTCCTTCAGCAGTGATCGGGATGTGGCCAGCGCATTCGGCGATTGCATACTGGAGGTGGAAGTACCTTTGGTAAAGCTGCTCTTTTTCAAGGGCTTGCTGCCCTGTCGCGCACTTCAGGCGGAGAGTGAGTATCTGGTGATCGGCGGTGAATACACGGCACACATGTACTATTACTGAGGACGAGAAATGGGCTACGACTTGCGGGAGAGGGCCTTAGGTGCCTATCTGGGATTGGCGGTCGGGGATGCCCTGGGCGCGACAGTGGAGTTCATGAGTCCCACGGAAATTCGGGAGGAATATGGCGTCCATCGCAATATGATCGGTGGCGGCTGGCTGCATTTGCAGCCCGGACAGGTGACCGACGATACCCAGATGTGTTTGGTGTTGGGGCGGAGCATTCTGGCTGATGAACAATGGTCCATTACCCGCTTTGGCGAGGGGATGGTGCAGTGGTTGCGCGGCCATCCCGTGGATGTGGGCAATACCTGCCGCCGGGGAATCCGGCGCTTTATGCTCAACGGCACTACCGCCGCCGAACCGGCGGAATGGGATGCCGGTAATGGTGCGTGCGTACGCAATCTCCCCGTGGTGCTGGCCACTCTGAACGCCCCCGCGTCCTTCCGGCAAATCAGTGTAGAACAGGCGCATCTGACCCACCATCACCCGCTGTCGGATATCGCCACCCTGACGCTGGGGGAGATGTTGCGCTGCGCGCTGCGCGGTGACGGTATTGCAGCCGTGCGGCGTCTGGCGGATACACTGGTTGCACAGTACCCGGAATTCGATTTCAAAGAAATTCCCCAGGCACCTACGCCCTATATTGTGGATACGGTGCGCGCCGTCCTGCATACGCTGTTCCATACCGATAATTATAAAGACTGCCTGATTACGGTGGTAAATCAGGGTGGGGATGCGGACACCACGGGCGCCCTTGCGGGAATGCTGGCGGGAGCCCTGTACGGGACTTACGGGCTTCCCGGTGCCTGGTTGCAGCGTCTGGATCCCGCGCTTCAGAAAGAAATCGCGGCGCAGGTGGATCAGCTTCTGGCCTGGGATGAGCGGACGGATCACGCGCAGTTGTCGGCCAGCATACCGCTGCGTGTCTTGTTTTACGAAAAACCAGGCTGTGCCAATAATGCGCGGCAGAAAGCACTGTTGACGGCCGCCGGCTGTGTGCTGGAGGTGCATGACTTATTGAAGACCGCCTGGACGGCGGCAACCCTGCGCCCCTATTTTGCGGATCGACCCGTGGCAGAGTGGTTCAACCCGGCGTCGCCGCGGATAAAGTCGGGAGAGATCGTTCCGGAGGCGTTTACGGAAGCCGGGGCACTCGCCGCGATGCTGTCCGACCCACTCCTCATTCGGCGCCCGCTCATGGAAGCGGCGGGCGCCAAAACCGCCGGTTTTTCTGAGGATCAATTGCGCCTGTGGACGTCCACATCTCTTGACGTGTATGCTGAAGTCGCTGGCGTTGGTACCGACCATTGTCGGCGTTCCGTGCCTTGCCCAAGCGTCAGGCAGGCGCACAGGCTCAGCAAAACCCCAGCCGCCTCATCCCACCCCAACGCCTCCTGAGCGCTGTAGAGAAGAGGGCCTTATCATGAAAGATCACGTAACCCCCAACCATTTTCAGGAGCTGACGACCATCTACGAGGTGAGTAAGGTGCTCAGCTCCTCCATGGATCTCGAACACACCCTGAACGATGTTCTGAAGACCCTGGAAAGTCATCTGCATATCTCACCGTCCATGATTGTATTGCGCATGAATGAGGAAATAGTGGGGGTAATCGCTGCCACAGGATTGTCCGTTGCGGAAATAGAACGGGGGCGTTATCGGTTAGGGGAAGGAATGATAGGCAAGATTATGCGTGCCGGCATGCCGATAGTGATTCCTGATGTCTCTCAGGAACCGGCTTTTCTGCACCGCGCCTTTGAACCGGAGATCAGTCAGCGCTTGCATGCCTTTGTAGGGGTGCCGATTAAGGTGGGGTATGAGTGTATCGGCGTGCTCGCCATCTATCGCAGTGAGCGACACAAGGGCGTAAGTTTCCGTTCGGATGTGCGCTTGTTGCAGATGATCGCCAATCTGGTAGGACAGACCGTTAACCTGCATCAGGGTATATCGGCGGAACGAAACCGCCTTTTGCAGGAAAAGCATCGCCTGCAGAAGGAGTTACAGAAACGCTACAGCATCAAAAATGTCATCGGTAACAGCCGGGCCATGCAGGCGGTGTTTTCTGACGTGCACCAGGCGGCGCCGGGCAAGGCGACCGTGTTGCTGCGCGGTGAGTCGGGTACCGGCAAGGAAGTCATCGCCCGTGCCATTCACTATCTCAGCCCCCGTCGCGACAAAGCCTTTGTTTCGCTCAATTGCGCGGCGCTCCCCGAAAGTATTCTCGAATCTGAACTCTTCGGACATGAGCGCGGTGCGTTTACTGGAGCCACTCAGGAGCGCAAAGGGCGTTTTGAACTGGCGGACGGCGGCACCCTGTTCCTCGACGAGATCGGGGATATCTCTCCGGCTTTTCAGGCCAAGCTCTTACGGGTGTTGCAGGAGCGCGAATTCGAGCGGGTGGGCGGCACCCAGACCCGGCGGGTCGATGTGCGCATTATCACTGCCACCAATCGCAATCTCGAAGAGGCGGTGAGCAAGGGCGAGTTCCGCGCCGATCTATACTACCGGATCAATGTCGTCAGTATCTTTCTGCCCCCACTGCGGGAACGTCGTGAGGATATCCCCGCCCTGATCGAACATTTCCTCGCCCGTCACAACGCCGACAACCAACGCAAGCTGACCCTCACCCCGGAAGCCTTGCAAACCATGGTGTCCTGCTATTGGCCAGGCAATGTGCGGGAACTGGAAAACTGCGTCGAACGCACCGCCACCATGATGCGCGGTGATATCATCCGCAATCTCGACGTGCCCTGTCAGCGCAATCAGTGCCTCTCCATGGCCTTGCGACCGCTGGAAGGGAGCCATCCCATCATCACCATGAAGGTGTCAGGCAGTAGTAATACATCGCCTCCCGTCGTGCCCGAGCCTGCGCGGCACGTGGTGGCTGCGTTGATCGCTAACGATGAGGAGAGTGCGGCACCTTTGTCAGAAAGGGACCGCCTAGTCCAGGCTATGGACCGTTGTGGCTGGGTACAAGCCAAAGCCGCCCGTTTGTTGGGGACGACCACCCGTAAACTCGGTTATGCCCTCAACAAACATGGCGTGGAAGTTAAAAAACTCTAACTTCGCGCCTGCCGTACTATTTTTACCCCTTCCCGTTTGTCCGGTTTTCGACAATTTTCGCCGCAGTGCTGGAAACACACGTAATATTATCGACAAAGCGCTGAGTTGATCATCCTAACATATTGAAAAACAAATTCTGTCATGCTGGCATCACTTTTGCTTAAGGTAATGCAAGCGTCAGCTTCTTAGGAGCAAGCCGATACATCCATGAGGCGCGCGGTTTTCCATCGTTCACTGAAGATCCGTATGGAGGATTACGCCCATGGCATCCCAAATAATTTCTCTTTCCAGTATTAGCACACCCAATAACGGGGTGGATCTGGAAGAGATCATGCAGCAAAAGGCAGAGCACCAAGGTTGTGGTACGAGCGGTAGTTCCGGCAAGGCCAGTTGTGGCACCGGAGCGGGGCAGGGAGATCTGGCACCGGAGATATGGGAAAAGGTCAAGAATCACCCCTGCTATAGCGAAGAAGCGCATCATCATTACGCCCGTATGCATGTCGCGGTGGCGCCCGCCTGCAATATCCAGTGCAATTACTGTAACCGCAAATATGACTGCGCCAACGAAAGTCGTCCGGGCGTGGTCAGTGAAAAACTGACGCCGGAGCAAGCGGCCAAAAAGGTGCTGGCCGTGGCCTCCACCATTCCGCAAATGACCGTGTTGGGCGTTGCCGGTCCGGGGGATCCCCTGGCCAACCCCGAGAAAACTTTCAAGACTTTTGAACTGATCTCGAAAACAGCGCCGGATATCAAGCTCTGCCTATCCACCAATGGCCTGGCACTCCCTGACCATGTGGATACCATTGCCGGTTTCAATGTGGATCACGTCACCATCACCATCAATATGGTGGATGCGGATGTAGGCGCCCAGATCTATCCCTGGATTTTTTACAAAAACAAGCGTTACAAGGGGCGTGAAGCGGCGCAGATACTCACCGACCGGCAAATGCAGGGACTGGAAATGCTGACCGAGCGCGGCATTCTCTGTAAGGTGAATTCGGTCATGATCCCCGGCATCAATGATCACCATCTGGTGGAAGTCAACCGGGCAGTCAAGAGCCGCGGGGCCTTCCTCCACAACATCATGCCCCTGATTTCCGCGCCTGAACATGGCACGGTTTTCGGTTTGAACGGCCAGCGTGGCCCGACCGCCCAGGAACTCAAAGCCCTGCAGGACAGTTGCGAAGGCGAAATGAACATGATGCGCCACTGTCGGCAATGCCGGGCGGACGCGGTGGGTCTGCTGGGCGAAGACCGTTCGGCAGAATTCACGACCGAAGCCGTAATGGCGATGGATGTGGAATACGACCTCGAATCGCGCAAGGCCTATCAGTCGCTGGTCGAGCAGGAGCGTCAGGCAACGGCGGACGCCAAACGTGCTGAACTGGAAACTCTGGCTGGCGAACAATCCGATGTCAAAATTCTCATCGCGGTGGCAACCAAAGGCAGCGGGCGGGTCAATGAACACTTCGGGCATGCCACCGAGTTCCAGATTTATGAAGCGAGTGCGTCCGGCGCGAAGTTTGTCGGCCACCGTCGCGTAGACCTCTATTGCCAGGGCGGTTATGGCGAAGAGGAAGCTCTGGAAAGCACCATCATCCGCGCGATCAACGATTGTACGGCAGTTTTTGTGGCCAAGATCGGTGGCTGTCCGAAAGCCTCGCTGGAAGCGGCGGGAATCGATGCGGTGGATCGTTACGCCTTTGAATATATCGAGCAGTCAGTCATTGCCTACTATCGGGATTATCTCGATAACATCCGTAGTGGGGCCATTGTTCATGGCCAGCGCGGAGACGCGGAGATCCGGCAGGGGGCGTATGTAGCTGCGTAAGGTTGTCGGGGGAGATATCCTCCCCCGTTTTTGTCAAAAGGAGAAACATCATGGCTTTTAAAATCGTCAGTTCCCAATGCACCAGTTGTTCGGCCTGTGAACCGGAATGCCCGAATATGGCCATTTCCGAAAAAAATGGCACCTTCGTGATCGATCCGGCCAAGTGTACGGAATGCATAAATTATTTCGATGAACCGCAGTGTGTGGCGGTATGTCCGGTGGATGACACCTGCATTATTGACAACAACTATCCCCGTTACGTCGCTTAGGAGCCGGTCATGGAACTCACCTTTACGCCGAAAGCGGAACGTTTTATCCAGCGGATGATCACCTTTGGCGGTGGAAATGCTGCCAGTGCTTTCCGCCTTGCAGTAAAGCCGGGCGGATGCTCTGGCCTGTCTTACGATTTTCGTATTGTCGAAGTGCCGGAACCAGGCGATGTGGCCATCACCAGTAATGGCATTCCGGTGCTGCTGGAACAGAAAAGTGTCCCTTTTCTCAATGGCGTCGTCGTCGATTGCGAGGATAGCCTGATGAATACCGGGCTGGTCTTTACCAATCCGAATGCGGCGGCCAGTTGCGGTTGCGGAACTTCATTTACACCCAAGGAATAATGCCCCGTAGGGATATGGCAGAGATTGGAGGGAGGAAAACATGGAAACCTGGATCGTTCATCATACGAACACGACTATCCATCGTTGCGCAGTGAATACGGCAGCACTTCCCTCGCATCTGGATGCTATCGATTTACGTCATGCGGAGATATTTACCCGTATACCAGCCAGAGAGCAGCGTCATCTCGCACGTGCTTACAGCAGTTATGTCTGCTGTGAGGAGTGTGAAGCGGCTCTGCTCAACCCCGTGAAGCAGAGGGGTGCAGCATGAGCAATATCTGGGACGATGAATGGTTGAACCGCCGTTACTATGAAGGCCTCCTGCCGGAGGCGGCGGAACGCCATCTGCATCTCGCGGCGCGCTCCTATGCGGACGATGTGCGCGCCGAGGATCACCTGATGGATGCCATCGCCATCGCCCCCGAGCACATGGTTGTTTACCTGGGTTTGTACAAATTTTATTTCTATAAAGGCCGACTGAACGAGGCATTGGCAACGGCCCGTATCTGTCTGCAGCGCAGCGCCGCAGAATTGGGTATTGATCCGGACTGGCGCAAGGTAAGGGAGCGGCAGGCGGACTTTGGCAGTTTTGATGCACCGCGGGCACGCTTTTATATGTTCGTGCTGAAAGCCTATGGTTACCTGCATTTGCGTCTGGGTCACCTGGCTACGGGCAGCAAAATCATGGACAAACTCATCGAACTGGACCCGACGGACAAAATACAGGCGCGGGTGCTGCTGGAAGTCCTGCAAAAAAAAGAGGAGGACGACGATGAGTGATCCGGATGAGGCCATTGACTGGCAGGGTGCTGCCGTCTCCTGTGAAGCCTGCCCGGAGCGCGGGATCCCGGAGGTGAAGTGCGAAGCACTGCATGCCTGTATGCATGATCGTTACGCCAAAAGGGTGGATCGCTTTTTTCGCTGGAATCCACAGATCGCCAAGGATTATCTGCAACACGGCTACTTTGAGGTGCGGGCTTGCGCCGCACGTTATGCGGATATTTTTCATTTGCCCGCACTGATGGACGATCCTGACGAAACCGTGCGCTGGGCGGTAGCGCAAAGGCTCCCGCAACGCTATCTGCTGCGGATGATCCACGATCCGCATCGGGAAGTGCGTATCCGGGTGGCCGCGCGACTGGATGACCGTAACCTGCCGGCCATGATGCACGATGCGGATTATTACGTACGTCTGGAGGTGGCGCGGCGTCTGCCCAAGGGCCTGTTACCGCTCATGATGCATGATTCCGATGTGGAGGTCCGGCGGGTTGTGGCCAAACGCATCGGCGTGGATGTCCTGGTCAAAATGCTGCAGGACGACGATCCCGGGGTCCGTCTGGATGCCATTGAACGGGTACCGGTGTCGATTCTTTCCACGCTGGTTGACGATGCGGATTGGCGTATCCGCTACGAGGTGGCCGCGCGCGGGAGCCGGGAAGCGGTAATCCGCCTGTTGGCGGACGCGGATTATGAGGTGCGTCGTTGTGCTGCGGAACGCCTGGGGAAAGGCGAAGCGCTTTCCAGACAACGATTGCCGGGGGAGGGCGAGATATGGCCGGAATGAGCAGAGACAGTGCAACGGTGGAGTTGGGCGCAGAACCCGAGTTCAATTATGGAGATAAAGTCCGTTCCCGCAAGCATGTGAAAAATGACGGGACATTCACCGGCGCCGAAATTGGCGAGGTGATTGTTACAAAAGGCGATGTCGGTTTTATCATCAGTATCGGCACCTATTTGCAACAATTTTATATTTATGGCGTGGATTTTTATGAACGTGGTCATCTGGTCGGTATGAAGGGCCGCGAACTGGAACTGATCGAATACAATCCGAGTCAGGAGGAGAAAATCTCATGATGGATTTGCGCCCCCCCCGATTTGATTGGGGCCTCAAGGTATTGGCTGGCGATGATATTTTTAATGACGGGACTTATCCGGGGGAGGCCGAAGGGGCCTTGCTGGTAGCCAAGGACAGTCCGGGAGAAATCGTGCGGGTAGGACATCATGAGGAGAGCAACACGCCCCTCTACCTCGTGGAGTTCGCCAACGGCATGGTGGTGGGTTGCCTGGAAGAGGAAATACTGCCCATCGGAGAGCCAAAACCATGAATATAACGCGCAGCATTTATCTCGATAACAATGCGACAACGGCCTTGGCACCGGCGGCACTGGACGCCATGTTGCCCTATTTGTCCACGGAATATGCCAATCCTTCCAGCGCCTCCGAAGCGGGTGCAAGCGTCAAGAAAGTTTTGGGTGAGGCGCGGGTTGCGGTGGGCAGGTTGCTGGGTGCTTCACCCGCGGAACTGATTTTCACCAGTGGCGCGACCGAGGGCAATCATACGGCGATCCTGGGCGCGCTCTCCATGATCAAGGGCAGACGCCACCTGATCACCAGCCAGGTAGAGCACCCCTCGGTGCTGTTGATGTGTCAGCATCTGGAGCGCCTCGGGATAGAAGTGAGTTACCTGCCAGTGGATGCAGAGGGGCGGCTGGACCTCGCAGACCTGCGTGCCGCCTTGCGTCCGGATACCGCCCTGGTTTCTCTCATGTGGGCGAACAATGAAACGGGTGTGCTCTTTCCAATCGTTGAAGCGGCGGCCATGGCGCATGACGCGGGGGCTTTTTTCCATACGGATGCGACCCAGGCCCTCGGCAAGCTGCCGGTGAATGCCGCCGCATCCGGCGTGGATTTCCTATCCTGCTCTGCACACAAGATTCATGGGCCAAAGGGGGTGGGGGCGCTCTTTGTCCGCAAAGGCATTGCCTTACCACCACTATTTCATGGTCATCAGGAACGGGGACGCCGGGGCGGTACTGAGAATGTTCCAGGTATTATTGGCTTTGCGGCGGCTGCTCGCCTGCTCACCAATATCGAACACGAGGCTCGCTACCTGCAGGGATTGCGCGATCATTTTGAACAAGGCCTGTTGGCCTTCATGCCCTGCGCGCGCATCCACGGGCAGGATGCCGAGCGTTTGCCCAATACCAGTAATATTGGATTCATCGCTCTGGATAGTGAAGAGCTGCTCTATCGCCTGGAGCAGGAGGGCATTACTGCGGCCGCCGGTGCCGCCTGTGCTGCTGGCGGTCAGGAACCTTCCCATGTGCTGACGGCTATGGGCTTTTCTAAAACGGCGGTGCTGTCCTCGCTGCGTTTCTCCTTTGGACGCCTGAACCGGTCGGAGGATGTGGAACGGGTGCTCCGCGTATTACCAGGCATTCTGTTGGGCATGATGGACATGCCACCGATGACGGCGGCTGGTGCCGCAATTTCTTGTGCACACTGAAAGGAATACCCCATGAAGGTGATGATTCGTAAAAATGCTGCCGGTGAGCTGACGGCGTATGTGCCCAAGAAGGATCTTGAAGAACCTATTACCGACTGTCAGAAGCCGGAACTGTGGGGCGGGGTGGTGACGTTGGCTAACGGCTGGCGCCTGGAATTACCGGAGATGCCCAGTGATACCCGTCTGCCTATCACCGTAGAAGCTCGGCGTCTGGAGGGCTGAGATCATGAAATTGACCGACGAGGATATCGCGGTGTTATTTGATCTGGGCCAGACGGTCTGCCGGTCTGGCGAAGGTGTTCTGCCCGTTCTGCGCACGCAGTTCCCCGGACTGCCCATTACTCAATGCCCCGCCAGCGATGTCAGCGACGAGCCTTTCCGTGCCGGTGAATATTTTGACCTGCATCTGCTCGATACCCGTGACCACTGCTGGAAGGTCACCGCAGATTCCCTGGCGGCAACGGGTCTGTTGCTGGCTATGCATGGGAGGGTGTCATGAGCACACCCGAGATACTACTATCGGATCCGGACATCAGCCCCGGTGAACTGGAGGCCGTAGAGGCCGTTTTGCGGTCCCCTCGCATTAGTGCGGGTGAACAAGTGGAGGCTTTCGAGGCGGCTTTTGCGGCCTACCACGGGCGGCGCTATGCTGTCGCCGTTGCCAGCCCGACGCTCGCCCTGAT
This sequence comes from Acidithiobacillus ferrivorans, assembly GCA_018853935.1. Classification (GTDB taxonomy): domain Bacteria; phylum Pseudomonadota; class Gammaproteobacteria; order Acidithiobacillales; family Acidithiobacillaceae; genus Acidithiobacillus; species Acidithiobacillus ferrivorans. The sequence continues at coordinate 39,907 of JAAOMR010000125.1, forward strand.
GCTCTGTCTGCGTGCCTACGAGCTCAGGGCAGGCGATGAAGTCATCCTCTCACCCTATAGCTGGTGGCAGATCGGCCACGCCTTGGCCTGGTACGGAGCTCAGCCGGTGTTTGCCGATATCGACTACTACTCCGGCACGATCTCCCCCAAAGGGACTGAGACCCTGATCACGGAGAAAACCCGGGCGATTCTCGCCGGCAATACCAAGGGGCATCCCGCCTTCTGGCAGGAGCTGCGCAGGATGGCCAACGAAAACGGCCTGCTGCTGCTGGAAGATTCGACGGAGGCCATCGGCTCCCGTTATCAGGACAAACTGGTAGGCAGCTTCGGGGACAGCGCTATTTTTGCCTTTGCCCAGCCCTCTGCCCTGGTCTGTGGTGAAGGTGCCATGATCGTCACGGACGATACCGAAACGGTCAGCCGTCTGCGCCAATACCGCGCGCGCGGCATCAGTGAGCGGGGCTCGGTGGTGGCGCCTACCCGTCCACCCCTGCAAGCAGAAATGAGCGATATTCAGGCCACCATCGGGCTGGTCCAGCTCGCCCGTCTGGACGGTATTTTGCAACGCCGGCAGCAGGTGGAAGCACTGTACTTTGAGTACATGAAGTCCTTTGAAGGTATCAAGGATCCCTACCATGGGCCGGATGCCAGCGCGGTGCACTGGTTTGTGTACGAAGTACATCTCGGCACCCGATTCAGCCGCAGCAGTCGGGATGCCATCGTCACCGATCTCCGCGCCCAGGGTATCGAGGCGGCCTCTTACTGCCTGCCCATGCATACGCAATCCTATTATCGCGAGCGCGGCGGCGGTCATTGCCCGACCGCCGTGCGGGTATCCGATCGCACCCTGATCCTGCCTTTTCACCCACGTCTGGGAGAAGAGGAAATCGCCTTTATCATCGAAACCTTGAAGGATGCATCCGTCAATGTGGGTGCCGGTGCCGCCATTTATTAGTGTGTTGTTTTTATGTTCATTTTAATAGAGGAGAAGATTGAATGCCCATTATCACCATCAAACCCAGTGGTAAAACCGTCGAGATGCCCGTGGGGGCCAGTCTCGCTGCCGCAGTGATTGCCGCTGGTGAGTCTATGGTTCTGAAGTGCGAAGGCAAAGGTGAATGCGATAGCTGCCATATTTTCGTCCAGGAAGGTCGAAAGAGCGTGTCTAAAATCCAGCGTCTGGAAAATGAGCGACTGGATGCCATCGTTGGCGTCGGCAGCAAATCCCGTCTGGCTTGTCAGGCCATGATCGGTGAAGAAGATGTTGTCATCGAGCTTTTGGGATTTTCTTCAGGCTTATAAGGAGACCATTATGGAACAAACACTCGTCGTGATTCATGTGCGCTTTGCCAATGATGGCAGTGTGCGGGAAATTGGCGAGTGTCCCAGCGGGACCAGTCCCCAGGACTGGTTCAATGCGCTGAGCAGACACTCGTCCAATAGTTATGAATCGCTCTCCGGCGGAAGGGGTATTTTTCGCCTCGAACCAGCGGTCATCGAACAGATCAAGGCCGCAGTTCTTTCCCCCGTTACATAAGGAAGTATAACTATGGACAAGGATCTTTCGGAAATCTTCAGCGGCCTTGCGGAAGGGCGCATCATTCCTTATCTCGGTCCTGGTCTGTTGCCAGAGGCCGGTGCCACGCTGCCCAGCGAGTTGCCGGCATTGGCGGAGCTGCTCAGCAGCCAGGTGACGGTTCCCCACAAGGTCCGTCGCAACCTCACCGGAGCCGCGCAATATATCGAGAACTTCAAGCATCGCAAGACCCTCGTGGGCATGATGGACAAGGCCTTTGCCGGGGATCCGCCGCTTCATCCTTTGCAGCGCGAACTGGCTGCCCGAAAACTCCCGTTGATCGTCCACCTCTGGTACGACAATGGTATGGCCAAGGCCTTGGCCGAACAGGGTACACGCTGGGGACGTATCCAGGGACTCAGCCAGACCGAGCATTTCGGCCACTGGACGGGATATATGAATGCCGCCGGTCAACCAGTTGACGCCGCCGTCGCCGCCCAGTGGGACACGATACTGTATGAGCCTTGGGGCTCGCAAAGTCCGGCCAACAATTACCTCGTTTCCGATACGGATTTTGTCGAAGTGCTGACGGAAATTGACATTCAGACGCCTATCCCGGAGATCGTCCAACAAATTCGCATCGGGCGTCATTTTCTTTTTGTCGGATGCCGTTTCAACGATCAGTTGCAGCGCAATTTTGCCCGTCAGATCATGAAGCGTTCAACGGATCGTCATTGGGCCCTGATGGAAGCGCCGCTGACCCGGAACGAAGCACGTTTTGTCCGTGAGCAGGGAATACAGGTGCTCCAGATACCCTCCAGCGTGTTGCTGGACGGGGCCGCCGTGGCCAAGGCGGGATAAAGCAGGGGACAAGGCCATGTTGTGGAGCAAAACCTGTGACTACGCGCTTCAGGCTTTGGTGTACGTGGCAGCGCAGCCGGAGGATTTCTGTGTGCGCGGTCAGGATGTGGCTGCCTACCTCTATGACGTGCCTGCTCCCTACCTGGCGAAGATTCTCAGGGAATTGGCGGGGAAGGGCATACTTCAGTCGTTCAAGGGGCGCGGCGGCGGCTTTCTGCTGGCGCCGGGAATCCGGGAATCGGGACTTCTGGAGATGGTGAGGCGTATTGCCGGTGAACCTTTTGGCGAAGGATGCGTTTTGGGCCTCGCCAAGTGCACAGATGCGACCGCCTGTCCTGTGCACCACGCATGGTCACCCATTAAAAACAAGGTGTTGGAATTGCTTCGCCAGAAAACGATAGGGCAGATGGCGGAGGCCGTGCGCGATGGCCGCTATGATTTACGGCTATTGCGCAAGGCGGGATAGCGGGTGCGCCCCATGCTGATCAAAATCTCCTGACGCGCGGGAGTCACAGGTCTTATGCGGGGCGGATTTCCACACCGATATCGGCCGGTGTGGCGTGATAAACGGCGCTGGTTACGAGGGTGTCCATACCGGTTGCCGCATAGGACTGAATATTCGCAAGGGTGATTCCGCCCGCTGCAAACAACGTAACTTCAGGTGCTACGACGCGCAGCTGCGCGGCAATTTCTGCCAGGAGCCCGGGGGGCAATTTGTCAAACTGGATGCCAGCGACCCCGGCCTGAGCCAGTGCCAGGGCGTCCGTCAGGGTGTGATCCGTCTTTTGCACTTCCACCACGATCTTGCTGGAGGGAACCTGTCTCCGGTATTGCGCCAACTCTTGCAAGAAAGGCGACAAACCACCTAAAAAGGCCAGGTGCTGGTCAAACACCAGAACACTTTCCGAAAGACCCAGCCGGTGCGGCATGATTCCCCCCGCGAGAGCAGCCATGACGGCAAAGCGCCGTATTCCAGGAATATTCTTACGCGTCGCAACCACGGATATTCGGGGATTGATCTGGCGCGCCTGCTGTACCAATTGCGCGGAGTAGGTCGCGATGCCACACGCGTACTCCAACACGTTTTGCGCCACTTTCCAGGCAGAGTGGGCAGCACTTGCGGAACCTTCCGCAGCCAGCAGAGTGCTTCCTGTTGCGGCCAATGCGCCCGACGGCTGACTTTCGGTCATGCTAAGGCCGCAGGCGTCCAGTATCTGTGCGGCCAGTTCGGTCCCGGCGACCGTGATGTCCTGACGACAGCGAAAACGCATGACCGCTGCCTTGCCGCCAATACCCAGCATGTGGGTGGTGAGGTCCAGGAAAGGCTGATCTTCCTGGATGAGTGCAGCAATTTCCTGCGGAGAGAAATACATGATATAGCCCCTAACAGCGAACGATTATGCATCTGATGTTGGCGAGTGAGTATATCCCGGAACAACTAAAGATCAGAAAGAGCGGATTCCATATCTCCGGTCGCTGGCGCGGGCGGCAATTGGAAAGAAACATAACGCAACTGCAAATATTCCTCCAACCCCCATTTGCCGCCCTCGACGCCCAGCCCAGAAAGCTTGTTGCCGCCGAAAGGCGCTTGCGGGGTGGCGGGAGACCCGTCATTGACGCCGACGATGCCGCATTGCAGCGCCTCCGCGACGCGGTATGCGCGTCCGAGATCGCGGGTCCAGAGATAAGCGGCCAGGCCATAGGGGGTGTCATTGGCGCGGGCGATAGCTTCTGCTTCGCTGCGAAACCCCTGTATGGGCAGCAGGGGGCTGAAGCTTTCTTCGTGGAATATACGACTCTGCGGATCGAGATCGGCGAGGAGGGTCGGGGCGCACCACAGGCCTTGTGCATCCCCTCCGCACAGCAGCCGCGCGCCGCGGTCCAGGGCATCCTGCAATTGCGCCTTGAACTTCTGGACAGCGGCTGCGGAAACCAGCGGCCCGATGTCAGTGTCCTCTGCAAAGGGGTCTCCGATCTTGAGATGACTTACCGCGTCGAGGTAACGTGCGGTAAACTCCGGCAGAATCGCATCATCCACATACAAGCGGTTGGCGGCGACACAGGATTGGCCAGCATAGCGGAATTTGGCATGGATGGTCATGGCCACCGCCGCAGCGATGTCCGCATCGGCAAAAATAAGCACTGGAGCGTGTCCGCCCAGTTCCAGAGAAAGCCGTTTGATGGTCGGCGATCCCTGCGCATAAAGCTTCTGTCCGACCGCCGTGGAACCGGTAAAACTCAACTTGGCTATGCGCGGGTCAGCCATCAGTCGTTCCGCCAGGGGTGCAGGATCAGAGCTGGGGAGAACCTGCAGAGTGCCCGCGGGGCCTTCCGCCTCGGCCCAGAGTTCGGCAAGTTTTAGGGCGGAGAGCGGCGTTTGCTCATCGGGCTTGAGGATGACTGTACAGCCGGCTGCCAGCGCCGGCGCTATCTTGCGAACGACCATGGAGACCGGGCTGTTCCACGGTGTAATGGCGAATACCGGACCAACCGGCACTTTCCAGATCTGTAAGCGCTTGTCTGGAAACTGGGAGGGGATACTTTCGCCGGTGATGCGCTTGCATTCTTCGGCATACCAGCGCGCCAAAGTGACTGCGGTTTTGATTTCGGCACGACTCTGGCGTATGGGTTTACCCATCTCCCAGGTGATGAGACGGGCGAGGTCTTCTGCGTGAATCTGGATGAGGTCCGCCCAACGGCTGAGAATGGCCGCGCGCCGGTAGACGACAGTTTGACGCCAGATTGCAAAAGCGAGCACTGCCGCCTGCACCGCCGCTTCAGCCTCCCGAGCTCCGCAATCGGACACTTCGGCGAGCATCTGTTGATTGACCGGGCTCCGCACCACAAAGTGTATGCCGAGGTCTGTCCAGCATCCATTGATGAATGCGGCTGTCGGTGCAAGGGGCATGAATTTTCCTGTGGGCAATGGACGGAAGCCGGGACGTTGCCGAATAAGCTCCAAAGAGGGTACGCTTGCGGCTCAGGTTGTATCGGATTGACTGTAGCGCAGGCATTCATAAAGCGCAAAAAGGCCATGCCCGCGCAGTAAGTATCATAAACACACTGGCCTCTATACACCCATCTGGAGCAAGACCTATTGATGCCTGAATCTGAAAATACCCCCTACGCCCGCCTTGGTGGTGAAGAGGCCGTTCGCAAGCTGGTCAACCGGTTTTATGACCTGATGGATAGCGAGACGCTGTGGCAGACTCCGTTGCGGGATATTCACCCGAAAGATCTTTCCGCGTCCAGGGAGAAGCTCTTTTTGTTTCTGTCCGGCTGGCTGGGCGGGCCTGACCTGTATGTGCAGCGTTTCGGGCATCCCCGCTTACGGGCTCGGCATGGCTCTTTCCCGGTGGATGATCAGGCGCGGGATCAGTGGATGGCATGCATGCTTCGGGCCATGCACGACGTAGAGATAGAGCCGGAACTCTATGCCCACCTGCAGGGTGCCTTTCAGCGCACGGCTGATTTCATGCGGAATCGCTAGGACTGTTGTGTTTTCTGCGCCGTTAAATCATCGGGGTGGGCTGGCGCGGCACTTGGGGCTTGTAATCCATGCCCCATCAGCCAGCCGATCAGAATCCCGAGCAAGGCCATGGCCGACAGGGACGGATAGCCGATAAACTGTACCAGCGGGCCACCTAGAAAGGTGCCAACTACTGTGGCCACGGCGCCGCTGGCATTAAAAAGACCCATTGCCGCGCCTTGGCTGACGGGCGTTAACCGGGCTGTCAGGGTAGTTCCGGAGATACTCTGCAGTGGCCAGGCGATGACAATCAGGACAAAACCAGCCAGGGCGGTCAGCGTTTTGGGTACGGGCAGGAAAAACACCAGAAGTAGTAGCCCAAATCCCCAAAAGCGGAGCATCAAAGACCAGCGATATACCCTTCCGGCGCCGAAACGTCCGGATAACTGCCCACCCACCGAATACAGCACTAAGGCAATGGCGGCGGCCATGGCGTAGACGCTGGAGGTCAGTGCCGGGGCTACGCTGTAAGCTTTCTGCATGGCCACCGGAAAGTAGGCGAAGAACGCGGCGACCCCAAAGGCTACGGCAAACCAGGAAAGGAGAAAGCGACCAAAGCGAGTATGCAGGACGTCGCCCAATCGGCGCGCACCGGACAGGGAGAGGTGATGCGAAAAGCGCAGCAGGCCACCTCCCAGCAGTTCCGGGCGCCCGAAATTGGCGAGGAAGCGCCAGTCCAGATCGCGCCGCATGTGATCGCCCACATCCGCCGCCCACCCGTAATGTTTGGCCGCGGTAGGCAAGCCTTTGGCCCCTAACCAGATAGCGGGAATCAACGCCAGGGCCGAACAGATCAGGCCCGCTTTGAAATTGCTGACGAAGATGCCCGCCAGCAAGAGCCCGCCGACCTGCCCGCCGCCGTTGAAAGTCTGCAACCAGCCCAGTCGGGGTTCCCACTCATTTTGCGGGTCAAACTCGACGATGAACAGGCTGGCCATAGTGGCCACGGCCGAGGTCCCTGCACCAGCGAGCAGAGAGAGTCCGCTCCAGGTGAAGATTCCCGGCAGAAAAGGCATGACTGCCAGTGCCAGCGACAGCACCAGAAAGCCACCGAAAAAAATGGGGCGATGCAGTTGCTTGCGGTCGGCCAGGATTCCCCACAGGGGTGAGGTCAGCAATCCGAGGTTGAAGCCGCCCATGACATAAGCGACCCAACTGAGATGATTGGTGAGAGCGACGATCATCAGGGGCAAGAGAATAGGCAGCAGCCCGGACGAGACAGCGCCCAACAGTGCATAGGCCAAAAACCAGACGGATACCCAGCGGTCGGGTTCCTTCAGGATGGCGCGCCAGCGATCCAGGTGTTCACGTGTCTCTTGAATGCGAGCGGCGATAGCCTTATCGCCCATGATGGTGCCGGGATTCCGGGTGTCTGCCATGACCTCTCCTGCTGTCGTTTGTCGGGCCGCCATTTACGATATCGTGCGAGGTATATAACTATCTGATAGGTCTTTGCTCTGTTGGTTCCCTGACAAATAATATGCCTTTGGATTTCGCAAGCATGGATTACCGTGGGCATGACGCAGTCGGGCGCGGATTTGCCCGTCTGCGTTCGCTACGTTATGGTAAAAATCAACAGCAGAGGGGAGTGATGTATGGGCATGATTTTCCACGGGCTGACGACGAACCCCGAATGGTTATTACACCGGTTGATATATACCCTGCTGATTGTGGCGGGTAGCTTTCTGATATTACGCTGGTATGGCAATGTAATTGTTCATCTTATGGACTTTCTTGGCAGACGACGGGCCATGTCACGCGGCTATGGCGTGATGCTCCAGAGAATCACTACCTGGTTTCTCTGGCTCATTGTCTGGGTTGTCGTGCTGCGGGTCTGGGGTGTCGATGTCACTGCCATCTGGACCACTTTTGTCAGCTTACTGGCGGTGATCGGCGTCGGTATGCTGGCGGTATGGGCCATGGTCAGCAACATTACGGCACGCTTTTTTATCTGGTTCTGGCAGCCATTACAGTTGGGGCAACGTATCGAGATATTCCCGGAATCGCTGACCGGCGAGGTCATTGAAGAAAATCTCATGTTTACTGAATTACGTCAGGATGATGGAAAAATTGTGGTTATTCCTAACAATCTCTTTTTCCAGCGCATTATTCGTCGTTTGCCCGATGTCGGAAAAGCCAATGCTGACGAGAAAATTGCGCCATGAACGCCAACGGGCCTCCCGGTATTATTTTCGGCGAATGCCTGATCGATGATTTTGGCGACGTGCAACGACTTGGCGGCGCGCCCTTCAATGTCGCGCAACACCTCCATGCGCTGGGGGTGGCGTCCGTCTTTGTCAGCAGGGTAGGGCGGGATGCCCCGGGGCAACGCATTTTGCAGCACATGCGGGACTGGGGGATGTCCATGGACGAAGTGACAGAAGATACGTTGCTTCCTACTGGCCGGGTACGGGTGACGGTGGACGTCGGCCAGGGGCACCGCTTTGAAATTCTGCCGCATCAGGCCTACGACGCCATTTGTGCGCCCGCCAGCGTGATCGCCTCCATTCCCTGGCTCTATCACGGTAGCCTCGCCTTGCGGGAAGACGGGCCATCGCGGGCAACCTGGCGCCAGTTACGTGCCCGTGCCCAGTGGCGCTTTGTCGACGTCAATCTGCGCGATCCCTGGTGGAATCCGGAATTGCTGGCCGAACTCATACAGGGTTCATCTATACTGAAATGCAATGTGGAGGAACTGGAGCAGATCATTCGTACTTACGAATTGCCCCCTGCCTCGACCCTGCGGGAAGCGATGCAGACGGTAGCCCGGCATTTTCATGTGCAAGCCGTCTTGCTGACGCGTGGTGCTGCGGGTGCCGCTTATGGGGATGGGACCAATTTTTACGAGACGGAAGCGGTCTCCACCGTTATCCAGGATACCGTCGGTGCGGGAGACGCCTTTGCCGCAGGCTGGCTCTGGAGTCTGTTTCGTGGCGACGCCATCGCTCGGCGATTACAGCGGGCAGGGGAACTGGCAGCGGCCGTTTGTGCGTTATCCGGTGCCATACCGGATCAACCTGAGTTTTACCGAACCATAATGGCGCGCTGGATCAAGGAGGAGTAATTTGTCAGACCACCAGGGTCTTTACATTCTGATGCTGAGTATCCACGGCCGCATTTGCGGAACTCCAGAACTCGGGGTCGATGCAGATACCGGCGGCCAGGTTGGCTATGTACTCGACGAAATGCAGGCGCTGGCGCGGGACCCGCGCGTCACCCGGATCGACCTCCTCACGCGGCGCTTTAGCGATCCCGGCACGAATCCCATTTACGGAGAAGCGCGCGAACTATTGGCGTCCGGCGCGCAGATTATCCGTCTGCCTGCTGGTCCAGAGCATAAATATCTGCAAAAAGAGCGGCTCTGGGATTACCTGGATACCTTTGTGGACGGCGCCCTGCAGTTTATCCGTAGTGAAAACTGTATTCCCGATATCATCCACAGCCACTATGCCGATGCGGGTTATGTAGGGGTACGTCTTTCCCGCCTGCTGGGTATCCCGCTTATTCACACCGGCCATTCCCTGGGGCGGGATAAACGGGAAAGACTGATCGCTGCTGGCCGTAAGGCGGAAAGTATCGACCGCCAATTTCATTTTCCGCGACGCATTGCCGCCGAAGAATCCGTACTCAGTGAAGCATCCGTGGTCATGGCCAGCACCCGTCAGGAAGTGGACGAGCAGTATGGCCTGTACGAGAATGCCGCGCGGACGCATTTCAGGATCCTGCCGCCAGGTGTGGACTTGCGACGGTTTTCCCGGCCGGGTCGGCAGCGTTCCTCGCCGCTGCTGTCCGGCTTACGCCGTTTTTTGGAGGCGCCGCGCAAGCCCCCCATTCTGGCCATTGCCCGCCCCGATGAGCGTAAAAATTTTCAGCGCCTGGTTGAGGCCTATGCCACTGATCCGGTTTTGCGGGAGCAGGCCAACCTGGTTCTGGTTATGGGCCAGCGTGACCGCTTTGGGCAACTCTCGTACGGGGCGAAAAGAGTGATCCAGCGCGTACTGGATACCATTGACGATTACGACCTTTACGGGCAAATCGCCCTCCCCAAACATCACGAACCGGAAGACATTCCCGAATATTACCGCTATGCGGCCATCTATAAGGGCGTTTTCGTCAATCCGGCACTGACTGAACCCTTTGGCCTGACCCTGCTGGAAGCGGCGGCCTCGGGTTTGCCGGTCGTCGCCACCCGGCATGGTGGCCCGCAGGACATCATCCGCAACTGCCGCAATGGCATTCTGGTGGATCCGCTGAATATCGGGGAGATGCAAGACGCCCTCCGGCAAATGCTTTTTGATCGCCAACGCTGGCAGCGTGCCAGCCGGGCAGGCTTGCTGGGGGTGCGCCGGGTCTATAGCTGGGATGCCCATGCGCGCCGTTATCTGGCAGAAGTGGAACGTATTCTCCGACGTCAGCGCAAACAGTTGCGGCGTGAATCCGCCGCCCGCCAAGGGATACGCCGCGCCTTACCGACGGCGGATCATCTGCTCATATCCGACATCGACAACACCCTGATTGGCGACCCGGCGGGGCTCGCC
>JAAOMR010000126.1 GCA_018853935.1 Acidithiobacillus ferrivorans
TAATGTCATTCCAGTGAGAACGTATGGCCTGTCCCGTTGTTTCTCCTCAGCAAGCCCTTCGCATGCCAGAGCAAATCGCCGTACTCAGAGCGTTGGCGCGTGACTTCCCAGACAACCGGACCGGTAAAAATTGCACTTATCGCATGGAAGATGCCTTGCTAGGCGCATTCTCGGTGTTTTATACCCAATGCCCTTCTTTCCTGACACATCAAATCGCCATGAGCGAAACCCGGGGCATGAGCAATGCGCAAACCTTGTTTGGTATGCGCGACATCCCCAGCGA
>JAAOMR010000127.1 GCA_018853935.1 Acidithiobacillus ferrivorans
CTTCTTTCCTGACACATCAAATCGCCATGAGCGAAACCCGGGGCATGAGCAATGCGCAAACCTTGTTTGGTATGCGCGACATCCCCAGCGACAACCATATTCGCAACCTGTTGGATCCTGTCGACCCACAGCATATTTATCCAGCCTTTGAGCGGACTTTCAATGCCCTGAATGATACCGGTCAGCTGGACACCTTCCGGATGGTGAATGGACAGCTGTTGATCGCGCTGGATGGGACGAGTTATCACC
>JAAOMR010000128.1 GCA_018853935.1 Acidithiobacillus ferrivorans
TTTCCAAAAGGATGCTAATGCGGTTAGTGCCATTTGCGGTGACGGGGTCGAGGCCCACGAAGATGAGTATCGGCAGGGTCAACATGGATCCAGCACCGGCCAGGACGTTGATAAACCCGGCCCCTACCCCGACAGAAAACAATACAGGGAGGAGCCACCATTCCGTGGTTAGCGATGGCAGCGTAAGCAAATGTCAGCTTTGGATAGAGTTGACGTAAAGGCCATGATACAGACTCTGTTTAAACGGAACATAGAGCCATTAAATTCGTTAGTGTCTGCATGGCTACAAATACCGAAGATAAAAAATGAATATTCGTTCAAATGCTTCCTTTACCAAAATCAAATTCTTCGAACGTCGCGGAAAGATATTTCGAAATGGGGGCCTACCATCCTCCGATCTGTGTAGCCACATGGCGTCATTTTTCATGTCCAGTATACAAGAAAGCTCCTGTCTATAAAGATTCACAGGTCTCTTACCACTTAAAACCGCTTTCATGTTTTTTGCCGCCGCGCTAGCTCGGAGTTGAGCCATATGGGCTTGATGCGGCACCCATGGCGGTGGGTTTTCGTGATTGGCACAATCTCCTGCGGCAAAAACATGAGTCAACCCCTTTACCTGTCCATATTTGTCTACATCAATGTGACCGCCAACGGACGTGGGAAGGCATGACTTCTGCACAAGCGTTGGTCCCGTTATTTCAGGCGAATAAAGAACTAAATCGACCTTCCTAAACGTGCCATCCTTATCAATCATCCCTCCATCTAGAAATTCTGCTGGCTCATATCCATCGTCAAGGATAATCCCGCGTTCAAGAAGTCGATCGGTTATTGCACCCTTTTCTCCCGGACTTCTATCTGGAGAGAAGAAATGAATCTCGAAATTATCTCTTACCCCTCTTTCTCTCAATGCGTAGTCCAAGAGGCAGGCGCATTCATACATGGGTCCGGGACGTCCGGCAACGAAACCATCCCTCCGGTTAATCCTGTAGCCGACATATATGATACCACCACTCAGGGATTCCAGCTTTTTTACAAATACCTCCATATCATCCGGACCATAACATGGCGAATATGTGTATTCTCCTGTTCCTGGAATGCCATCTTTTCTATAGGATGGCCCTATACCAATAAATAGGTAATCATTCCTATATTCTCCATCATGGGTAATCACGGTTCGCCCACCATCCTGTATATCGATAACGACACCCTCAATAAAGCGAATGTTCCGCCGCCTAATAAATGGACGGATATCAATGGTGATATCTGTTTTGTTTCGCTTCCTTGTGAGGAATTCAGGAATTGCCGGAAAGTAAATAAATTTACCATTTCCGATGACTGTAATGTCGTATTGGGAATATATCCTTCGAAAAAAATAAGCGATAACCGGAAAGACGGGGATGGCGAGAAAATACCTAATGAAAAACAGGGATGCGAATCCATTGCCTATGATGGTGATTTGTTTCTTCATGAGTATCCCTTTTCAAATTGTGGAAAATCAGGAATGGTGGCTTGGTGGTGGCAGCATTTCGTCTTTAGTCATGCTCAAAGACGTTATGTTCACAATGAGCAAGCGATCATTCCAGGGGACGCGTATCTGTACATGCCTGCCCCAGGGAACCGTCAGCCGTTAGGACTTTTCGACAGCTTCCGCACGCAGGCGGATCTTCCCCTGATTCTGCAAGTGGGCCAGCAGGGTGGTCACACTCGTTGGACTCAGGACAAGTGCAGCGGCCAGCGCCTCCGGGTCCAGACTGCCGTGCTCCTCAATAAGTTTTAGAACATCACCCTCCCGTGCCGCGAGCCATTCTTCAAAAAGCTGGTGAAGTTCAGGCTGCGCATAGACCGCCAGAGAAGTGGTGCGATGCATGGTATCCAGCATTTCCGTACACATCCCATGCATGCCCCTCATCTGTTGCATCGGATTGTCGCCGCCTTCCGCCCCTTCTCCTTTCTGACCCATCATCTTCTGCATCATCGCCATAGAGCCTCCGCCACCATGATGGCTGTGCTGGCCCATCATTTTTTTCATCATCTTCATTCCCATGGACATGGGGCTACCACCACCTTCTTTCGACGGCGCGTCAGTTTCGTGCGGACTCTCTAGTCTGACCCTCGGGTGCTTTTGTTTCCATTTAAAACCTCCTGAAGCGGAACTTGCTATAAAAAGCATGGCCTGGATACAGATGGATCACGCCCGCTTTTCCCCTTACTCGGGAAGCCAAAAAAAGAACACCGTAATGATAAGGCTGTACTATTCCAGATCCTTGCGCATCTGCTGGTATTCTTCGCGGGTGATCTCGCCGCGCGCATAGCGCTCGTCCAGGAGTTTGAGGGCAGCACTCCCGTTGTCGCTCACGCTGTGCTCCTGCATCCCAGCCGATGCCTACAGGCAAAAGCCCCGCGGATCAGGAACGCAACGGCACCCACGATACCCACGAGAGCCAGCAGGCACAACAATCCCCAAAACAGCCCGAAACCGTCCATCATGCCAGGACCGTAATAGCCGGGGCCCGGGCCATAGTAGTAAGCAGCGGGCGGCACCGTCTGGCTGTAAACCGGCGCTTGACTGGTGATGGCAACCGTTTGCGCCAAGGCCCATACTGGTTCCATCATTAACCCCGTCGTCATGCCGACCATCCGGATTCCCTTTTTTCGCCGTGCTGCATCTGTGTGGTTCATCAGCAGATCTCCTGTCGCTGGTAACGCCTTTCCCGACTCAAGTATAGTTGCAGAATCGCTGTGAAACGTCAGCCCAGTTACAAAATTTGGATGGGGTCGGCAGGAAAGATGCAGGACGGGTCATAGCCGCCTTTGCAGGGGTGGATGGGTAGTTTGGGAAGGTGAGGTGTTGAGTTCGGCTCTTTTGTTTCCTTCGTCCGTCCGCTGAAAAACGGACAGGCGCTGATGAGGCAGATCAAAAGAGGATTTTCTACAGCTTCGATGCTGGCAGATGATTCGCGGCATACGGCAAGGGAAGGGGTTTTTCGCAGGGCAAGTTGTCAAGGGAAAGCGGACATGAACAACAAAGGAACACCGACCGAACAGTTCTCCATTCGCGATCTGCACCGCCTGAGCCACATTCTGGGGGTCGGGGTGAAACTGGGGTGGAGGCATTATGTGGACCGGCTACACCTCCAAGGGTACCTTCCCCGTAGTCATGTGGAAGCGATATCGCCAACGCTGAGCGATGCCCAACGTTGGCGCCTGGGCTTGGAGGAACTCGGTCCCACTTTTGTTAAGTTTGGTCAAATGTTGAGCATTCGCCGGGACCGGTTCCCGGATACAGTGATCCAAGAGCTGCAAAGGCTTCAGGACCGTGTTGCGCCCTTCCCAGTAGAGCAGGCGCATCGTCTCATCGAAGCCGAGTTGGGCCAACCCGTATTGCAGCTATACGCCACCTTTGATGACACACCCTTGGCTGCCGCTTCCATCGCTCAAGTGCATATCGCCACCCTTTCCGATGGTACCGCAGTGGTCGTCAAGATCCAGAGACCGGATATCGAACCGTTGATCCAAGCAGATCTGGAGATCCTTTTCCTACTTGCCCGCCTGCTCCACCAGCACATCCCCGAGAGCCGCCGTTTCGATCCCATCGGCCTCGTCGAAGAATTTGCCGAGACGCTGACCCGTGAACTGGATTTCCGACGGGAAGGCCACAATGCGGATCTATTCCGTGAAAAGTTCGCCGACGATTCCTCCCTTTACGTCCCTGGAGTGTTCTGGAAGCTGTCCAGTCGTCGCATTCTGACCATGGAGCACAGCCCTGGCCGTCACCTCAGCGCAGACTACCCGGCCGAACCGGCCGAACGCCAGCGTCTTGCCGAAAAGCTGGTGCAGCTCTATCTGGTGCAGGTTTACGAGTATGGTTTCTTCCACGGCGATCCTCACCCGGGGAACCTTTTCCTGCTGCCGGATGGGCGCTGGTGCTTTCACGATTTCGGTATCGTCGGCCGCCTTTCGCCCCGAGATCGGGAAGATCTGAGCCAACTTTTTTTGGCCGTCATTGCCCGGGATCCTGAATGGCTGGCCGACGCCTATCTGGCGATGGGCGGCGCTGCTCCCGACGCGGATCGTGCCGCGTTCACACGGGATATGGGCGAAGCTTTGGAGCAGTACTATGCCGGGGCGGCGGACCAGGCGCCTTCCTTCGCCGAAATCGTGAACCAGTTCAGCCGCTTGGGCCAGCGTTACCAGCTCCGAATTCTGCGCCAGTTCTTGCTGGCTTTCAGGGCCTTTATCATTGTGGAGTCGGTGGCGCGCGACCTGGACACCCGTTTCAATATGCTTGCCACCTTACAGGCCTTTACGCCGCAGTTGCTTGCCAGGCAATTCCTTCCTGATATGACAGGAACCTTTCCCGGCGTCTATCGGACCCTCTTCACTTTACGTCGGACCCTGACAGGATTGCCTGTTTCACTCACCCGTGCGTTACAGCAGCTGACCAAGGGTGAACTGACCGTAACGGTTGCCAACGCACCCATGGAAGAGATCTCGCAGCACCTTGATCGTGCCAGCAACCGCCTCAGCCTGAGCCTGATCATTGCCGCGGTTATTATTGGGTCCTCCCTGGTCATGGCCTTTCACGCCGGTCCCCACTATCTGGGGATTCCTCTTCTGGGCCTCATCGGCTACTCAGTGGCCAGCGCACTCGGCCTGTGGTGGGTGACAGCGATCCTGCGTTCGGGGAAGTTCTGAGTCAGCGACATGCTGGCTGCTTGCCGATCCATGCGCTATGCGGTGAGCCGAACCCTCTGGAGGAGCTTGGCGTTGATGGCGACGATCACCGTGGAAACGGACATCAGGGCCGCCCCCACCGCCGGGGAAAGCACCAGGCCAACGCTGTAAGCAACCCCGGCAGCAAGAGGGATCGCCACGATATTGTAGCCGGCACCCCACCACAGGTTCTGGATCATCTTGCGATAGGTCGCCCGGGAAAGTTCCAGGATGGCCACCACGTCTCGGGGATCGGAGCGGACCAGCACGATGTCCGCCGACTCGATGGCGACGTCCGTGCCCGCCCCGATGGCGATCCCGACGTCCGCCTCCACCAGGGCGGGCGCGTCGTTGACACCGTCGCCGACCATGGCCACGCGCAATCCCCGCGCCTTTACCTCCTTGATCTTCTCCGCCTTTTGTCCAGGGAGCACTTCGGCGAAATAGTCGTCCAGCCCCATTTCCTGGGCCACCCAGCGGGCCACCGCTTCCGAGTCGCCGGTCAGCATCATCACCTGCACGCCCATCCCCTTCAGCCGTGCTAGGGCTTCCCGCGACTCCGCTCGAATGATGTCGGCCAGCGCGACAGCCCCCGCTGGTTTTTCGTCGACGAGCAGGTATATCACCGTTTTGCCCTGGGATGCCAAGGCCGCGATCCGCTCATCGCTGACATCAAGGCCATGCTCCTTGAGATAGCCGGGGCTTACAACTTTCACATTGCGGCCATTTACAACGGCTTGTGCGCCCTTGCCGGGGATGGCCTTGAATTCCTTGGGAGGCTCGAAGCCGATGTCCTTCGCTTTGGCATATGCCACGATGCCGGCGGCGATGGGGTGCTCCGACTGGCTTTCGAGGGCTGCGGCGAACCGCACGACCTCATCTTCGGCATATCCGCCCAGCACGACCACATCCGTGACGCCGAACCGCCCCTCCGTCAAGGTCCCGGTCTTGTCGAACACCACCGCCTGCAGTTGGCGCGCCCGCTCAAAAGCAGACCGGTCCCGGATAAGCAGCCCATGCTGCGCCGCCATGGCGGTGGACACGGCGACGACCAGCGGAATCGCCAGGCCCAGAGCATGGGGACAGGCAATCACCATGACGGTCACCATGCGGGCCAGGGCGAACTCGAAGGGCTGCCCAAGGACCAGCCAAGCGGCAAGGGTCAGCCCCCCGACGCTCAACGCGGTAAGGGTCAGCATCAGGGCCGCACGGTCGGCCAGGTCCTGGGTCCGGGAGCGGGACTCCTGCGCCCGGCGCACCATCTCGATGACCTGTGCAAGATAGGTTTCACTGCCGGTCCTGTGGACCTCGACGGTGATACTGGACTCCCCGTTGACCGAACCGCCGATAACTTCGTCGCCGTCCCCCTTCTCCACGGGCCGGCTTTCGCCGGTGAGCATGGCCTGGTTGACGGTGGTTCGCCCTTCGATGACACGTCCGTCAGTAGGGATTTTTTCGCCGGGCTTCACCAGCACCCGGTCACCGCGCTGCAGATTGGCGACCGGCACGTCTTTCATGCCCTCCGGGGTGACGAGATGGGCCTCGGATGGCATCATTTGCACCAGTTTTTCCAGTGCGCCGGAAGCCCCCATGACCGATTTCATCTCGATCCAGTGGCCGAGCAGCATCACATCAATCAGCGTGGCGAGTTCCCAGAAGAACACTTCACCCTGAACCCCGAACACGACGGCACTCGAGTAAAAATAGGCCACGCTGATGGCCAGGGCGATCAGCGTCATCATGGCTGGCTTGCGGGTTTCGAGCTCGGCAAACAGCCCCTTCAGGAAGGGCCAACCGCCGTAGAAATACACCCCGCTCGATAGCGCGAAAAGCACATAGGACGACCCCGTAAAGGCGAGAGCAGCCTCCAGTCCAAGCAGATGCTGGATAAGCGGCGACAAAAAAAGGATAGGGATCGTCAGTGCCAGTGACACCCAAAACCGCTGCCGGAAATCGGCGATCATGGCGGCATGGTTGTGACCGCCGTGCGCACTGGGATGAGCGGTACCCATCCCTATGTTTTGATGTCCAAAATGGTCCATAGAATCCTCTCTATTTTACCGCCGCAGGAGCTTACAACGCCGGTTGCTGACCTTGGCCCTTAACCAACGAGACAAGCTGCCCACCGCTGCCCCACCTGTTAGTAGCGCATCCGGACTAGCTTCGGCGGATGGGGACGCGCTATTGTTCCAGGTCGCGGCGTCTTTCCAGGTACTCATCCTTTCCGATTTCCCCACGAGCATAGCGCTCGTGGAGTACATCCAGCGCGGTGGTTTTCTCGCCACCCCGAATCCCGCGACCTGGGAAGGCCCACACCAGCGACACGATCCCGGCAACAATGCCAAAAATCAGCAAGAGGCAAAGCAAACCCCAAAACAGGATCATGAATGCCGACCCGACCCAGCCGTAACCATTGAAAAAACCACCCATCATATAAGGCCACATTTTCTGTTCCTCATCGTGCTCGCTACACCATGGACGCAGAACTAACTCTCGCCGATGACCAGCTCACTTAAGGCTTCAGTGTAGTAGGCTGTGTCCACTTATTCCATCTTCTTCCAGGCTATCCAATGGATAGGGCCAGCCATCGGCGTCCTGGCGACTGAGGATATGTCTGCGGCAATATCTTCGGCCGCCCGTACCTTTGCTGTCGATGGCCCTCTTCCGGTTGACCGTTAGATATCTCCCCAGCTCACCCCTGCCTCGCGGTAGCTATGGTCCGCATACTGGTAACAGCGTTCCCAGGGGCATGGCGTGAGAGCGGCCTGTTCCTGTTTAGTGACTAACACCTGATGCAGTGCGGACCAGTTACGCTGGAAGGCGTGGGCTGATGCGCCATATAGATTGCCCAGACGCGATAGCATTTCTCGCCGACCATGGCGATGACCTCTTCCTTGTGTTCCTCCGAGCGCCGGACCCAGTGGATGAGGGTTGGGGCGTAGAGGGGCGGAGGTTTTCCATGCCCAGGACTTCCAGGTGCTGGCCGGCCATTTCGTGGATCACCCGCCAGAGAAGGGGAATCTCGCCGTCGGGAAAGACTTGCAAACACCGACGGTTGGGGCGGTAGAAAAAGCCGCGGATAAGGGGCGCGGGCCAGTAAGGGCGGGAAGCGCGGCACCCAGTCGCGGGAGCAAGCAAGCATTGACATTTGATGGCCGTTGAGTTGTGATAGCAGGGTTAACGTCTCGAGATTGAGGTACTGTGCGCGCTTTTCGCCTGTTCGTTCGCCGGATAGCTTTTATGGTCTTGCTTCTATTGTTGCCTTGGATGTTGGCACCCGTAGACGCGGCTCCGGCACTGTGCGCCCTGTCGATGACAGGGATATCCGCACACGGCACACAAATGCCGCGTTGCGAACAGGCCCTTGGTGTTCCGGCCCAGCAGCAAGGAGCTTGCCTAACTGCTTGTTGC
Source organism: Acidithiobacillus ferrivorans (assembly GCA_018853935.1). Taxonomy (GTDB): domain Bacteria; phylum Pseudomonadota; class Gammaproteobacteria; order Acidithiobacillales; family Acidithiobacillaceae; genus Acidithiobacillus; species Acidithiobacillus ferrivorans. The sequence continues at coordinate 8,125 of JAAOMR010000128.1, forward strand.
CACCACGATATGATGACGCCGGTAGCGGAGGGTGCCCA
>JAAOMR010000129.1 GCA_018853935.1 Acidithiobacillus ferrivorans
GGGCACATTTTCTGGCGCGCGGTCACGGATCATCTCCGGGTATTTTTCACGTTTCAATTCCAGCAAGGTGCGCTGCGCAAAGTGGTAATCCATTTCCACGCCGGCCTGAACCAGTTCCTGAATACTGATGTAGCCCATTTCCGGGTAGCCCATTCCCAGGTCAGCCAGACCAAAGGCTTGCGTCTGCCCCGCACCATCGGGATCGATGTCTTTTTCAGTGATGTACCAGTCGGCTTGCCCCTTGAAATAGTGCAG
>JAAOMR010000013.1 GCA_018853935.1 Acidithiobacillus ferrivorans
CGGGAAATCAGCATCGACTACGCCATGGAATGCCTATGAAAACCATTAGCGACGTTGTCATGTCAGATACTGCAGGCCGCACCGGGCTCTTTGTTACTGGCACTGACACGGGCGTCGGCAAAACTTGGGTGGCGGCAACACTGACCCGCCTCCTGGTGCAGCGGGGCCTATTGGTGCGCCCGCGCAAACCGGTGGAATCCGGGTGTCCATAATGTTTTGATCAAATACGGCTGAAAAACTTGCGGAAAAGAGTGAAAAATCATCGTGGACGTATTCTGTGCAAAAAGATCAATCAGAAAGCTTTTGTAGAATTCTGTAAGTTCAAAGATTTCTATACGTCCTACGATGATAAGGTGAAAGGACGTCTTGCCGACATGACGGGACAGATTTCCACGCGCATGGGTGCCACTTTACGTCATGCGGGACATTTGCTAGATCAGCATCCAAGCCAGAAAACACTCATTCTTTTACTGACAGATGGTGAACCAGCCGATAATGATGTGCGTGATCCCCAATGTTTGCGCTTCGCTACAAATAAAACGGTGGAAGATATTAATCGTAAGGGTATCCGCACGTTCTGCTTGTTACTAGATCTTTATGCCGACGAATATGTATTGATGATTTTCCGTCAACTTAATTATTTGGTTCTGGATCATGTCGATAAAATGCCAGGGAAACTACCACAACTCTATATTTCCATGACCAAATAGCTTTATAGGGAGGCATAAGAGGACGAGATGGAAATTCTGACAATAATCACACCATTTCTACTGGTGTTGTCGGCAATCATTATATCCCTTTTCCTGCGTTCAAAACGCAGAATATCTGCACGGGTCAGCGTGATAGCCACATTGGTCACTTTTTTTCTGTCACTGATCATGCTCGGCTACTATGTGGTCGCTGGTCATTCGCAGGTGGTACATATCGGTATCCATTGGGGCAGCATCTGGTTAGATCCCCTCAGTTTGATCATGTGGGTATTTGTCAGTGGAATTAGTTTGCTAGTACACATCTACTCGGTACGGTACATGGTTGAAGAACCGAACTATACACGGTTCTTTGCCTTATTGGATTTAATGACTGCGATCATTTTGTTCATGGTTTCTGCGGCAGATTTGGTTACCCTGCTGGTGGCCTGGTTCCTCGTCGGTGTGGTTCTTTATTTTCTCCTCGGCCATGATACCAACCGCCCCGCAGCGGGGCGCTATGCCTTCTGGACACAAATCACTTACCGGGCAGGCGACTTGCCGCTTTGGTTCGCCGCATTTGTGTTGATCAAAACCTACCATTCCATATCCTTGCCGGTTATTTTTGCGCAGATACAGATAAATCCGCATCTTCATGCTTTTTGGGGATTATCTATTCCGGAGCTGGTGGGCTTTCTTCTGGTTTTTGCGGCTTTCGCCCGCTCGGCACAGTTTTTACTCCATGGATGGTTGCCTTATACCATGGACGGACCGACCCCGGTTTCCGCATTGATGCACGCAGGCATCGTCAATGCCGGTGGATTTCTTTTTAATCGTTTCGCACCGGTTTTCGAGTATGCGGGCGGCGCTCTGCACATGGCTTTCATAGTGGGCTTGGTCACGGCGATTATCGGCTCGGCCATGATGTTGATTCAAAATGATGTGAAACGCTCTCTGGGCTATTCCACCATGGGGCAGATGGGTTTCATGGTCATGGAGTGCGGCGTGGGCGCTTTTCCCCTCGCCATTTTCCATTTGATAGCCCATGGTTTTTTCAAGGGCTCGATGTTTCTGGGTGCGGGAAATGTCATCGGTGAAGCACGTGCTCACGATGGTGTGCCCCCCGATTCCATTTACACCGCCATTGTTGAGCGGCGACCGGCGAAGCCTTCCCGCCTGCCTTGGCTCGCGGCGGCGGCTCTAACCATTCTAGTGCCGGTGGCGGTTTTGACCTTGTCCCATTTCTTTGTGTCTTCGGAATTGCTTTACGAGCAGGGCGTCATCATTCTTCTGTTTTTCGGCTGGGTAACTGGAGCGCAGGCGCTATTTGCAACCCATAAGATGACGCACACTAATCCGTGGCGGCTTATGGGTGGGATATTAGGATCATTCGTGCTCGTTGTGATTGGTTACACTCTGATCAGTCATTATTTTGGTAGTTTTCTCTACCCGCATGGCGTCAGCCAAAAGCTTTATGCTGCCGCCAGTATTAATGCATTCGCTTTCGATGCGCTGGTCATTTTTCTTGCCTTTTTATTCGTTGGTGGCTGGGCACTGACCTTCTTTGCCGATTCTTCCGGCTGGTGGGATCGTGTCGATAAGGGACGCTGGCGCGGAGCTTATCTTTCGATGTATGCCCTGCTCTCCAGGGAATTATATGTGAACGATCTTTATGCAAGGCTGACGCAGCTTCTCTTGGTTTTTTCGCATCGCTTGAATATTTTGTTACGGTGGTGCTGATATGGATATCTTGATCTGGATCATGGCTGGGACATTGCTTCCGTGGTTTCCGTTAAGCTGGATTTTTAACAAGCTGCTTGCCAGCGCTCCGGGATTCTGGGCTCAGGCTCTGGCTATTCTGGTGTTTCCACAGTTGGGTTTGCTGCTTTTGATACATTCTGGAGCATGGCAGGCATTACCGGTTGGGCTGGATCCCAACTTGCGCGTCGTAGCGCTTTTTACGGCAGTGTTCTACGCCTTTCGTGCAGCTAGTACCCGTGAAGTGCAGGTCTGGGCACGGCTGATGACGACGTCTGGGCTCGCATTAACCTGGTTGCTACATGGGCAGAACCTAGATCCCCTGATTCTACAGTCAGTTGCGCTGGCTTGGTCGATCCCCGGCGCGCTGATGCTGGTCTGGGCAGGACTTCTCAAGCAGCGGATGGGGGGTGCCTACCTGGGGCTGACGGGTGGACTGGCGACGGTCTTGCCCCGTCTTTCCGCGCTGGTCACGCTCACCGCCCTCGCAGCTTCGGCGACGCCGATTTTCCCCAATTTTTTCATCCTACTCCACGTAGTAAAGGCTCTGCCGTTGCTATGGATCCCAGGGGGCCTTCTGGTTTTGTTGCTTTGGGGCTGGGCCGTAGGACGGTTTTTGCAGGATTTACTCTTCGGTATCTACCGGGGTGAGTTACTTGAGGATCTGACAGTGGGCGGCACCTGGTTGGGCGGCCTCGTGCTGGGACTATTTGCGGTTGGAGGCATTTTTTGGGGGGGCGCATGGATAATAAATTAACCTTGGGTGACCGGCTCAATGTTCGTTCGATGATTTATGTGGCCAGTGAACCGATTCCACGGTTCTGGCCGATGCGTACCTTCATTCATCACAATCCGCTTTTTGGCCTTGAGCATCTGTCTTTTGAAGCAGCGATAGAAGAAGCCAACACACTTTTCCACGGTCGTGGATATCTTTCAAGAAGTCAGTACCAAGAATATCGCCTTGCCGGAAAAGTGGATGATGCCAAGCTTGAAAAGTATCTTGACGATTTCTTGAGTGCGCTTCCCGGGGTGTTGCCCGGCGTGGCGCTCCGGAAGTGGCTCTGGTCTTTACTGACGGTTTGTCAGAGTGAGCAGGTGGTACCGAAAACGGACTGGCTCAACGGACAGCTTCTTCATGACGTTCTGCATGGTCAATCAACGACCATGCATAGGGACACGCAGCAGCTTCAGCTTGGTGTGATACTCGCTCATAAAATTGCTCCGGATGGTCCGGTTTACGCCAACATTGATCGTCTATTTGGAACGGATATCGGCCAAACCTTGGACGAACTTCTCATCAAGAGTTGTCTGGATTTTTTTGATGAGGGGCAATCCGCCTGGCAGGCACCGGGACGTGACCAGGGATTTTTTGCTGCCTGGAAGGAGGTAGCACAGCACAATGTGCGTTTTTTCTTGCGTGGCTTGCAGTTGCGACAGCTGCTGGAGTCTGAAGAGACTCCCGAGGGAATGGTCGCGCACATCCTGAAACGGCTCAAAGTGCCTGAGGAATCCTGGCAGAGATATATCACTCGACAATTGACTCGCCTGCATGGGTGGGCCGGGTTTATTCGCTTTCGGAGCTCGGCAAGACATTACTATTGGGCGGAGCAGTTTCCGGCGGATCTAACGGATTTTCTGGCGGTGCGTATGGTTCTGGGGATGGCGCTTCTGCAGGAGGCGGTCCGGCATCATGACTGTCCGGCGAACGCCGAGGCGGTGCAGGCATTTGTTCATGCCGATCCCCTGGGGGCTTATCTGCGTCTTGAACTACATACCGGATCCATCCTCCCGGCGTGGGCCCATCGTGTCGAGGATGTTCTGGCTCGCCGCCGTCGTCCCAGTTTTGCAAAACTCGCCCATGCGTACATGGATAACAAATCCCGTTGGGAGGGCGAGCGTCAGGCGTCCCATCTGCGTCGACTGGCCGCGACCATGGGTGGAGATGCGGAGGCAGAGCTGATGGCGATGACTCCTGCGCAATTGGACGAATTTATGGAGGTTGTGCGTAATTGGGAGAAGGGAGAGGGCTTTGTCTGGCTGCGTTCCATGGAAATGCATTACATCAAGGCGTTGATCAATCGGGTCAATATTCCCAAAGCCTCGGCTCCGCCAGTAGATAAACGTCCCTTTGCTCAGGCCATGTTATGTATTGATGTGCGCTCCGAGCCTATGCGTCGACATCTGGAGGCTATTGGTGATTATGAGACATTTGGCATCGGTGGCTTTTTTGGCGTTCCGATCAGTTTTTTGGGATACGGCAAAGGCACTGAGGTACACCTTTGTCCTGCGATTCAAACCCCAAAAAACCTGATTCTCGAAATTCCTGTAGCACTGGAGCTCGAAGAGGAGCCACTTTATGGCGCTCTGGAACATGTGCTGCATGACCTCAAGGGATCGGTGCTTTCACCATTTGTGGCCGTTGAAGCCGTCGGTTTGATATTTAGTCTCGGATTGATCGGCAAGACTGTGGCACCACTTACTTATCACCAGCTGCACGACCGTCTGCATGCGGATAAACCCGTTACTCGCCTGCTACTGGATAAGCTGAGTCATGACCAGGCGGACTCTATTTTGCGTGCGGTACAACGTGCCATGATTGTTCGTGCCTTGATCAAGGAGTGGAACATACCTCGTGATCAGGTGACCGATGATGATGTCCGGCAATTGCGGGAAATTGCCCTCGAAAATGCACAGGGCCCCAGCGACTTGGCGCAGAGGCGACATATTAGTGATCAGGATGAAACGGCATTTATCCAGAAGCTGCGTGATATCTATCGGGTAGAGCGTCATGAAATGAGTTTGCAGATGGAGCGACTCGGACGCATCGGCTTTAGTGTGGATGAACAGGTTCGTTATATTTCTCAATCGCTTCTTTTGGTTGGGCTGATTCGTAATTTCTCCCGTTTTGTACTGATGGTGGCGCATGAAAGTCAGACCCAAAACAATCCTTATGAATCAGCTTTGGATTGTGGTGCCTGTGGTGGTGGTAAGGGCCTCCCCAATGCGCGTGTTTTTGCCGCCATGGCCAACAAGCCGGAAGTCAGACGACGTCTACGTGACTTAGGTATAGTCATTCCGGAGGATTCCTGGTTCATGCCCGCCGTTCACAACACCACGACGGACGCGGTCGAGCTCATGGATATCGATTTGTTACCGGCCCGGCATCTGCTCTATCTGGAACGTTTGCGTAATGGACTTTCTGCTGCCTCCCGACGCTCGGCAGCAGAGCGTATGCCCACCTTGGGTGGTCCTGGACGCTTGGCTGAGGAACCTTACGCGGCGGCAATGATGGCTCGACGGCAGGCGCATGACTGGTCTCAGGTGCGTCCGGAGTGGGGGCTGACCCGGAATGTCTATGCGATTGTGGGCAAACGCGCACTGACAGAAGGGCTGGATCTGGAAAGTCGGGCTTTTCTGCATTCGTACGACTATCGCCTCGATCCCAAGGGACGTCTTCTGGAGACGATTCTGTCCAGTCCTATGGTGGTCGGCGAATGGATCAACTTGGAACACTATTTTTCGGTGGTGGATACCGAGCACTATGGCAGTGGTAGCAAAGCGTATCATAATGTGGCCGGCAGATTTGCGGTGATGACCGGTAATCAGAGTGACTTGCGTACCGGCTTGCCTACCCAAACTGTTCTCAAGGACGGTAAACCTTATCATGAACCGGTACGTCTGATCGTGCTCGTGGAGGCGCCGCTGTCCTTTGTGCAGAAAGCGGTCGGTAATTTGGTGAAAATTAAGGCGCTGGTGGGCGGTGCCTGGGTGCGAGTCATTATTATGGACCCGGAAGACGCATATCGTGCCTATGTGCTGGATGATGGTGCGTTCCGCTTGCAGGAACGATCCGAGTTATCAATGAGTCAGCCCCTTATGGAGGATATTGCATGAAAACCCTGAATCTGAGCCCACTGAAGAAGTTGGAGATCATCATGGAAGGTGTCCACAAAGACTTCGCTACGGATCTCCTAGATCGTTCTGGTGTAAAGGGATACACCATTGTCGGCAATCTTTCCGGAAAGGGCAGTCACGGTATTCATGGTGGGCATGTCATGTTTAACGAAGATGATGTGTTGATCATGATCATTGTGGCTGTTCCAGAGGAGTTGGTGCCTCCCATCCTGGAAGGTTTCGCCCCTTTTTTTGAGAAGCACACTGGAGTGGTTTTCGTGACCGATATTCAGGTCAGCCGCCTGGTGAAGTTCAAGAATTAACTTTGCGAGGTATTTTTGTAACTAGTGGATATTGGTCCGGGTTTCCGGCAGATAGCGCAATGGGACAGCGTCTTTGCAGGCTTCCTGCAGATCCGCGTCCTGGATTTTATCGGAAAGCACTTCAGCACCGCGTAAAAAGCGGGATCCGGCATAATTGTGATGACGGATGACCTCCAGCATGAGGAGTGCGGTTTCGTCCTGATGACGGACCAGCGAGAATAACAACCGGTCGGTGTCGTTCAGCCGCGCCCGATAGAGTTTGCCGTAGGTGACATGCTGGAGTTTTTTGACCTTTGCTGCATGAAAGTCTCCCTGGGCCAGCGCATCAGCCACCTTGGCGTAGGGGCGTTCTACACCATGGGCGCTAAATCCGGTGTAGGTGAGAATGCGCAAAGGCGGGTTCATGGTTTACTCGCTACGATTAGTTGGGACACTGGGACATACAGGCATAATGGATCGTCTAAAGTGGCCGTAAAGCCCAGCCGCTGATAAAACCGCGCGGCAGAATCGTGCTTGGCATCGACCACCACGGCGTACAGACCCACCCGTTCCGAGAACTCCACGGCCAGATGCAAGGCGAAAGCCAGGAGGTTCTGACCAATACCCTGCCCTTGATAACGACGGTCCACCGCCAGACGGCCAATGCGCAAGATCGGGACCGGATACTGCGGAAGACGAGGTGGTGATGGTAATGCCTCCGTGGCCACCTGCCCGACGCTCACGGTAACAAAACCCAGAATGTCAGGAAGGTCATCCCGTTGCGCCACATACGTCTTGCCCAAACCCCGGCGTTGCTGCTGGCCCGCATGGCGCTGCAGAAAATCATTCAGCGCATGATTGCCGCAATCAAAGTGGGCACGACCACTCTGCTGCCCCAGCAGCGTAATGCTGTCCGCCATTCAGCGGCGGGCCATCAAGGACTGCAGGGCAGCGTTGGGGGTGGGGGTTTGTTCGCAGGTGCTGACGAAAGCTTGAAAAGCGGATTGGGACAGCCGCATGGTGTCGTGTTCGATGACTACCTTGCGCGCCGCGTCATAGGCGTTCTGAAGCATGAAACCGGAGACGGTCGTACCCATGAGTGCTGCAGCTTGCTCAATCAGTGCTTTGGCCTCAGCACTTGCCCGCAGGTTGATACGAGTGGTTTCCAATGTGGTGGACATGGTTGGCTGGTCCTCGATTCGGTAACTATTAGAGTATTATACATCGAATTAACGTACAGGAAACAGCATGCGTGCCCAAGCCAATATACGTTCAACAATTCATGCATCCGAGCCTCCCCCGCTTTTCTCAAAAGTGCCCGCGCTCCATGAGCCTCTATATTTGTCCGACAATGGCTCTTCTCATTCTTTCAGGAGACCGTGTTATGGAATCAGCAATCTGCCTTACCCAGGAATCGAAGACCCTTTGGAAAAAAGACAAAATTATTGGGCAGAAACGCCCGTTGAAGTTGCAGGAAGCCAATGCGGTAGGATGTTGATAGGCTGAGTGTCGCCGGACACAATGCTTCTTATCAGTGAGCAATTACAGGAAATTCCCTCGTGTCACGCGCCCAACGCCTCCTTGCCCTGATCCAAATTTTGCGCCGGCATCGATTCGCGGTTACCGGGGCGAATCTCGCTGAAGAGCTCGGGATCAGTTTGCGCACACTTTACCGGGATATCGCCACATTACAGGAACAAGGCGCAAACATAGAAGGGGAGCCCCCGAGTTCGACAGTTAATCTTGCAACTCCTTGATATTGCTAATAGTTATTTCAAAACGCTCCACTACAACAGCGTCAATTGCTGAGACGCAGCTGGTTTTTTTACCCGGAGGGCATGCAGAACCTCGCTTTGACACTCGTGGATGGAAGACACCCCGGATACGGGTGGGGCGCCATTGAGACGAACTCGGTGATGCTGAATGCGGTGGAGTTGCTCCAAGGCTCGTTCCGGCGTCAGCCCGGTGTGACTCACACGTAAACGACTGCGCATGACCCGATGCAGAATCAGCGCCATGAAGCAGATCGCTGCGTGCGCCCGTATCCTGTCGGGCAGGCGGTGGTAGACCGGGCCGATTTCCAGCTCGGATTTGAGCACTTTGAAGCCCCGCTCGATATCGGCGAGAGACTTATAGCGGGCCACAACCTCCG
>JAAOMR010000130.1 GCA_018853935.1 Acidithiobacillus ferrivorans
AAAGGGATGATTCGTGGTCGCGGGCAACGGCAGCGCCGTTATCTGGAGTCTATCCGCCATAATGATCTCACCTTCGGCATTGGCCCAGCCGGTACGGGCAAGACCTATCTCGCCGTCGCCGCAGCGGTGGAGCAGATGGACAGCAATCAGGTGCGGCGTCTGGTGCTGGTCCGCCCAGCCGTGGAAGCGGGCGAACGTCTGGGTTTTCTGCCCGGATCCCTGAGCGAAAAAGTCGACCCCTATCTCCGTCCGCTTTACGATGCTCTCCATGAAATGTTGGGTTATGAGAAGGTCGCCAAACTGATGGAACGGCAGGTGATTGAAGTGGCACCACTGGCCTATATGCGCGGGCGTACACTGAATGATGCCTTTATCATTCTCGACGAGGCGCAAAATACCACTCCGGAACAGATGAAAATGTTCCTGACCCGCATGGGTTTTGGCGCCAAGGTCGTGGTAACCGGCGATGTGACTCAGGTGGATTTGCCGCGTGGGCAGCTTTCCGGGCTGGTGCAGGTCATGGATGTGCTCGACGATATGCCGGGTGTGGAGATGGTGTTTTTTGAAAGTGCCGATGTAGTCCGTCATCCGCTGGTGGCCCGGATTGTGGAAGCTTATGACCGCTTCGGAGCGAAGATATGAGCCGTCTTTATTTGCGCATGGCTGTGGATGATACTGTTGCGGCCTTGCCCCTGCCTTCCCGCGCTGAGGCGCGTCGCTCGATATTGCAGGCGCTGTCCGCTCCTTCGGCGCGGGCATCTGCGGATGACCGGATCTGCGATCTATCCCTGACTTTTGTGGACGATACCGAAATTGCTGCCCTGAACGAGGGATATCGGGGCAAGGCAAGGCCGACCAATTGTTTGTCCTTCCCGCAGGATGTGCAGCTGCCCATGTTCCGCCGCGATTTGCTGGGCGATATTGTTATCGCGCCGACGGTGGTGATGCGTGAGGCCGTCGAGCAGGGCAAGCACCTGCGCGATCACTATCGTCATCTGCTCATTCACAGCACCCTCCACCTCCTTGGCTATGATCATGAAGTGGCCGCCGAGGCGCAGGAGATGGAGGCGCTGGAAACCCGATTGCTGGCTGCAATGGGTGTGGCCGACCCTTACCTGAACCAAATGCATGAGTGATGATCGCAGTAACCAGGAACGACCACGGGGCTGGTGGGAGCGTTTTACCCAGTCCTTGCGTGGCAATGTGGAAGATCAGGATACCCTGCTGGAATTGGTCCGTGAGGCGGGCGAGCGACAGATTATCGATGCCGAAGCGGCGCGGATGGTGGACGGAATTTTCCGTATGGGCGAGCTCACGGTGCGGGATGTGATGATTCCTCGGCCACAGATGGAAGTGATTGAACTGGATATGCCTTTAGCAGAGATTGTCGCCCGGGTGTCCGAGGTGGGGCACTCGCGTTTTCCCGTGGTGGGGGATGATCGCGATGATGTGCGCGGCATTCTCCTGGCCAAAGACCTGTTGCGGGGTTGTCGGGGTGACATGCCAACGCCGCGGCTGACGGAATTGCTCCGTCCGGCGACTTTTATCCCGGAAAGCAAGCATCTGGATCATTTGCTTTACGAGTTCCGCACGGGTCGGCATCACATGGCCGTGGTGGTAGATGAGTACGGTGGGGTCGCCGGGCTGATCACCATTGAGGATGTGCTGGAAATCATCGTCGGTGAAATTGAGGATGAATATGATATTGATGAGGATGTGATGATCGCTCCGCGGGAGGATGGAGATTTCCTGGTAAATGCTTTGATTCCTCTGGAAGAATTTAACGCACATTTTGTGGCACACCTGGCGGATGGGCATGCCGACACCCTGGGTGGCTGGGTGGCTACGCGCTTAGGGCATGTGCCGCGTATGGGTGAAGTGATTGAAGAGGGGAATTTGCGGCTGGAGGTATTGCGAGCGGATCGTAAGCGGGTGCAGATTTTGCGTGTGACGCCGCCGCCACCACCGCGCAGTGCATCTCAGCCGGAAACGGCACCTCAAGAGAGCGCGTGAAGGGTGGTGCACTGAAAAAACCGCACTTTCTTGTGCGGCTTTTAGCCGCGTTGATTTTGGGTGCGGCCTGGCCCTTGGCCTTCGCGCCCTTGGCCTTGTGGCCGCTGGCCATCGCCCTGCTTTTTGGCCTGTTTTGGCTGGCGAGTACAGAGGAACGTCCGCGCCGTGCGGCCGCTCTCGGGGCCGTTTTCGGTTTTGCGGCCTTTGCGGCGGGAACCAGCTGGATCGCCATCACCCTGCATAATTTTGCCAACATGGATTGGGCATTAGCTGAAGGGGCCGTAGCTTTGCTAGCGGCTTGTTGTGCCGTCTATCCGGCGCTGGCCTTATGGCTGGCCACCCGCTTTTTTGTCGGCAATGCCCGGTTACTGGCCCTGCCGGTTCTGTGGATTTTGGGGGAGTGGGCGCGGGCACGTCTTTTTACAGGCTTCCCCATGTTGGCGACGGGGTACACCCAGACCCATGCCTTCCTTGGCGGCTTTGCATCCTGGCTTGGTCAGTACGGGGTGGGGCTGGCAACCGCCGGGGCGGCGGCTATTCTGGTTTATATGCTGCAACGGCGGCAGTCCCGCCAAGTGTTGATGGGGGGCGTCGCGGCGCTCCTCGTGATTTCCGGCGTAGCCATGGCGGCGGCATCCGTGTCGTTTACCCATCCCGCAGGCAAACTGCTGCGGGTGAGTCTGCTGCAGGGGAATGTTGCCATCAGCGAAAAGTGGAATGCGGGTAAAATCAGCGACATTTTGCATCACTACGTTGATCTGATCTTGCAGACACCGCCGAACACCCAATTGATCGTTTTGCCGGAAACAGCCTTTCCTGTTTTCCAGACGGAAATTCCGGGCCTGATCGCGCAATTGCAGCAGTGGTCAGCGATGCACCATAAAATTCTGCTCATCGGTGTCCCCGAAGATGCGGGCCACAAATATTACAATGCGGCCATGGAAATCAATGGTAAGGCGCCTTTGCGCTGGTATCGGAAAGAGCATCTGGTGCCTTTCGGGGAATACATCCCGATGCCGAGCCTGCTCACGTCGCTGGTGCATCATTTTTTACCGGGACTGGGGAGCTTTTCTTCCGGGCATGGCCCTTATGTTTTGCCCGTGGATGGACAGAAAGCCGGTATAACCATCTGTTATGAAGAGTCCTTCTCCCGGGATGTGCGCAAGGGTGTAGAAGAAGGTGCCACCTTTCTTCTGAATATCAGTGATTATGCCTGGTACGGCCATAGCATCGCTGCGGCGCAGAGTCTGCAAATGGCGGCGATGCAGTCCTTGCAGGAGCAGAAACCCGATATTCGGGCGACTAACACCGGAATCACGGCCCTGATTTCGCCACGCGGGCAGGTGCGTGCACAATTACCCCAGTTTGTGCTGGGCACCCTGAATGAGGCCATACAGCCGATGGCGGGGGAAACGCCTTACGGGCGCTGGGGCAGTCTCCCTTATCTGTTGTTGAGCTTGATTCTGCTGCTGATGGCCGTCGTCCTCAATCGCCAGCAATCATCATCTCGTCAATAAGAATGGAGGGGCAGCCGGTATTGCCGTGGATGAGCATATCGCTGCCCACCACGCTCATGCCCTGGAACATGGCCTGCAAGGTGCTGGCGATGGTGATCTCTTCAACAGGATATTGAATTTCCCCGTGCTCGACCCAGAAGCCTGCTGCGCCCCGTGAGTAGTCGCCGGTAACCATGTTGATACCGAAGCCGATGAGTTCGGTAACCAGCAGGCCATGTCCCATCTGGCGGAGCAGGTCTTCCAGAGAGGCATCGCCGGGTTGCAGGGTGAGATTGTGGGCGCCGCCGGCATTACCCGTGGTCTTCATGTTTAATTTACGGGCGCTGTAGCTGTCGAGAATGTAACCTTCCAATACACCGTCGGCGATAATATCGCGGTTTCGGGTGGCGACGCCTTCGCCATCGAAACTGCTGCTACCCAGTCCGCGTCGCCGTAACGGTTCTTCATAAATGCGGATGTGTTCCGGGAAGATTTGCTTGCCGAGACTGTCGACTAGGAAGGAACTTTTGCGATACAGGCTGCCGCCGCTGATGGCGCTGGCGAGGTGGCCGATGACGCTGGCGGCGACCTGATTTTCGAAAAGCACTGGGGCCCTGGTAGTGGCTACCTTGCGGGCATCCAGTCGGCGCAGAGCCCGTTGTGCTGCTGTTTTGCCGATCGCTTCCGGGCTTGCCAAAGCAGCCGCTGCGCGCGCCACATCGTACCAGTAATCCCGCTGCATACCACCTTTGGTATCTTCGGCAATCACTGAACAGGACAGGCTGTGCCGCGAGGAACGGCTGCTGCCTATGAATCCCAGCGTGTTGCCGTAGACCGAGACCCCCTCGCCGGTGCCGAGACTGCCGCCCTCGGAGTTGTGAATACGCGCATCGCTGTCGCGGGCGGCGACCTCGCAGCGGCGTGCCAGATCAGCGGCGGTGTCGGCATCTATGGACCAAGGGTGGTAGAGGTCCAGCTCCGGGAAGTTTGTGGCAAACAGTTCGGGGTCGGCGAGCCCGGCAAAGGGGTCTGCTGCCGTATGCCGGGCAATGGTGAGTGCTGCAGAAACCGTCTCTGACAGCGCCTTGCGGGAGAAGTCGGAGGTAGAGGCGCTGCCTTTCGACTGGCCCAGATAGACGGTCACTCCCAGCCCTTTGTCCTGATGATATTCAATAGACTCGACTTCCCCCAGCCGCACCGTCACCGATAAGCCTTTGCTGGTGCTGGCGGAAGCTTCTGCCGCACTGGCCCCCTGCTCGCGGGCAAGGTCCAGCATGTCATCAACAATCTGGGTCAGTATGCCGGTATCGAGGGTGGGGTGGGGGGCTTGGCTCATGAGGTATTTTCCCGCAGGTAATGGAGTGATCGCCTTATCTTACCCCCAAGCTTCACGGCAGGGGAAGCTGGGGACCAGTTCAGATGTTCCGGTCTCTCGTGCTGGGCGTGAAAGTCTTCAGCGTTGCGTGGGCGCGCGTCACTTTACGCATGTGTTTTCACGCTTGACAATGATGTGTTGTTTCACTAGATTGCAACAAGGTTGCATTACAAAGATTAGTGTCTGTCTGCTGGTCATAACGTCGGCCTCCGAGGATTTGCCCGTGATTCCGTTTAACCATCAGAAGGCATTGGTCCGTTCAATGCCTAAGCATTGCTTACGCAGCCGGATGCCTGCCCTGTTGCCACTGATCGCTTTATTCGCTGGGCTGGGCATGGCACAGATGGCTACTGCCGCGACGATTTATGCGGTGGGCGTAGAAAATGAGTATGCCGATGTGATCGGCCAGATCGGCGGGGGGTATGTCACCGTCAGCGCCATTGAAAGCAATCCTAATACCGACCCCCATACTTTTGAAGCCAGTCCTGCTGTGGCCCGTGAAATCGCCGGGGCGCAGATTGTGGTTCGTAACGGCGTGGGCTACGATGGTTGGGTCAAAAAGATTCTAGCGTCCGACCCTAATCCCAAGCGCAAAGTGATTGTGGTTCAGGATTTACTTCACCTGCCGGAAAGTACCAAAAACCCCCACCTCTGGTATAAACCGGAGACTATGCCTGCAGTTGCCCAGGCGGTTGCCCGAAGCTTGGCGGAACTGGATCCGGCCCATGCTGCTTATTTTGCCGCCAATGTGCGCAAGTTTGATGTCTCTCTGCAGCCCTGGCATCAGGCTATCGCCAGCTTCAAGGCCCAGTTCGGTGGCACGCCGGTAGCTGTGACCGAGCCTGTTGCAGACTACCTGTTGCAGGCTGCCGGCTGCGATATCAAAACACCTTGGAATTTGCAGACCGCCATCATGAATGGTACCGACCCGGCGCCGCAGGATGTGAGCATCCAGAATCAGCTCATCAAGCACCATAAAATAAAAGCATTTGTTTATAATAAGCAAGTTACTAATTCGTTGACGGCTTCTTTTCTGAGTAAGGCGAAAGCAGAGAATATCCCCGTGGTCGGTGTCTATGAAACCATGCCGACGGGTGATAGTTATCAGTCCTGGATGCTGACGGAAACCAATGCCCTGCGTAATGCCGTGGAGCGTGGCATTTTGACGACTGTGCGGAAGTAGCCCGGTGTTGGCAATGTCTGATCCGATACTTTCGGTCGCTCATCTCTCGGTAGATTTGGGCGGCCGCAGCATTTTGCGGGATGTCAGTTTCGACCTTTATCCTGGCCAGCTCTGCGCCCTGATCGGTGAGAATGGGGCAGGTAAAACAACCCTGTTGCGTAGCCTACTGGGCCTGACGGCGCAGCGCTCTGGGCAGGTTCTGATTGATGGCGCACCGGCGGATCAGCGCCGTGCTCTGGTGGGCTATGTGCCACAGAAAATTGCCATTGATCCGGACATCCCCCTGCGGACTCGTGATTTGGTGCAGTTGGGGCTGGATGGGCATCGCCTTGGTCTGCCGTTGTTTTCCGGCCGTAAAAAAGCCTTGGTAGATCAAGCGTTGCATGCGGTCGGGGCCGGAGCCTTTGCCGATCAGCGGGTAGGAGAACTCTCTGGCGGTCAGCAACAGCGGGTGGTGATTGCCCATGCTTTGGTGCGTCAGCCGCGCCTGCTGATTCTCGACGAGCCCCTGGCCAATCTGGATTTTGGCAGTGCCAACGCACTGGTGGCACTGCTCGGTACGTTGACCCACACCCAGCACATTGCCGTGCTGGTGACGGCCCACGATATGAATCCTCTGCTGCCGGTGATGGATCGTTTGGTCTATCTGGTGGGTGGACAGGCCGCTGCGGGGAGCGTGGAAGAGGTAGTGCAGCCTGAGGTGTTGGGTAAGCTCTATGGTTATTCGGTTACGGTGTTGCGTCACGGCAAGCGGATACTGGTGCTACCCGATCTCGCCGCTGAAGAGGTTGAGACGGGCACGACATCGCATGAGTCGCATCCGGTAGCGGGGGTTTAGTATCATGGAGAATCTGTGGACGTTTTTAGCGCATTCCAGTTTTTTGGGCAGTGAGCCGGTGCAAACCGCCTTGCTTGTCGGTGCCTGCGCAGCGCTGGTCAGCGCGGTGATCGGGGTGTTTACCGTATTACGCGGCAATGCCTTTGCTGGGCATGCCCTGGCCGATGTGAGCAGCGCCGGGGGGGCGGCTTCCTTCCTGCTGGGCATCAGTCCCTTGCTGGGTTTTCTGGGCATGGCCTGGATTGCGGCTTTCGGGATGGAATTTCTGGGGGTACGCAAGGTACGGGAGCGCGATCTTGCCACGGGTATTGTCCTGGGGGCAGGGTTGGGTCTGTCGGCGCTCTTTCTCTATCTGGATGTGACCACTACCAGCACTACGGGTGCAGCGGTATCGGTGATGTTTGGCTCCATGTTTGCGATTCCCCAGAGTCTTATCGGTCCTGCGTTGATGGCCTCCGCCGCAGTGTTTTTACTCGTGGGTCTGCTCTGCCGGCCGATGCTGTTGACGGCGGTGGACCCTGATCTGGCAGCAGCACGGGGTATTTCCCTGCGTTGGATCGGTTTGCTGCAACTGCTGGCTCTGGGGTTGGCGGTGGCGGTCTGCGCCCTGGCCATCGGCGCGGTGCTGGCGACGGCTTTGCTCATCGGCCCGGCGGGTGCGGCGATTCGCCTGAGCAGGCGTCCGGCGCAGGCGATATTCTGGGCCAGTGCTATCGCTTTGACGGCAGTCTGGGGTGGTATCTGGATGGCCTATGAAAGTTACTACTGGTTTTCCGGTAATGCCTGGCCAGTGAGTTTTTTTGTAGTGACGCTGGTGTTTCTGTTTTATTTGGCGGCGGTGCTGGTAGCTAAGGTGACGGGCTTGTCGGCGCGTCCGCAACCGGTCATCTGGCCGCACTGCGAAGCATAAGACATGTTTTCCAGTTTTATGATTAATACTTGGATAGCTGGCACTGCCATCGCTTTCGTCGCGGCTTTCGTCGGATTTTTTGTGGTGGCCCGGCGCTCGGCTTTTGCCGCCCATGCCCTACCGCTGGGAGCCTTTCCGGGGGCGGCGGCAGCCAACCTGCTGGGGATCAACCCGCTGATCGGACTGCTGATTTTTGTCGGAATGGGGGTTTTGCTCTTGCGCCAGTTGGTGCGCATGGGGCGCCGCGATGTGGGCACGGGGCTGGTGCTGGTGCTGTTTTTGGGGGTGGGTGCGTTGTTACTCAGTATGACCAGCGAGTATGCGCCGGCGGTATTTTCTTTGCTTTTTGGCGAGGTGCTGGGGGTCAGCGACGCAGATCTGCTGCCCATACTGGGTATTTGTGCGCTAGTGGTTGTGGGGATTGCTCTGTATTTTCGGCCGCTCTTGTTGGATTCGACTTTTTCCGATCTGGCGGCTTTGCAGGGGATCCGCGCCGCACGGATGGATCTGGTGTTTCTGACCCTGCTGGCCCTGGTGACTGCCACGGCCTTGCCGGTGGTGGGGGCCTTTCTGGTGTTCACCCTGCTGGTTGGCCCGCCGGCTGCCGCCCAGGCGTTGAGCGGCAATCCCATGCGCGTGCTGGTGCTGTCCGTGATGTTTGCAGAGGGCTGCATCTGGAGTGCCATTGCGCTCTCTTACTGGACCAACTGGCCCATCGGGTTTTTTGTCGGGACCCTTGGTGCGGGCTTGTTTGCGGTGGCGCGTTCTTACCGGTACTGGAATCAGCGGCAACGCAATTTCGTGGCGCCATAAATACTGATCAGCCTCCAGTTGCCGGGTTTTGGATTAATCGTTATCAGGGAGTTCCGGTCTTTCCACCAGGGGTTCCATCTCCGGGGGGCCAAACTCCGGACGCTCAATTTCGGGACGATGTAATATGGGAGGGAGCACCGGCATCCGCGGCAAGGGGGGCAAATCGAAGTCCATAGGGTTGATGCTGAAGGTGACGCTTTCCACCGCGACGACGCCTGGGGCTTTGACCTCTCCGTTGATGGCGACCATGCTGCCGGCTCGCATGTCTGCGG
>JAAOMR010000131.1 GCA_018853935.1 Acidithiobacillus ferrivorans
CCAAACTCTTATACGTTAAACAGATAGATTTGTCCAGCGCTCACCGTCCACCTCAAAAACCGAATCATTCACACGGCGACGCTACCCAATAAAAAAGGGCTCTTGGCCATATTGAGAATTGCTGGTATCGTTGGGATGAAGGGAAGGGTTATTTTCCGGATTTTGTGGTAGCCATCCGGGGCCGAGATACGTTGGACCGCATCGCCCTACTGGAAGTAAAAGGTGGGCATTTGTGGGCCGTTGAAGATGAAGTCGAAAAACACGGTGCCGTGCACCCGGCTTATGGCACAGTATTCATGATTGGTCGTCGCCGCTGTGAAGGGGCATTCCACCACCTGCGCCGTGAAGGGGAACGCCTGACAACAGATGGCGAATTTGCTATGGAGCGGCTGAAGTATAGTTGAGCCATTCTTGGTATCCAATATGGCACCGGTAATATTTTGCCTGGAGAATGCTATGCCACGGAGTAACAAGGTTAAAGCGGCTGTTTTTTCTGCTGCATTTCTTATCGCAATATCAGCCATTGTTTACGTAGTAATGCAACCGGCACGGGGTGCGCAGGTTCCTGCTTCGACGCTGGCAAAATCCGGTTCCTGCGTTAAAGGAATCGCCAAAGCCTATGTGTTAAAATACCAAAAACCAATGGACTACCGGGTGTTCCATCGCGCACGCAGATTGTGCAACTACGTACATCTTGACATGGATATAGTAAAAAAACACACGTTAAACAGTTGCCAGATAAAGCAAGCGGAGCATGCTGTTCAGTCCAGTAACGAGACTCGGGCACATTATGTAAACTTATCGGCCGGCAATAGCCCGCATCATGGCTCGGTAGAAAGCCCGTCGCCGTTAGGAGGCCAGTACGTTGTATCGTCACTGTATGGGGTCTACTCTCCGGGCTACACCCATTTTCAGTGCAAGGCGAAGTGAACGGCTCCAACCCAAGCAGGGAAGAGGGGAGTGCCGCCGCCGAGGTGATCAGGAAATAAACTTAACCAGCGCGACGATGACGCCCACTGCGACGACCATCATGCCGCCCAGCTTGATGATCAGGCGTTGCTCAAGATCTTTGAGGGAGGCGATGATGTCATCTTTGGTCACGAGGTCCTGGATGTTCAGCTCAATGACTTCCGCCAACGCTTCAGCTTGGGCTTCCGCCTGGTCTGGTGGAAGCCCTGCCGCCTTAAGCTTGTTGGCGAATTTCAAGGTGTCGAAAGTAAGCGTTGCCATGGGGATAGTATAGCCCGGCCCCACCTTGCCCACAAACCCCACCGCCGCCTTGTGGACAGTTCCCTGTCACAGATTGAATGGATGCCTCCCCCAACAGGACCGGCGACGGGGAGGTTCAGAAAAGACCCCTTCCTGAAGCGGGGCCTGACTCTGCCGCGCGCAGCGCCCAAAGGTTGACGGTGCGGCCCTTGGCACTGAGCGTGCAGCGGGGGGAGTGTATCACCCGTTTTCGCGCCAAGGCTTCCAGAAGTTGCGTGGCGCGCGGATAGGAAAGTCCGAGAGCATCTGCGACTTCCTTGCAGGTCTTTGGACCGCCATGCAAGCAGTGCAAAATGCGCGCGTTATCTGTGCTGGTCAAAGGTTTCATGAGGAAAATCCTGGTCACAGCAGGCAGTCCCGCGCGACGGACGGGGGTGCGTGATAGTCAGTCATCGAGTTTTGGCCGGGTTACTGGGTCATTGCGCAGCCAACGGCTCCAGAAATCCTCATTGATACTGGAAGAAGTCGGCGTTTCGCATGCCAGTGATTGGCTCGGCTGGATCGGCCGTTGTTTTCTGCGCACTTCCCAAGCAGCCAGTGCATCGGCATAGGCATCGCCTTCGGCACGCACCCAGATTTGCCGTTTTTCGTTGAAAGGCGCCACCTTGCTGGCCAAACCGTAACCACTCGCCACCTTCAAGGCGTTGCCGACGATCACCGGGGATATACCCAGGAATGTGGCAATTTCTCGTGAGAACATGGGGCGTGCCAGAGCGGAAATGACTCTTGGAACAAAATCTTCAATAATGTTCTGTGGTTCTTTTGTTATTTCGTGCATGGCTCTTATTTTCGTCAATTCGACGCAAATGTCCAGCCCAGGGTTTTTTGGTGAGCGTAAATGGCCGCAGGTTGCTGACGGCCGCCCAACCTAAACCTGCGTGATCTGCCGTTGACTAAGAACGTACAAAGTCCAATAACAACTGATAGTTGTGAGTATCTGCGGCACGAAGCGCTGCGATATAAGCCCTTCCGGTGTCGCTGGCGTCCACCAGACCAATCCGTCCCCAGGTGAAGCTGGGTAGCCCCTGAGTGGTCAGCCGTGAACAACTCCACCCAAGGCACGGGATAGGCAACATTAGACAGATAATGGGCGATGCTCAGGCCGAAAATCCTTAATACGCCTGACACAAAAAAGACCTTCGCCAACCACAGACGGATCAGAAGGCCCGCTACGGGTCCAACTGATCGTTCCATCACCCGGTAAACGGTACCGGCGATACCCACCGGCACCAGCAACCAGCGGATGCCATTGCCGGCCGTCAGGAGTCGGTCGCCGTTGGTGTTCAGTGACACGTAACCAAACCTTTTAACGGGGATACCACAGTATCTGCCGTGCTTCGGTGGGCACTATGGCGCCATCCAATGCGGGGATGATACGGGGCGTATAATCACCGACAGGCCTTTCCTTGGGTATGCACACCGTGAAATGAAAGCCATTTATAGATCCGCTGAGAGCCTCGCCGCGCTGCATGGCGTGGGTTATGGCCTTGCTATGGTCCCAAGGTATCGCATATAGCTCGACTTTCACAAAGTCCGGTGGCAGATCATTGAAGTAGACGGGAAGATGGAAAAGATACGTGTCGTCATCCTCAGTGATACACAGTTCTCCAAAATGCACCTGATTCCAATGGCGCTCAACCGCCACATGCCAGTCAAGGAGCGCGTTGGCAAAGGCCGCGTTTTGCCGCTTGGCATGGAGGCTGGCTGCGGGAATATAAAGGCGCTCCAGGTATTCTCGCAGCATGCGGTTGCTGCTGAAACGGGGGGTAAGGCTGGTCATGCTCTCCCGCATCATGGCCACCCAGCCGCATGGACAACCCTGGGGGTCACGACCATGGTAGAAAAGAGGGGCGACTTCCCCCTCCAAGAGGCTGTATAGATCGTTGGCCTCCTTGGCGTCCCAACCCGGGTCGCTATCGTGTTCCTGCATGTCGCCAATCGCCCAACCGACTTCCGGCGTATAGGCCTCTGCCCACCAGCCGTCCCGCTCCGAAAGATTGAGCCCACCGTTGACCAGGACCTTCATGCCGCTAGTGCCGCACGCCTCCCATGGGCGGCGAGGGGTGTTGATCCACAGGTCTACCCCTTGCACCATCTGTTCGGCAACCAACATGTCATAATCTTCCAGAAACACGATCTTGCCGGCAATATCCGGGTGGCTGACGATGAACTGATTCCACTGGTGGATCATGTTTTTGCCAACGTCGTCCTGGGGGTGGGCCTTGCCGGCGATAATCATCTGTACAGGATATCGGGGGTTGGTGAGCAAGCGATAAAGGCGTCCCGGATCGTAGAGCAGCATGTTGGGCCGCTTATAGGCGGTGAATCGTCGTGCAAATCCGATGGTCAGGATGTTGGGATCCAGAGCGAACTCCGCCTGCTCGATCTGTTCTACCGATGCGCCGGTGCTGGCTAACTGACGGAGATGCCGGTCACGGGCGAACGTGACCAGACGGCTCCGGGCCTGGGTGCGCAGATCCCATAGGCTTTGGTCTGAGACGCCCTGAAAGAAGCCTTTGATCTCTTCCTCTTCCAGGTCACCCATCCAGCGACCCTTGCCGCACACTTTGGTCCATGTGGTGGTAGCGGCAGGAGAATCCCAGGAGGGTACATGGACGCCATTGGTGACGTGAGTGACCGGCACCTCCTCCTGAGGCCAGCCGGGGAAAAGGGGCTGAAAGATGCGGCGGCTGACCTGCCCATGCAAATGGCTGACGCCGTTGGCCATGATACTGCCGCGCATGGCCAGATAGGCCATGTTGAAGGGTTCTTCCTGGTCCTCCGGGTTTTCTCTGCCCAAGGCCAACAGGGTCTCGGCGGGTATCCCAAAAGAATACTGGCGCAGCAGTTCCGGTGAGAAACGGTCAAAACCAGCAGAGACCGGCGTATGGGTGGTGAAAATGTTGCCAGCGCGGGTAGCGTGCAGGGCAGAGCTGAAATCTACACCATGTCGTTGCGCATGGTCGCGCGCGCGGGCGATGATGGCGAAAGCGGCATGCCCTTCGTTGAGATGGCAAATTTCCGGTTGAATGCCCAGTTTACCCAGAAGGAGCCAACCACCGACCCCCAGGCAGATCTCCTGTTGTAGGCGCATCTCGGACCCTCCACCATAGAGTTCACTGGTGATGCCGCAATCGGCGGGGTGGTTTATGGGATCGTTACTGTCGAGCAGATAGAGCCGTGCGCGCCCTATCCGCGCTTCCCAGACGCGCAAGAGGATCCGCCGCCCGGGGAAGGGAAGTTCTATCCGCAGCCATTCACCCTTGGCGTCCCGGACGGGTAATACCGGGAGGTGGTGCGGGTTATTGAAGGGGAAGACCTCTTCCTGGCAACCATTACCGTTGATGACCTGACGGAAATATCCCTGTTGCCAGAGCAGGCCCAGTCCGACCATGGGTATTCCCAGGTCGCTCGCCGTCTTCAGGCAGTCGCCGGCGAGGATACCCAGGCCGCCGGAGTAAATGGGCAGGGCCTCCGAGATGCCAAATTCCATGCTGAAATAAGCGATCTGTCGCACGGGTGGTTGCGGGTAAGCCTGTTCATACCACGAGGGCATGGCCAGCGTCTTTTCATGAGTGTCGTGGAAATCCGCCAGCATCGCGACAAATTCTGAGTCAGCGGCAAGCTGCTCCAGACGCTCCGCGGAGATGCTCTGCAGAATCAACCAGGGATTGCGGGTGAGGCTCCAGAGTTCCGGGGCGGCGTGTTCCCAGAGCATATCGGCGGCATGACTCCAGGACCAGCGCAGATCCAGGGCCAGATCGGCAAGCGTCAGAAGCTCTTTGGGCAAATGCGGCAGCAGGGAGTAGTGTTCAATGCTCATGAAATTCCTTGAAGTGGGAGTGGTTTGGTCGTTATGGATGCAGATGCCGTTGGCCAGCGAATGGGGTATGGCCTTTTAGGCTGTCACCCAGATTTCCATTTGACGCACTGCGGTCAACTGCATATTTGCGACAGCAAAGCCACTTGGCCTTGTTAGAACCTAACAGCTTAAAAGCGCTGACTCAAGTCTGCGTTCAGCAATTGGCATAATGGCATGCTGTATTTTTTACTTTTGCGGTAAACTCGTCTACGACTGAACGGGCAACCATGCAACTCATTGAGCATACATTCGCCCCTCTCCGTCTCTTGCTGGCCTATTCGGGTGCCAAACCACCTTCCGATCGCATTTCAGTCGTTTGGCCGCTGGCGGAAGTGACAGCGCCAGGCGAAATTTTACTGGAGGTAGCAGGATTTCGCTATCAGGGCATTAGGTTTAATGAGTTGAAAATCGATATGCCGGTTGCCTTCGTTCCCGAGCCTGATAACGAAACGGACAGTAAGGCATTGAGGATGGAGGCCGGCGGCAGGAGTATCGGATACGTCAAGCGCGCGCAGCGTGACGTGGTTACGAGCTGGTTAGCTCGTTACGATGTAGACGCCCGCATTGATCGAATCAGCGGTACCGCAGAACGGGCTCTTGTATATGTTTTCTGTCGGCTATCAGAATGTCCCGCTTCACCACCCCCAAGCCGGCGGCTATGGGCAGAGCACTGCGTGGCATTCTGATAGATTTTTGAACGACTTTTCAGCCACTTTCAGTGTCGGATTTAAGGGTCAGTCCTTTAGCCATTGCGCGTGCTCTTGCGCCGCATATCCCTGTAATTCCAAGTCGGCGTGGGCAAATTCCAACGGATGAACCGTGATCTTCGCTAAGGTGCCTTGCGGGTCTTCGATGCGCTCCTTGCTATCCTGAATCCGGCATCCAATCGGCCATCAATATCTGCTTTTCGGTGTCCCATGGGCAAAACTCCGGGAAAACATCAGGCGACAGATCCGTTTCCTTTGCGGCTTCTTTTCTGGCTTGCGGCCAGACGTCACATACCACGCTGGCGACTGCTCTTTTCAAAGAAGGAGAAGCATCTAACAGATCAAACAACTCATATCGCTGCACATCTATGGTTGATCCCCAACTAACACCACGCCTTTCTGGCTGCCACTGCCACTTGATGAGATGCATGAGAAGCACACGCATACGATTTTTCAACTCACGGCGCTGACTAGCCCCCATACTTTCAACTTCCTCCAGGAGATTGGCCCAGTCCAGAGCGCCGATCTGCCGGGTGCGCAAAGCCTCTGCCTGGCTTTCCGTCCATGCGAGAAAGTCCTGCTCGTACAATGTCGTTATCGGTTGCTCAAGCTGCCTCGCTGTAGCCATACCCACCCCAATTTTGCCAAACATGCGATTATTAAAGCATATTAGGCTGCTTTCGTAGCACTGGCAACTATTTTTAGGCCATTATTTGACCACGGCCACCCCTCAAAAAAGCCAACCTTCAGGGCGGGTTGAAATTGAGCACTAGACTAAACAGCAGCGTTTGGTTCATGGGGGGATCCGCCCGTAATGGCTAGCTCCGGTGTCTGAGGGTCCCGCCTCTCGTGTTGCGACGAAAACATATTCCTTTTGCCGCTGAACAAGACGGACATGCCGATAGACAGCATTGCCGGTACCAGCAGCTCGTAACTGCCCGTCATTTCCGTAATCAAGATCAAGGTCGATAATGGCGCCTTCGCCGCGCCGGCAAACACGGTCATCATGCCAACAATGATGAACATACTGAGGGGTATCGTCGATGCCGGATCCACCACCATAACCAAGTGTCCGAAGATGGCTCCGGCGAGGCCACCAATCACCACCGTGGGGCTAAAGGCACCACCGGAAGCTCCGGACCCGGCTATCAATGCCATGCCCAGAATCACCCCGAACATGCCCACAGATAAAGCAGCCACGCTGGGGTGAATTGCCGAAGAAATCAGCAACTGCAACCAGCCGTACCCGTTACCAATGGCGAATGGCGTGACCATGCCAACCAGTCCGGCCAGAATACCGCCCAGCATGGCCTTGATATAAATTGGGTAGGTTTTTCTCTTCTGAAACCAGCCCCGAATTGTTTCCAGCACACCGAGCATCACCCGAACAATCAGCGCGGAAAATAGCCCAAAAACGGAAAACCACAACAGATACTTGATCTGGTACACGCTCAACACAGGGATGGAAGTAGCGATCAGCGGAGAAAAGCCGGTTTGCATCGCCACAATCACATACGCTATGGACCCTGCCACAAAAGCGGGCAAAATCGTCTCTATTTCAAAATCATGCCGATAAAATAGTTCCGCGCTGATGATGGCCCCAGCGAGGGGAGCTTTGAACATCGCCCCGAGACCTGCACCCACCCCGATCGCCAACGCTTCCCGCATTTCCGCATGAGACTGGCGCAAAAGTTTAGCTACTGTGGCACCAACCGCTCCACCAATCAGACTCATGGCACCTTCGCGACCTGACGGCCCTCCCGCTCCAAGCACCAGGGCAGACGTGAACAGCTTGGCAAAGGAATCTTTTAAGGAGAGATCGGCGGGATCGTGATGATAGGCGGAGATCGCCACATCGGTTCCCAGGCCGCTGGCACTGCGTGCCACGTACTTCGCAATGAGGCCAGATACGAGCCCTGCCAATCCCA
This sequence comes from Acidithiobacillus ferrivorans, assembly GCA_018853935.1. GTDB lineage: Bacteria > Pseudomonadota > Gammaproteobacteria > Acidithiobacillales > Acidithiobacillaceae > Acidithiobacillus > Acidithiobacillus ferrivorans. The sequence continues at coordinate 7,767 of JAAOMR010000131.1, forward strand.
GACAAACCGGCAATAACCAGGGATGCTGCGGAACGGCTGAATATGCAGCATTCATTGCATTTGGCACCCCCATTGCAGGGTGCAACCCCGATGCGCCGTTAAAAAAACCACCCGCCGCGTGGGGGGCGTTGTAACCCACCAGGTCACCCAGGAACAACCGATTAAACAGATTGATCAGTTTGACAAATAATAACGCCAAAATCCCGGTGATGATTCCGATCAGTATCGGAGTAACAAAGTATCTCCGTTTGCTGGGTAGCACATCAAACCGGCGGAGTGCGACCCTATATTGCCGTCGTAAGGCAAACCATATGGTTGCGCCCTGCGCAGGTCTGTGCTCTCGACAAAGGGGGGCGTCACTCATGTCTTTTGCAGGGTGTAATCTATTGCAACGTGCCAACCCCTCGCAGGGTGCAACCCTTCCTTGCCTTCCTCAGTCTCTGGCGATCTGTTGTCAACAAGAACCTGGGGCGGGTGATGCCCTCTTGCAATCTCGCCGGTAGCAGGCCTGCCGACTGCAAGCCCATTACCATGGGGAATGGCCCCCTCCTTCATGAAAATGTTCAGATTGTTCTTGGTGGCGAAATGCAGCAGTTCTGCATACGCTACAGGGTGCGACTGTTCCATGGCTTCATCGAAGATAATGGAAGCGCAGCCTTCGATGGTGGCCGGCGCCACGTCATCCTCGTAGTGGATCTTATGGTTGGGACCAAAGTGCGCCAGTCCAACCCCCTCAATCAGCATTTCCGCCCAGTCCGATGGCCGGAATTTGCGGCGATCAGGCATTACGACACCTTCAATAACAATCAGCATGTCTTGTTTTCCGTTGGGTTGCACCCTGCAAGGGTTGCACCCGGCATGGGTTGCACCCGGCATGGGTTGCACTCTGCAAGGGTTAAAAGGGATGATCAGGTTCCGGTGCGTGTCGAGCGGGCCGTGCCCACCGCAATGATGCTGATGAGGCTAGCCACATGCAGCTTGCGCGGTATGGCTGTATTGGCGATTCCTTCGGCCATGGAGTAGCTGGCCGTGATCACGCAGATCAAACCGTCACGCCCGTGCTGGTCCAGGACGGCATACTTCATCCCCGCATCCAGCGCGTGTTGCGCCAGGGAAAGGACGCGGGCATTCACCAGATGCTGCAATGCTTCCATTTCAACCATAAGATTCTCCGCTTTAAGCTTCTAAAACCAGGAACGCCAGCATCATGCCTATGATGGTTCCCGGGTGCAAATAATATTGCCGTTCGAAAACTCTGTTGTCCGTTAACACCAGGCACAAAACAGAGACTATCAGAACCTCCACCGATCGCGGGGAATAAGAATGTGACGGCATAGGAAGGTTGGAGATGGAACACCCCCGCGCGTGCGGGGAAGACTCCAAAATATCGTAACATGGCACGCAACAACACCAGCTATGGCACAATTCGCCAGACGAAATCAGCCGCTACTGTCCGCATACCCCTGTGCCAAAAAACCAACCCCTTCCAGCACCTGATAAAAATCCCGCGCATAATAATCCGGCTCAACGTCGCCATAGGATTTGCTGCCCTGGTTGGAATCCACAAAAATAGTCTTCAACCCCGCTTGCTGTGCACCGTAAATATCCCGGTACATGTCATTGCCGACATAAATGGCTTCATGCGGAGCCACCTCCAGTTGCTCCACGGCCATGGCGAATAATCGCGGGTCAGGCTTGCGATAGCCGTAGTCTCCAGAAATGATCCGCACGTCAAAATACTTCTTGATGCCCAGCACCCGCATTTCCGGGAGCGCGAAACAGCGTTGGGCGTCAGAAACCGTAGCCATCAGGTAGCTTTCCTGAATGCTTTTCAGCGTGCGCTTGACGCCGTCGTACCGCTCCAGACGCGTGCGGGAGAGACCACGATGCAGCCGCGCCAACTCTCTCGCCAGCTTCTCTCGGCCTTTGAGTGGCTTGCTGTTCTCCTGGACAAGCAACGTGTGCCAGATCCCCTCGACGTTAATCTCCGGATACTTTTCTGGAGACTGGCGCTTCTGTTCCTTCAGGATCGCGAAGTAACGTTCCCGGACCTCCCGGCGGTTCATAAATACCCGGTGATAGGTGAGATAATGAGAAATCCCACGGTAAACATCTTCCATTTCCTCATTGGTTTCAATGTTGATCAGGGTGCCATAAAGGTCAAGAAGGACGGCGCGTATGGACATGGTTATCTCCGCAGAATGTGAATGGCTTCGTGGACCAGGGCCTGGCTGTAATGCCAGTCAAGCCAGGAGTTGCGGGCAATACGCAACAGGGTCATGCCCATGTAAAATGGTACTCGTTCGGTAACCGACGCGAAAGCGGCATGACGATCCGGAAAATGGGTGCTGTATTCCCAGAGAAAATGACCGATAAACGGTTCAGCATGCCCTCCTTGATGGGTGGTTCGCATGAAGTGATGTTTCAGCTCCCCCGCGACCATGCCGAGATCATACGCTCGATCCGCCAACCGCATCCGCTCCAGATCTATGGCAATGGTGCGCCGAGGATTGCACCCGGCGTGTGGGCTGCACCCTGCACGAGGGCTGCGCCCGGCATTCGAGCCGCTCCCTGCAAGGGGCGCAAAGAGGAAATTGGAGGGCGTGGCGTCACCATGGACCAGAACCTGCCGGTCGGACCACATGCAGCCCCGCTGCTGCCAGCGCTCCCGATAATCATAAAACTCACCGATCTGTCGATCTGATATCCGGTGGCGTCTCTGCAGACGCGCAATAATCTTGTCAAAATACGCAAAGTGCCCGTCAAAACGTACAGTCTCAGCCCGCGCTGTCCGGTTATGCAATTTGGCAAGAAAACAGGCAAGGCCCGTCAACCGTTCATACAACAACTCTGGGGCATTCCGTTCAATGCTCTCCCCTATGACACCAGAGAGTGATTGCCCCGGACAGAACTCTTCCATAATGACACCGCTGAGCTCCCGAGAAATCCCCAGGGGCTGCGGAACATACAAGCGCCCAGACCGGAACCCCAGGTCGCGCAACGCATGCATGTGTTGCCATTCGTTGTGCGCATGGTCCCAGCCATGCTGTGGGTCCTTGTCGCCCCGGTTAAAGAACTTGCCGATGACCTTCCGCTGCGAACGGATCGCCTCGTAGAGAAAAACCCCATTGGAGGCCGGAAACTGAAACACCCGAATTTGTGGAAATGACTTCTCTACCTGCAGTTGCGGGAATATCTGCCCACTCAGGTAGGCGTAGAGCGGATCGCACGAATTCAGGCGGCCAAGATATTTCATTTCAGCGCATCCCTCGGCCCCAGAAAGCGCTGCTGATAGCGTGGGGTGACCAGACCAGACTCGCACCAGACGAAGAAATCCGCACAGTGAAATTGCGGGTCCCAGCAAGGCTCACCACCAATGCGCACTCCAGCCCTTAAATAGCCCTTGAGCAAGCCGGGCAGGGCAGCTGGGCCTACCTGCGCCCGCTCATTAAAGTTGGGGACAGCGCGCAGAGGAAATACCCGCTGTTCCTGCGGCGTCAGGTATGTATGGAGACTCTGGTACAGGGCGCCAAGGGCCGGGCCATTAGTGCTGTGTACACTTGCGCAGCCCATAAGATAATCAATTGTCCACATCGACATGGCCTCGGCCAGCCCCGACCAAAGCAGCGCGATTACCGCGCCCTGCCTATAGTCCGGATGGACGCAAGATCGTCCCAACTCCATAATTCTCACATTCAAGGCCAGCAGACGTGAAAGATCAAACTCTGTCTCGGCATAATAGCGGCCCACCCGAGCAACCCTCTCAGGAAGGAAGAGGCGGTAGGTCCCAACCACTGCCTGACTGACCTCATCTTCGACAATCAGGTGCTCACAAAAAGGGTCATACTCATCCTGATCCAGCCCCGGACTACCACTCAACTGGGCACCATATTCAGCGCTGAATACGTCGTAACGCAGCCGTTGCACCGCATCTACTTCGTCCTGGTGACACGCCAGATAAAGACGCAATGAACGCTTTTTCCTGGCGGCGACACGACCGGTACTGCCGTGAGAGTGAGTGCTGAGCATGCGTTGACCTCCGTGCAAAAACGATAACGAATCTTGCTCATCATCCCCCATAAGCATTTTCTCCCCCGTTTGGTTTTCGCTAGACATTGTCACCATCCCCCAACTCTGGAATCTCTGCGAGTAGCGGATAGCTCCTGTCCTTTTCTGGAACCACAAAATCCGGTTGCCCGGTAACGAACGCTTCAATCGCCTTTTCCGTCGTGTGATACGCCCAAACACGCACCCGGTCACCACGCCGTTGGCCTTGCGGAACATCATTCAGCACTGCACGCAGTTTTGCTACTACACCATGGGTTGGCCCAGCCTTTCCGTAACAATATTCTTTGGCCAGCAATTCCAGCCTGGACTTTGCATCGGGTTGGGTGAACCCTATCCGCGCAGCTGCTACCGCCGCCATAGCCGGCGTACTGGCAACACTTCTCATCCTCTCCGCAAACGCAAAGGCCTCCAGATGGTCAAGAAGGAATTGTTTTGCCATGGTTTTCTTGTCTAATAACCAAGGTTTGTACATGCGAAGGATGCATTTGCTCATGCCCAGTTGGCTCGACACCACCGTCGGCAAGTGGGTTCTCTCAAAATGCTCCCAAGCGTCAGGCCTTAACGTTCCAAAACCATCCTCTATACCTGTCGGATCAGGATCCTGAACCTGCACCCGAACCGGAGTCTCATCGATTGGAACACCGCCACTTGGGGCGAAACTACCTGGATAGGCACTCGCCGTGGCGTCGTAAGCATTGACCACAGCCAAACACAACGCTTTCACCAATGCCCTGTCAGAAGCAGGAATGACCAGGCGCAAAGCGCCACGGTCATCCACAGAAGCCTCAAAACGATCTTCGCTGGACGATTCCATAACGACTCTATCCTGCTGCGGCGTTTTTGACGGGCTGAAAGGTAGCTCAGCTTGGGACTGAGGATGCGGAAGCAGCTCTGCTTCATGTTTCATTTCGGTGTATTCGTCCACGAAAGCAACAGGAGCACCAGCAGCTTTGGCTACGCCAGATCGCGCTTGGTCGACATTCACCAGACGGTACCCGAAAACGCTTGCGCCATTCGCGTTTCTCGTTTTCGATCGCGTCAGAAGATTGTCCCTGTGCATTATGGATAAGACCGAACAGACACTGCCACCAGAAAACCATGAAACAACATCGAAGCACCGGATAATGTTTGACGTTATTTTTTCGGCCGTCATCATACTGTCCGCGGTCGCATCCCTCAAAACATAGGCAATCATGCTCGCCACCATTTCTGCTGGCCGTTTTCTGAATCTCCCCACGGATAAATCCGGGGGGTTCACCCCCACCCATGAGTTAGTCCATCCATATACGCTCAGTCTTCCAGGCTCTCATCGTGCCTTCACCGATACATCCGGCACGACTACAACATCCAATCATCCAGGTGGGCAGGCCACCAACAGATCTTCTGAGCACATATTTCCACGTCGCTCTGCAACGACGCCGCCAGCACGAACATCCGCGCCATCTCCCGTAGTAATGCGGCCGCCAGCATGTCCGCGTCAAAGTCTCGACCAGCGGTTTTGAAAGTAAAACCCGATTCCAATTCTCTATGATTTTTGTGATTTCTACCATTTGGTACCCCATGGTGTGCGCCATGACTTGCGTTTGCCTGGACCATACAAGAAAAGTGCGCCCCCTGGGAAGCCGAAGCACACCCCAGAAGAACACACTCACCTCCACATAATGTCCCTTGTGCGCGACTTCCCCGCCCGCGCCATCAGGACGAGGTAAATTACTCGGATATCCCGTGGATATTTACAATTAACTGATGATTATCGTGTTTCGACGGCACTGCAAAATTCGGTTCTCTGGCAAGGAGGATGCCAACGAACCGTGTAGCTACTGCACAATCATTCAATATAGTCTATAATAACTACTGTTGTTGCATATTTATGGAGTATAGTGAATAAATGAAGACATTGGCTGAGGTGGGAGAAGCTGTCGCCAAGTTACGACGGGAAGAGGGGATCACCCAAGAGACGCTGGCCGAGGCATCAGGGACGCGGCAGAGCTACTGGTCTCTGTTTGAGCGTGGGCATATTGCGGAATTTGGGCTGCGTAAGCTGCTAGCTGGCTTGGATTTGCTGGGATACGAGATCATCTTACGCCCGATCGCAGCAGCGCCCACCTTGGAAGACCTGCTGGCTGAACGGCGCGGTGGTGCTTCTTCATGAAGTTGGCTGTTTTCGTCGCCGGGAAAAAGGTAGCTCGGCTCGATGCCATGGGGGACTTCGAGCATGTGCTGACTTACCTTCCAGATACCTCCGCAGATGATTTCGTCTCGCTCACGATGCCGGTGCGCAGCAAATCCTGGGTTTGGCCGGAGTTGCATCCTTTTTTCCAGATGAACCTGCCCGAAGGAATCTTGCTCAAGGTGTTGCAGGACCGATTCGGACCGCACCTCGGAGCCAGCCCGTTGGCGCTACTCGCCGTTGTCGGGCGCAATACCATAGGCCGAGTTCAGGTGGTACCGGAAAGCACTGAACCGGAGCATGCGGCGACACCTCTTGATCTGGGGGCTTTACTGCAGGGCGACCACTCGGAGGAAGCCTTCCTGACATTGGTGGCCGAATATGCGGAAAGTGGCGTGTCGGGGGTGTTCCCCAAATTTCTCGCACCAGAAGGATCTTCGCAACGCTTGCGCCTCACTGTTCCGACCGCCCGGTTTATCGTCAAAAGCAGCTCAGCCACGTTGCCGTTTGTGGCCCAAGTGGAGTATTTTTGCATGGATGTGTCGCGTCGATCCGGCGTTCCTACCGCCGAAACCGAAGTATCTCCTGATGGACAGATCCTCTTGGTACGTCGTTTTGACGTGGATGAGCAGGGGCACGCGGTTTTTGGCTTCGAAGATTTATGCAGTTTACTGGGTCTGCGCCCCGCCAATAAATATGAAACCACCTGGGAACGAATCATCAGACAGATCCGGGCACTGGTTCCTGCGCCCGAGCATCCGCAAGCCTTCCAGCAATTGGCGACGATGCTCCTGCTGACCTATGCTGTACGCAATGCGGACTGCCACGCTAAAAATGTGGCATTGCGTTATACCAGCCGGAACAATGTGCAGATGGCCCCGGTGTATGACATGTTGACGACCGTGGCCTACGACGAATTCAGGCTGAATCCCCCCGGCCTTTCATTTCTTGGGAAGAAAACATGGTCTCCGGGTAAGTCGCTCCCCCGGTTTATCCAGGCCCACCTGAGTATCCCGCTCCGCATGCAGACGACCATGGTGGAGAAGATATGTGATGCGATGGTCGATGTTTCCACGGACGTCGCAGGGGCCATTCAGGGCATACCTGGGTTTGCCAATACTGGGCAGCGTCTCTTGTGTGTCTGGAATGATGGTATGACGGCGTTGCGAGAGCCACGGACATTCTCCTTGCCACCGAAGGTGCCGGGCATACCACCCTGTAAGCCACCACCCAGAGAGCCAACGCCACCAACTTCAATTGGCCGGTCCCCACTCCTCGGACCTCGTGGTTCGATCTAGTAAGTACGTGCGCCAGCCCCGCTTCACCACCCACAAGCATTCGGCTATGGACGGAGTACTGCGGGGTATTCTGAAAGATAAACCGGCTGTTCTGTAATCATGATCGTGGCCCTTTCGTGAGTTCCTATCTCACTCAATCGCAAGATACACATCAAGACCAACCATAGCGTAATATGTTTTTTACAAAATTTGCCGCGTGCTGGTGAAAACCGTTATTACGGGGAGAAACTCACGTGCAATCCCGAAGTGCGGTCGTCTGCCCCATTCCTCCCTGTGCCCTACTACATACAGACGTTTCTTTGCACGGCTGGCAGCTACATTCAGCAAGTTTGGCTTTGCCGCCGCCCAGTCCTTAGCTCCCGGACGGTTCGGGTCGCCGCCCAGCACCAGAATCACAATATCCGCCTCCTTCCCTTGCGTGCGGTGAACAGTGCCAACCCGGTTTTCAATGTCCAACTGATATTTTTTTCCGTAAGCATATAACTCATCCACTACTCCACGAAACGGTGAAATCAGGAAAATATCCCTGGGGTCAGCACCATGACTCAACAAATGCATAATGATTGCGTCCAGTGCTTGACCTTCCTCTGCGATCCAGTTGCCTGACGCCTGTGTCCCGCACACGTCCACCCATCCGCTTGGAGGCCAATCGGATACGGGTGGCTGTTCTGGCTTATGGGGTTTACCGTGCAGCATTAGTCCGTCATAGGCCACAGCGTTGCTGATCGAGAACATGGGTTCATCACAACGTCGATGCACCCGTAATGGCGCACCCACCCAGATCAATGGCTTACCTTGCGAGGAAAGAGAAATGCTCCCTGGATGCGCGTCAGCAGGATGTGGACCCGTTGCCGGTAGCCAGGTCCCTATCGCATTAGCCTGGTCAGCCAATTCCTGCGCGGAATGCAGTGATGGCCACCAACCGGACGGCATGTCGTGAGCCCGCGCAATGGCAGCCTCAAGCCGAGCCGGCACCGTAAAAATAGGTTCCAGTTGCAAGGGATCACCGACCACAACCGCACGACTGGATCGCCATAAGGCACCGACAGCCGCTTGTGGCGTCGCCTGCCCGGCCTCGTCAATAAGCAGCCATCCAATCCGCTCGGACTGAATGCCGCGGAGAAAGGTGGCCACGGAAGCAAACGTGGAGGAAATTACAGGAACCAGCATGGTCAGACTGTCGTAACCAACATTGCGGCCATCGTCAGCCGATAATTCACCCTTGAGCCAACTGGACGCTAAACTCAAATTGTCTAACCATTCGTTTGGGCATGATTCGAAAAGGGCCTTGTGCAGCGCCAGGGCCGTTAGAAAACATTCTGTCCGCGCGGCCAGCCACTCGGGGTCAGACCAGGGACTGGCGTTTTCGCGTTCGGTTTCACTGACGTCCGGACCCCAATGCTTCTGGTGACCGTCAATGCAGTTCTCCATATGTCTGTTGAGACGACCCTGCTCTTCAGTCAGATATAGGATCTGATTGTCCAACCGAGCAATGGTTGAGGAAATTTTTCCCTGTTCCTGTACCATGCCCAGGCGGGCTTTATCGCTTTTATGAAGAGTTTCCTGAAGAGGAACCAACTCATCCAGTAGTGGCCGATGGGTTTCCCGCCACTCAGTTTCCGCCCTACCCAAAGAGCGCAGATTGGCCAGAAAACCAGGTTTGAACAGAGCGACCTCCTTAATCCGGATCTGCAAGGCATCGACCTGAAGTTGCAAGGGTTGCACTTCCTCACTCTGCAATGAAATGGAATCCTGTATATGTGAGAACCGGGTTTGATGGGAGTGATGCTCGTTTAACGCGGACTGAAGATCGCTATGGTTTTTTTCCAATCTGGCGGGCAGCCCTAGAATGTCTCGCATCGCCGCCGCGCGCTGGAGGCGTATGGCGTGTTCTTTTTCACGGGCTGCAATGAAATTGGTCCGAGCCTGCTCCCAACTTAGTGTCGGGCTACGTTTTCTGGCCCTGATTTCAGCTAGCCAGGTGGATAACCCGAGTATTTTGATTTTGCGTTTGCCCGTTTCGTCGTCAGGATCCTGAATATCAACACCGAACCAGAACTTGGTGAACTCACCTCGGAGGGTGGCATTCCCAAGACGGGCGGCTATGAGTCCCCATGCTGGCTTGTGGATAATTTCCGACGCGAGTTCGCTGAAATAATCCACTCCCATGCAGCTCCGCCATGGTTCAGAGATGGCTGATAATTCCGGCATCTCCAGCGAGACGTTGGCTACGGCACCATTATTTGAGGAGGCTACCAGAATGCCAAAACCGCGCACGTCCGGGTGGATATCATGGTAGGTGATGGTTTTTTGGCCGATTTGGATGTGTTCCGTGGTGATAAATATTTGCCCCGGATCTTTGAATAACGCCAAATGGTTCGCGCGCTCAGTGACCACGGCGGCCGCCACATCGCGCAAAAGCGTGGTTTTCCCTGTTCCCGGCGGTCCGTTCACGGAAAATATCCCAGGAGCAGAGGATAACTTTTCCCATAGGGCGTTGACGGCCACTTGTTGTCCGTAGACCAACGGATGTTCTGACGGCCACCGCCCCGGTGGAAACGCGTCCGGGTGTAGAATGTTCTCGAAAGCTTTGCACAATCCCGGTTGAGTGCGGAGATCCGTTTTCGTTGGCCCATTCCCGCTGATCGCCGTTATGTATTCATGCAATGCCTTTCCCCACTCTTTCACTGGGAGCCGAGCAACAGCATCCAGATCGCCAAGATAAAAACTGTTCAGCAACTCGTCCTCTACCTTGTGATCTTTTAATGTATCTTCCGGCTTCTTGACTGCTTCCGGCTGCTTATCAGGCGCACTGATATCGATTGGCTGAACACTGCTTGAAATAATGGTTTCTGCGGTTTCTTCATCATCCTTTTGATTTGGCCGTTTCTTGCTATAGGCAATCAAACGATGCTCAACACCCGTCTGATTCCCTAAAAGACAGAACTCGCGGGGGAGGCCACAAAAATCAATGACACTTTCCGCAAGCGCGTCCAGCCATGATCGTGTTGCTATCGGTTTGCCGTCGCATTGAATGTTGACGGACTCCATGAAGATGTCGAACTCTTCTCGAAAATTTTCCTGTATGTTGCCTTCACAAAACCTTGTCAAACCGTGCTGCAGGATTTTTCCCATGGACCATCCCGCCATGGATATAGCAAGAGACCCCGCTATGGGGTGTCCAAATTCGTCGAATGCGAGGTCAAAGAGCCGGGCTGGCTGCTGTGATCTTTCTTCATATACGTTTTCATTCGGGGCAACCTGATTGGTTAGATAGGTGATGATCCGGCCAGCGTCGTAAATAACACTCTGTGCCCTGTAGCTCCAGAAGAAATTGGTTGCGATGCGTTTGTTGCGGTGCGCATGTTGTTTCTCCCATGGCATAACTTGATAGGCACCATTAACCCGGTACACTGGTTTTCGTGGGTTGTGCGGATTTGGTTTTTCCGGAGATTGCGGGACAAACCCCTCCAACGTCAGCCAAAATGTGATAGGGTTGCCGATGCGGTTCTTTAAGGGCACAGCCTTGGATCTAAGCATTCGTTTCGTGCTGATCATTCACTGGCAGCACCCTCCTGGCAAATACCTGTCGTCTCCGCACCCTGAATAAACACTTCCAACAACGGAATAATCGACGGCCGCCAAAACAGATGCACCCGACTTTCACGGTCATTCAACGCAAAACTCCGGAACGTCGCGTAAGCACGGCCCTTCGGTGTCGGAACAAATAACACCATCCCACTCCCGCAAACCTGATAACCCATTTCCTCAAGACACTTGTTCACCGCCGTCGCCGGCGCAATGGAAAACCCGAAATGCCGACCTAACGCCGTAGGAGACATAAAATCGTCCGCAACATCTTTTACGTAAAATGGCCGGCCGTGTGTCATTAGGTACACGTCCACTTTCTCCACATTCAACATAGTGTTGATGGCCGTGGATAAAATCGTTTCGGGATCCTCAACACCAGTCAACTTCCCCAATACCTTCGCCAAACGCACCGCCTGGTTGAGCTGCCGTACAATCTTGCCCATGTCCTTACCGTCAAAATTGACCCGCCCGTTCTCCAGCGAAAAATAGGGACCCATGACGCCACCCTCTGACGATACCCTTGTGCGCGCCAGTATGGACGCCTCGATCTCGGCAAACGTGCGCGGTATGCGCTGGGCCGGTGACGGCAATGGTTTCGCTACCGGCTCGGCTGGGGCCGCACACTGGTACTGCCCGGTACGACGTAACGTTGGCAGGACATCCTCCATTAGCCACTGCTCAAAAACCTGCGCCTCTGGTTTCCGAGAGCGAATAATCAGACGGTACAGGTTGGGTTCGTTGATGAAAGTGATCTCTTGTTCACCACTGCTGGTGGGGGCGTATCGTTTAGAGACTCCCCCCTCACGGCAATGTTTGGTGACAATATCGCGGTGATTCACATACCCGAGAATGCCGCACACATCGACCGCCGCAAACCACGCCATGCCATGCTCGTCCACATATGTACGAATACTGCTGCTGTGAAAATTAAAAATAGACGGCACACCCGACTCCTCAGTGACCATTACAGGGACAACTGTCTCAGCCGAAGCCACTTTCTCAGTAGGACCAACTTCTGGCGAACAACCCTCTGGAGAGATTTCAGTAGTCTTTCCTGCCTGTACGGTTGGTTTCTTCGTTGTCCGCTTCATCATCGGTCACTCCTGCAGCAGCCGCTCACTTTGCAGTACCCAACGCGAGCGGTATCAAATCGCTCAAAACAGGGATAATGCTCGGCCGCCAAAACAGGTGCGTGTACTCTGACCCATCCGTCCGCGAAAAACTGCGATACACCGCATAGGGCTTGGCCTTGTCAGTCGGGTACCACAGAATCGATCCTGTCCCGGGTGTCTGGTATCCATGCGCCTCCAATATCTCATTGATACACCGCGCCGGCGGGACCAGCCCAAAGCGTTGCCCCAAATTCGTTGGCGACATGAAATCACTGTCATAGCTGTCAAGCAGAAAAGGTCTACCCGTCGTAAACATGCGCATGTCCACGTTCTTCATGTTGAACATGATATTCATCGCCGTCACCCGAACCTGTTCTTCCACTTCCTGACTTTGATTCTTGGTCCCTACCAGATCCCTGGCAATCTGCATGGCAGCCCGAAACTCCCGGGCTATCTCGCTCACCTTGTGCCCCATGAACAAAAGCTCGTTTTTCGGAGCGTCGAACAACGGACCCATGATCCCTACAGGACTGGTGCGGACCGGAACAGTGGGAATGGTCGGCGACTGTGCCGGAATACGGCCAGTAGCTCCGTCAGGAGCATGGTAGGACCCTGTACGACGGATCGTCGGTAATACCTCCTCTGTAACCCAGCGGCGGAATGGCTTGGCCTCATGCCTGCGCGATTTCAGGATGGCGTGGTACAGGCCTGACTCGGAGATGATGGACAGTTCCTGGCGGCCTCCACCGCGTTTTTTGGGGTCTGAAGAAAGGGTACTCAGAATGTGAGTACCCTTTTCATCATCGTCTAACCAGCGAACCATGTTTTTAGCGTCACGATACCCCAACACCTCCGCAACGTCGGTAGCCACAAACCAAACTTCTCCGTTGGACTTCACAACAGTCCGTACCTCGTGATCCCCAAAACGGTATGCATGAATAATTGGTGCTGTTGGTGTGATTTTCGTCATGCTCTACTCCCGGTCCGTATACGCCTAATGCTTCAGTATGCAATGACCGGAAATGGAACTTGCCCAGCGTTGACTACCTTTTCTCCAACCACTTCAAATGCGCCCAATGACCCCACGGATTCAACGGTGTCTCCCGACAACACTTGTCCCACAACATCTCAGACTCCAGCGTGTCAAAAGCACCCGCAGGCGCCGCACGATCCAATTGCCAGTGCGTATCGGTGATGTCATCGTCCAGATCGTCTGGTGCGCCTCCAGAAGCCTTGGCAACAGACGAGGACCCCGCCGGAAAACCAAGTACCCGTGACTGGGTAACCTTCCCGCGGTTGCTGCTAGCCATGGTTTGGCGACAACTCTTTTCGCATGACGTCAGGAAGATTCTGCAAATCCAGACCCGTGGAGATGGCGCTATCGCTGCCCAGCATACCAGGCGAAAGCATCGATAAACCCTCCTTGTGCGGCCCGATGCCCGTCTGTTCCACCAAAAAAACCCCCTCCCAAACGTGCGTCGCCAGGTGCAAAGCCAGTTTCCGTAAGGTATGGCGCTGCCATACAGGAATGTGGATGGCCGATACCCATTTCTTGAAATCAGCAGCAACCTCTGGCCATGGCACATCCAAGCGAACACCAAGAGCTTCCCATACCTTATGGTGCTCCAAAATCCATTTTGCAGTCTCTGATAATTCCCCCAACACATTTCGCGCCATGGCATTGTTCTCAAGTCTTTCCGTGATCTCATGATCCATTTCGTCGAAGTGCGCCTCCACAGCGCTCTCCTGTAGCGGAATTGGAAGAAACAATAATCGCTGTCCAATGCCCGGTATGCACTCGGCCGGAGAAATACCGGACGGAACAACTGGTATAGCTGGAACAGGGGGGACGAGAAAACGTAGCGGTGATCCAGGAGTTAATACGTAGCTTGAAAGGCGTTCAATATATTCGGTTACCGGCGCTTCCATGCCCGTTACCGTCTCCAAAAGCCATACCTTGTCTAACGTTTTTCTGGATAAACATCTGAATGGCATCCAGGTTTTATTGGCCCAGAACCTGTTCCTTTTACGCCATCGCTCTCGTACCACATGCAAGTGATCCCTCTGAGCAAGCAGATAACCCGCTGTCACGGACCATGATGACCGACGCGGCTGCTCGCTCGACTCAATCCGCCTCAAATGCCATAGAACTTCGCGAAGCGTAGCCCGAAGATAATAAACTTGCATTTCCACCGGTTGAGCCAAAATACTCAACGGTCGCTCCCGGGAGTGCATGCGTAACCCAGTGCCTCCACCTTGCCAGAACTTCGCAAAAGCAAACCCGAAAGCTTTGCACGCCCGATCGGGGAATTGATGCTCGGCAGCAATAGCCCATTGCAACTGTTCCTGGGCAACCGGTTCCAATACCAACGGGCCAACCGGTTTTGGCAGCCAACGCTCTACCTTATTGAGCCGCTCTATCTCTGCCATTAACCAGCCACCACCGTGAGCGTCTACCTGGATATGACGCACAGGCGGACAAACACCAGTGCCATCGGCCGCCGCCTCAATCCATGTCCTGAGCCAGGAACCAGGGCTCATCCAGTTGCCAGTAAACCCCGCCCCTGACTCCTTTGGCCCTTGTTCATGCACGGCACTTACCCGCCGACCTAAACCAATACCAGAACCACTGGATGTCTTCCAAATCCATGACCGTCGACGCCATCACGCTTACGCCTCCTTTGCCTCAACTGGCCGCTGAGCTTCAGATCGCTCCGCCGTTACCGCCTTGCGCAGTAGCACGTCAATCTGCTCTGGCACCCCACGCCAATTACCATCTGTATCCACTATGTTCTGTTTCTTCAGTGCTTCTCCATGCGCCCGAGACCAAATAATATTTGCAATCCGCTGACCCTGATGCTCCCGCAGATAAATAATGGCATTCAGCGATCGCTTCAGCGCGTCAAGCTCCGTCCGCGGTATGCTTTGCTTGACGATCTTGTTGGCTTGATCGTCCCTTCGCTCCTGCAAATGCCAAATAATCGCTATGTCCGTACCAGCCGACGTGACCGAATCCTGAATCTGCTTAATCGCGTTTGACTTGCCCACAAAAGCCGCAGACTTGTTCCTGTTCAACCCCCGCGCATTGGATTCCATAGCGTCAGTGATCAAAGCGTCCATGATCGTCGTCAATGAATCTACCGCGACCAACTCAACGCGCTGCTTCGAAATGTCCACAAGGTTGGCCTTGATTGCCCTGGCTATAAGAAAAGGATCCCGCTGTAGGCCAGGATCTGAACCAAGGCTCATAAGCTCAATGTCAGGTATCTCTCCGGCCCGAAAATCAGCGTCGACCACCAGCACCCGCCGTGCCATAGCCGAGAGAAACGTACTCTTGCCAGCAGTCGGGAAACCTACCAACCCCCAATGTCGGGGGGTGCGTGCGTTTTTGATCATCGTGAGAGCCATAAATTACTCCTGATTTCCGCGTACCGTCTGACGCAAGCCATGCCGGCTGCAAGCCTAATCATGTATTGACGGCAATAACCGCCAACGACTTGCAACCATTATCATTAGTGTGACGTAACTGCATCCGCATGCCCGCGACTTTGGCCGATGGTATCGAAATATCCACGAAAGCGTCCGCAGCCCGGAAATGCCTCGCAGTCTTTTTCAATGCCTCCTGGCACACGGCAACCGGCTCAAAGGAATACCCCTGGAGGCGTTGCGTAACCGGCGCCATATACAGGCCGTGATTCCTGACCATTGGCCTTGCCACTGCCGTTGCAGAATGCGCGGTAGCAGATACAACAGGCAATTGCAGCCATTTCTTGGGCGCAATCGCCAGGGAAGCTTGCGCCGGTACACTCGATTGTGTAGACCAACCATCAGGTAAAGCAGGCCTCTGTGCATCCCCAGATTGCAACATGCCAATGCCAAACGCGAGCCAGTCAGGCTTCGGCGCATGGTGGTTCTCAAGCGCAATACGGGTGGACTCTATCGCAGATTGCAATACCGACGCGTCACTGTGCGATGTAAACATAGCGATATGATCCCTCTGGTCCTGAAAAACAATCACCTCATTACGCTGAAGCGTGGACAGCAACTCAGAACCAGCTGACAACTCTGAACCGAGTGATTTAACCATAACTGCTTCAGGAATACTGCCCGCAACTGAAAGATAATTGAAATATGTTAACGGTGACCACGGCACGCTTACAAACCATGTGCCATCCGGGTCGGAAACGTGTAAACCGTGCTCAGAATCCAGGAATTGCACGCGTACCAGCTTTCCAACACCGCCAGCGAACGACGAAACAGCCGCCAAACCCCAGCGTAAATCATCCCTGGCAATCGCACGAAAAGCCACCATATCAGCCAGCGACTCCCAATTTACCGGGCACTCAAATAACCCAAGCCGCTTACCGTCCGACCCCGTCGCACGCAATGACACACCCTGAATCGGTACCGACGCAGATACACCTTGCCGGTAAGAACCAGCCGGAGTGCGCACTACCAGTTCAATACATGTCGTGCTGAACGTTTCACATTCGCTATTTTGATTCGTGAATTCATTTGCTGACCCCAAAACAAAACGCATGGAGCGCAGCGGTAGTACAACAGACGGAACATTGCCGCCAATGACTCCCTCTGCATCAGTGTGTCTCCGGTGACTCATGGTTTTGAGGTTGACGTGGCCGCCAGAGTACTCAATTCGTATCCGATCACTGGTACCAGTGAGTTCGAAATTTTCGTCACGGTCTGGACGAACAAATGCTTTCACCAATCGCACAAGAGACTCGACTGGAACTTGCCATGCGTCGCTATGACTTCCTAACGGCGGCTCTACCCATGGGACCTTGACGCCTGTCGCTCCACGCGTGTCCAGTGTTGAAACTCGCAGGCAATCCTTGGCTGCTTCGATGTATATGGCGTGTGCCGGGCACTTCGTAACTGCAGACAAAACTCGGAGAAATTTGCGGGCATTAATAATCATATGATGATTTACCTTTTTTTTGGTTGCAGCATGAGGCGCATAGCGTCCGAAGCTGGGTCGCTATTTGACGGTTTTTGTTTCCCCTCGTTCTGTTCCACCTGTCTTTCTGTCACCCCAACCGACTGCAACGACTGTAGTTGATTGAGCCATTGCTGTTCCTGCCAAAGCCCAATGCGCGCCAAAGTTACCAAGCGTTCAGAATTTGTCAATGAAGACGGTTTACTTAACACTTGTATCAGTGGCGCCCTGATCAGGATCGTCATGTAGATATCATGCCACCCAATGTTCGAAACCAAGCCTAATTGAGCACAGTTCGGCTGCCAGCACGTCGTTTTTTCTGCTTCCATGACCTGCAGCCCAATTTCCGCCAGCGTGACAAAACGACGGGTCCTGGCTTGTTTGTTCATTCCGGATACAGCCGCAATAACCGGGCCGTCCGCCGCTTCGACATGAACCTGAACCCTCACTTGTTCCGACTGCACGTCTTATTCCTCTTCACTACAGAGTGTTTGCGCCATGAGGTAATAGCCTTCAGCATTCGCCATTTGCGGGTCTTGGGGCACAAAAATTCGCAACCCGTGCAGACTGTGCTTAATGTATGGCAGCAGTAGTGGTGCGCTCCCCCCGGCAACAATGACAGCAGGGTCGTTGTCGATCACTTCCGCGCAGTTCGTTATCAACGTGGTAAGTGCCATTGGGACGTGCTGATCTAGCGCGGCCTTCAGATATGGGACGAGATCAATTTCTTCGCTGTGACCGGTGAAAAGTGGCTTTCCATTTACGCAGGCCGTCTCTATCGCAACCAGGTCGAACGACTGATGATTTTTGTTTAGTGCTTGCTGGATGGTAGTAAAAACCCGATGCATGGCGCGATTTACCGCTCCACAGGTTTCAGATTGAAGAGCCAGTCTGGTTACCACGGCCCAATCCAAAGTGAAATACCCACCGTCAATAGTCAGAACCGATCCGTTCTCAGCCACAGATTTGAGGGATGGGTTCGTCAGGACGGTCGCCCAATAAGCCCCAACCGGTTCCGGCACTACATGCACATTCCGTATGTTCACCAGGATACCGGTGGACGAAAGATGTTCTTTCCGCCATTGGTTCTCCAGGTTCTCCACGTACTTTTCGTCGGTAAACTGGTTAACGGCCACACCCATAACAATGCTCCAATCCCGGTCGTTTCCTTGTTCGTCAGCCAACCGGTCGATGGTGTATTGCCGCAGCACGCGATAGGGGATGGATTCCGACCAGCGAGGGATGGCGATCTTGTGTCCCTGCGGGTTTACGTCGATCAATGCAGCGTCTTCCCCGACTTCGAAGACGGCCCCGTCCAAGGTGACCTTGGTTGTCTGCCTACTGGCAAAAAGGCCTACCGGCTGGAATTTATCGTTTGGCCTGGCGACGACAGAGGCGATCTTATGAGAACCCGCGGAGGTTCTCAGTTTGAGGTTGCCATATCCGATATTGCTGCCTGCATAGTGCATGGTGTGCTCCTGTAAGTGAGGCTGTTGTGATGGGTACAGTGTCGTGGGCGGATGCGGTTGCTTTGTGTACTTAATAGGCTCCACCGGAAACCAGTTTTGGTAGCGTTTTATTTGCCTTGGTTAATCAGTTGGATAGCGTCCTCCGGTGTCTCAGTTTTCAAATGCGATACTGGATACCTAATAGGCTCCAGCGAGGCTTGGTTTTGGTAGCGTTTCATGATGAGCGCTGAGTCACTGGTGAGACGGTCGGACAAAGCGGCGATGCGGGTTTTAAAGGTCAAAATGGACCGCAGATGACGTTGCGCAGCCTGATAAAAATGGATGTGTCGACGATTTCCTGTGCGGGTTAGGACCCATGGGGTGTTGCGGATGGAAATCTTTTTGGGCGCAGTGCCGTCCTGGGAGCGGTTCTGGAAAACGGCCTCATGAGATGAAAACCATTGGCGCTCGTGGCCACGGAGGTAGATAACCCACCTTGGCACCGCTGGCGTGAGGCTATTGCGTCCCTGGTGCTCGATTTTGAGCCCAAGAACACCGGGTTTGGTTTTGTGATAGCGGGTATGAATGGTGGTTGAAGAGTATTGATATATATGGTCCTGGAGGGCGCGGAGGAGTTGGTCGCAACGTTCTACGGTGAACGCTAGAGAGCTGAATCCAAGCAGATAGGCCGGACCTATAGGATCAGGCGGATAAAATGCTGGGTCCGCCGCTTGCAGACCCGTTTCGTCCAGAAAAATCTGCATATCCTGGAAAAGTTCAAAGGCTCGGCGGCAGACAAAATTCACGAGGGTGGCTATTTTACGGGCAATTTGTTCGTGGCGCTCCATGGTTTGTGCCAACTGGCTAATTTCGTGAATATTACGAAAGAACCCCAGGGACCGTAGCTGTGGGGTGCGCCCGGTCAGACGTTCTACGGATTTATCCGGATTAAGCGCCTGAAAGGCTGTGTGCGGACAAGCTGGGCATCGACGCGAGCACAGGAACGTACGCACACGCAAAAGCGCCTTACGCCTTTTGTTTGGACGCAAGTTGGTCAGTTCCGTCCTGAGCGCAACCATGGCGGCGTCTCTCTGTGTGATGGAAAAATACAGAATGCGGCCCATCTCAATATCCATTTCAATAGGTTGTTTTGGTGAATCTGGTTCTACCGATCTCGATTTGTCAGTTTTCATGCATTCATCCGTGTTTTCAGTTGTTTATGTACGTTCCTGTGCATTTATATGTATTCACGGTTATTTCGTCGTGTTTACAGTCTGTTAATGTTTGCAGACCACGCTATTTCAAGGCGTTCTGCGGTTTTTTCGTGGTTTTTGGTGTTTTCATCGGTGTTTGTTGCGATTCAAGATAGATCATGGAGGATTGTCGTCAGGGTGAAGGCCGTGGTCGATCATCTGCGCTTCTTCGTGAATGGCCTTGATCACGGTCGAGATGGTGTCTGAGTGAAAATGGAAGGCGATCTTGATACCTCTGAAGAGATAAATAACCGCCTGTCCAAGCAAGATGCCCAGTTGTTTGCCCAAGCTTCCGGCAAAGGAAAACGTGCCGAGCACCACAAATGTGCGGAAATCTTTACTCATGAGCATAAAATGAATAGTGAGAATGGCGACGACAGTAGCCACTACCCAGTCACCTGCCGACATGTGCCAGCCGAGCCAATGGTTAAGCAATGAGAGCAATGGGACCCCCTACACCAAGGAAAGAGGTCAAAGGTATGCATTGGGGAAGCTTCCGCAGTTGACATACTTAAACAGTTCCAGAAGGGGGGGGTGTAAAAATGCCTGCAGCAGTTAAGGCCTACAGAAAGCCAGCCCAAGATATGGCATGGCGGATCGGTGGGTTCACCATTTTGTTGATCAGCATGACGGGGAACATGTGGTTTCCTGGAGTTGGTTGGTTGGTAGCGAGTGGTATAGCAGGCGCTTGTTGTGGTTTGCCGCCCAGCGCTTGGAGAATCACAGTGCAGACTTGGCTCCCGTCGAAGGAAAAACACGTTTTCCATATGAAGTTGCCATCTGGTGTGATGCAGAAGGTGCCGGATAAGTGGCGTTTCATCGGGTTTATCAAGGAAAAAATAAAATGATTGGCGGACAAAATCTGTACGTGCATGATGATGGCGCTGTCCGGCATGAGTTTGGCATGGGCAAATCCGGTGGTGGTAAAACCCAGTATTTAAAGCACCGACTGCGTCAACAGATGATGCGTGGCGGCGGGGCCATGGTTATTGATGCCAAGGATGACTACGAGTTTTTGGACGATATCTGGTCTATGGCTCGGGTGTACGGGCGTGAATACGATGTTCGCGTCATAAACATTGACGACCCGGCAATCTCGCACAGCTACAACCCGTTGTTGCGCGGCGACGGGGAAGCTGTAACTGACCGCTTCATAAATACCGTAGAAGTTGGTACAAATGCTAGCGGCGAGCATTTTCGCACGCAGGCGCGAATTGCATTGCTCCCAACCATTACTGCGTTGAAGTTTCTCGGCATGCCATACAATGCTACAGATCTGTACATCCTGATGCGGGTACCAAAGGCGATGGAGTGGTTGATGCGAGAGTTGCGTACAAAAGATCGCCACAGTGAAGAATATCTGAACTACTACATGTTTGTGGATTCAAACAGAAAGCACGACAAGGCCAGTGACAGCTACGAAATAAACATGGCTTTTCTGAATACGCAGATAGGAGGTGTTGCAGGACGGTTGTTGCCTTATGGTAGCTCAGGAATGGGTAAGATCATGAACACTTACTCTCCTGAAGTGGATTTGTTGGAAGCCATAGCCTCCAACCAGATAGTCATTCTGATGTTACCGCAACTTGAAAAGAGCGAAAGCGCCATGTCATTTGCTCGCATGTTCCTGAGCGATTTCAGATCATGCATTGCCAGCATTTACCGTGACCCATTAAAGTACAGACCAATTATTCCTTACGAAGTGTATCTTGATGAATTCGGAAGTTACGCCATGACGGCAGTTGCGCCTTTATTTGAAATGGCGCGTGGTGCGAACATTGAGCTCATGCCTTTTTTTCAGACGGTAGCCAACCTCACCAGGTTGGGTGAGGAGTTTGCAATACAGGTGATGGAAAACACGGAATCACAGCTTTTCTTGAATCTTGGCGGCAAAGATTCCCGGAATACCGCAGCGGAAATAAGTGGCGAGGTGTTAAGGTTTTTCAAGTCAGTAACAAGCAGTAAGAACTATGGTAAAAACTTCAAATCTGAAGACCGTGATGTTTTTGACGGTAAAACAGAAACCAGCGGGACATCTATGGGTCTAAAACAAGCTTATGATTACCTGGTGCGCCCTGAGGTTTTCGCCAGTCTTGGTCTCGGGGAGGCCATCTATATTTGTGAAGGGATGGCTTACAAGGTGAAGCTCCCTTTGATTCGATCTGGATTTGTGGAGAAATACCATAAAATCACTTATGAAACCCGTCCAGTAGTGGGTCCTAACCTGCGAGAGAGATTCCCAAGGGAGTTTGCCAATGTACAAGAAAACGCACCTCCTATCTGATCTTGGTCTGCCTGCAGCGCCTGCGACAGCGGCTTGGTGGGGTCTAAACGATGAGCAGGAGAAGCCTTTCCTCGAAAACAGGCATTGTGCCACGATTGCCGGACCCGGGTCAGGGAAAACTCGCATGATGGTGGCCAAAATAGCCCGATTAGTAGCAGAGTTTGGGCCTACCAATATCATGGCTGTGACGTTTACCAAGGCGTCGTCCAACGAAATGAAAAACCGGTTGGCTGCCGCATATGGCTCTGAAGTCGCTGACCAGGTAAAAATTGGCACATTCCATGCGATTGCCTATCGGCAACTAATGGGGCAGCGCAAGGGGTCAGAAATAAAAATGTTGCGGGAATGGGAGCGAACAGACGCCATACTGAGGTACAGGACGCAGATAAACAAGGAAATCAGTGATCGCGAAGCGGAGTATTGGGTCAGTCGATATCAGAATGACACCAGTGATGCTGGTAGCGATGTTGGAAAGATGGCTGTGGATGGCTACGCCATTTACGAGGAATATGAAAAATATCTAAAGAAAAACAACAAAATGGACATGAACAGCTTAATCTCCAGGTGTTTACGCATGTACCGAAGCGGCGAGCTAAAACCACACAATGTGGCACACCTTTTGATTGACGAATACCAAGACAGTGATCGGGTCCAAGTGAGCTGGGCGCTAGAATATATCAAGCAGGGGACGATTATCACCGTAGTTGGTGACGATGACCAAAGTATCTACCGGTTCCGCTCTTCTCTTGGGGTTGAGGCATACAGAATGCTCCGGGAGTCCATCCCTGCGCGAGACTTTTCATTTTACAGGATGGGCACCAACTATCGTTCTGCGGAAGGGATTGTATCCCATGCATCAAAAGCGATAGAAAAAAACCATGATCGCCTTGAAAAAGCTATCGTGGCACACCGAACAGATCCAGGGGTTGTTAGTCAGAGATGGTTTACCGATAGGGAATCTGAAGCGGAATCCATCGTCGCGCGATTCATGGAAACTGGAAAAAGCATTACCGTGTTATCCAGAACGAAAGCGTGGTTATTTCCGTTAAAGATGTTTTGCAGAATCAACCAATGCCGTTTTGTTCAGTATGACACCAAGGAATCCATAGTCGAGTCTGCGCATGTTGGTCGCGTTATAGCTGGATTAAGGTTTGCTGTAACTGGTAAGGGCTTATCGAATATTAGTCATGCGCTTCGCGCGGTAGGGATTCACGGGGATTCGTTGGCCTCTATAGATGGTGTATTACATGGACTAAAAGATGAAAACCATTTGATGGATGACCACTTGTACAGGAAGGATGTGGTAGACTCGCTCAAGGCGGATGATAAAGAAGTGTTTAGAGATTTGCGGGAGTGTTTGTTGGATTTTAATGATGGGATCAAAAGCATAGACGCGGAAGCTGAAGACAAAGACGCTTTGATAGGTGATTTGATTTTTAATTTAATCGATTTTTTCATGAGCTACACCAAAAAGACGAATCACTTGTCTGACTTGGCCACCGTGCAAAAGATATTGTGTCGCTACCTCACGGGGTCACCGCTTGAACGTATCAAGGCGATCAGCAAAAGTCCGAAGGAAGAAGATCCCAGTGATGAACCGGCAATCCATATGATGACGTTGCATGGTGCCAAAGGGCTTGAGTTTGATGAGGTCTGGATTCCTGGTTGCAATGAACAGCATTTGCCGCATAGCGATGCCAAGACGGACGATGACGTAGAAGAGGAGCGTCGCCTTTTTTATGTAGGTATAACGCGCGCCAGAAACGTGATCAATTTGAGCGCTATTATTAATGATGGATCTACTGGGTCTCGGCTGTACAAGCCGAGCATTTTCTTGGGGGATGCAGGGTTGGAAATGAGTGACTCCCAAGCCCCGATATGCCCGCTTGATGTTGACGGAGTGTCTGACACTGAGGAGTTGATGGATGGGTAGAATGAATGATAGTATTAGACCTCTACTGCCGGCTGACTGTATCAGCGAAGCGCTCCTTGGCCAGAGCTCTCATCAACCCTTAAACCCGTTATTGCCCTCAGGCTAATAACGGGTTTTTTATTGGAGGCTACCCCATGAGTACAAGTATCGAACGGGTACGCGCAGAAGACAAGCGTATCATTAACGGCCGCGCCGATGTCAACCAACTGGTGCCCTTTAAATATCAGTGGGCCTGGGACAAATATCTCGCGGCTTGCGCCAACCACTGGATGCCACAGGAAGTACAGATGTCGCGGGATATCGCCTTGTGGAAGGACCCTAAAGGGTTGTCCGAAGACGAGCGCCGCATCATCAAGCGTAACCTGGGTTTTTTCACAACCGCCGACAGTCTGGCCGCCAACAATATCGTGCTGGGCACATACCGTCATATCACGGCCCCGGAATGCCGTCAGTACATGTTGCGCCAGGCATTCGAAGAGGCTATCCATACCCATGCCTATCAGTACATTGTCGAGTCCATCGGTCTCGATGAGGGCGAAATCTTCAACATGTACCATGAAATTGATTCGGTGCGTGAAAAAGATGAGTTTCTTATGCCTTTTATTGACTGTCTGGCTGACCCTACCTTCAAAACTGGTACCTTTGGAAACGACCAGAAGTTATTGCGGTCACTAATCGTTTTCGCCGCGATCATGGAGGGCACATTCTTTTATGTCGGTTTTAGTCAGATTTTGGCTATGGGTCGACAGAACAAGATGATGGGTGCGGCAGAGCAGTATCAGTACATCCTGCGCGACGAATCCATGCACTGCAATTTTGGTATCGACATGGCAAACCAGATCAAGATAGAGAATCCGCATCTCTGGACCGCGGAATTTCAGCAGGAGATTATAGCACTCATTCGCCGTGGGGTTGAACTGGAATCAGCCTATGCTGACGACACTATGCCCCGTGGAGTGCTTGGACTTAACGCCACAGTCTTCAAGGAATACGTGCAGTACATAGGCAATCGCCGTCTGGCCCAACTGGATCTGCCACAGCAATATCCCGGTGTGCAGAATCCGTTCCCATGGATGAGTGAAATGATGGACCTCAAGAAAGAGAAGAATTTTTTTGAGACTCGTGTCACGGAATATCAGACCGGAGGCGCGCTGAGTTGGGAGTAAACAATAATCAGTAGCATTTGCCTGATCCTTCCCGACCCACAATACGCCAGCATGCCTGGCGTTTTTTATAACTTGTCGCTCAAGGAGTTAAATAATATGATGTCCAGCATGAGAACGCCCATAGCTTTATATCGCGCATTACAGGCAGCCAAGGTTCCTGACGACCTCGCCAAAGAAGCGGCTGATGCAACCGCCGAAGACATGAATGCGCTGATTGCTCAACTTGTCACCAAGCAGGACCTTGCTGTTACCAACGCTCGCATAGATGCACTGGCCAAGACGGTTGAAGTTCAGTTTGACAGCATGAATAAAGTCATTGAAAGCATGAATAAGGTCATTGAAAGCAAATTCAAGGTGGTAAATATCTACTTGCTTGTTGTTGGCGTCCTTGCCGGCTCGTCGAGCCCGATCTTCGCTTCACTGGTACACGCTATCGGCACATTGTTGCACTAACCTCCAGCAACCTAGAATCGAACCACCAACGGCTGGTTATCACCTGCCTTTTTCTACCTGCAATTCAAGTTCTTATCGCTTCTTTAGTATATGGCGAGGACCATGCACGCCATAATTTCACACCAAATCGAGCCCACATAAAGGACGAGTAAAAACGTTCTTTTTTATGTGCGCACGTATCCCATGTTGTACACCATCAAACCCGGTCGACGCATAGTCGGCTTTTTTTGTTTCCTGACTGCATACCTTGCTATGGAAACCAACAACCAGAACCCCCCTTACAGGAGAATATCATGTTGCATACCATTAAACGGGACGGAAACCTCGCCCCTTTCGACGCCTCCAAGATCGAGGCGGCTATCGCCATGGCGTTCCTCAAGGACGCCGACGGCAACCCGCGGGTCGGCACCGAACACTCTGCGGCGGTTCGCGAAAAGGTTAAAACCATCACTGGCGCTGTGGTCTCCGCGTTGGAGTCACGCCCGAATGACGGCACCATCCAGATCGAGGATATTCAGGATCAGGTGGAACTGGCTCTCATGCGCTCCGGCGAACACAAGATCGCCAGAGACTATGTGCTCTATCGTGAGAAGCGCGCACAAAGCCGTCAGGTCGGCGCGCCCATGTCTGCAACTGAACGCCCCATCCATGTGTTGACGGCGGACAGCGAATTAGTGCTACTCAATCTCGACGAGGTCCTTAAAGACGTGGAGCGGGAGTGCTGCGGCACCATAAACCGGCACGGAATGTCTGATGCCAAACTGGTGCTAAAGCACGCCATACCCATGTTGTACGACGAAATGCCGCAACGTGACGTCAACAAGGCGCTGGTGTTTTCCGCGCGGTCTTTGATCGAGCGGGATTCAGATTTTGCCTATGTGGCTGCGGCGTTGTTCCTGCGAGATATTCGGCAGGAAGTGTTTTGTCTGGATCATGCTGTTGGCGAATCTGAAGCCGTCGAACGATATCCAGACTATTTCATGAGCTACATTCAGCACGGCATCGCCATCGGTCGGTTGGACCCGCGTCTCGGCACGTTCGATCTGCATAAGTTGGCGAAAGCCATGGACTGCAGCCGCGATTATGACCTGCAATACCTTGGTCTGCAGATTCTTTATGACCGGTATTTCATTCACGAGAATGAGCGCCGGTTGGAATTGCCGCAGATCATGTGGATGCGCGTCGCCATGGGCCTCGCCATCAACGAAATCGACCGGGAAGCTCGGGCCATCGAATTTTACGATGTGCTTTCGACGTTCCGGTTTGTCTGCTCCACCCCTACCCTGTTCAATGCGGGAACCACGCATCCGCAGTTGTCCAGTTGTTTTCTGACGACGGTGCCGGACGATCTCGAAGGGATATTCGACGCCATCAAGGAAAACGCCATGCTCTCCAAGTTTTCCGGCGGGCTCGGTAATGATTGGACCCCGGTTCGCGGTATGGGCGCATGGATCAAAGGCACGAACGGCAAGTCGCAAGGCGTGGTGCCTTTTTTGAAGGTGGTGAACGACACGGCGGTGGCTGTGAATCAGGGAGGAAAGAGAAAAGGAGCAGTATGTGCCTACCTTGAAACTTGGCATATCGATATGGAAGAGTTCCTCGATCTGCGCAAGAACACCGGCGATGACCGCCGGCGCATGCACGATATGGACACGGCCAACTGGATTCCAGACCTGTTCATGGAACGCATGGAAGCGAATGCGGAGTGGACGCTGTTCAGTCCAAATGAAGTGCCAGACCTGCATGATTTGTTCGGTAGGGCATTCAAAGATCGCTATGAGGAGTATGAACACCTCGCAGATGAAGGGAAAATCACCTTGTTCAAACGGGTCAATGCAGTAGAGTTGTGGCGCAAGATGTTGGGTGCGCTGTTTGAGACCGGGCACCCGTGGATTACCTTCAAGGATCCCTGCAATATTCGCAGTCCGCAGGGCCATGTCGGGGTGGTGCACAGCTCCAATCTTTGTACGGAAATCACCCTCAACAGCAGCAATGATGAAACCGCTGTCTGCAATCTCGGGTCGGTGAATTTGCTCAAACACATCATCCTTAATCCCGTAATCTATACCGAGGGTGATGAACAAGTGCGGTACGATGGAAAAGGTTTGTTTACTGAGTGCCTTGATACGGACGAGGTATTGGCCAGGATCGACACGGCAACCTTGGAGCAGACGGTGCGTACGGCCATGCGCATGCTGGACAATGTTATCGACTTGAATTTTTACGCCTCCAACAAGGCGCGAAATGCCAACATGCGTCACCGCGCGGTAGGGCTTGGTCTCATGGGTTTTGCCGATTCGCTGTCCGCGTTGAAAATACCCATGGATTGTGCGGCTGCTGTCACTTTCGCGGATGTCGCGCAGGAAGTGATCTCATACTTCGCCATAGACACATCGGCGGATTTGGCGCGGGAACGCGGAAGCTATCACAGCTTTCCTGGTTCTGACTGGTCCATGGGTGTGCTGCCCATCGACACTGTCTCGCGCCTGGTAAAAGAGCGTGCTATGCCAGTGGATATCGTCATGGGTTGCGCCATGGATGAAGACCATTGGTTGGCACTCCGGGCAAAGGTGGCGGGCGGCATGCGGAACAGCAATTGCATGGCAATCGCTCCCACTGCGACCATCTCCAACATCGTAGGCGTCAGCCAGGGTATTGACCCGGTCTACCAGAATCTCTTCGTCAAGTCTAACTTGTCCGGAGAATTCACGGTAGTCAACCGGGCCATGGAGTCTGACCTTGCCAAGCTTGACCTCTGGGATGACGTCATGGTCAACGATCTCAAGTATTTCGACGGTTCATTGGCACAGATCGACCGTGTACCGGCTGACCTGAAGCGTTTGTATGCCACCGCGTTCGAAATAGACCCGAAATGGCTGGTGCAAATGGCGGCTCACCGTCAAAAGTGGATCGATCAGGCGCAAAGCCTGAATTTGTACTTGTCGCAGCCTTCTGGCAAGAAACTGGATGCTCTGTACCGGTTGGCGTGGCGAATGGGCCTGAAAACGACCTACTACCTGCGCTCGCTGGGTGCCACATCTGCCGAGAAATCGACGGTAGAACGTGGTTCGCTCAACGCCGTTTCCGCCATCAGCCCGGCCCCAAAGGCCTGTTTGATTGACGATCCGACGTGCGAGGCTTGCCAGTAAAATTACTTCATCTTTGAGGCCGGTCCACGGCCTCGTTTATAGTAAAGACCCAAAGGCCATTAGGCTTTTGGGTCTTTTTTGTGTCCATTTTTATGCGAACGAAAATTTGCGATGCGGAAGCTGTCGGCAACTGGTTAATAACGAGGGCGAAATCTCAAGGGTTACTTTTTGGAGATTTATCTTGCTGGCGTCACTGCGATCTCGTTTTTCCATTCTACCCATGTACTTACTACATCTTCAGGGAATCGTTCCGCAAAGAACGCATAATACGGGGCTTGTCTAACGGCATTTCGGCCGGAGCGCACGAAAAAAAGCCCATTTTCAGATATTTTATTGTTCACCTTGCACGAAATCCATGCGTTCTCGGTGAATATGTCTGTAAGCGTAGCGACTGCAGGATGAATAGATGCTTGCTGGTCAGTATTCAGGCGGAGCGATTCTACGTGTTGTATATCTAACGATTCGGCTAGTTTCCTGACAATGAGAGAACTTTGTATAAGCACGCACCCTAGCGTTTTATCGTATATACCATCCAGCGGTTTGTTTTTGTTAATCGACTGGTTGATATTGAGCGCATAAAGAAAACTCTCCAATGCTTTGTCAATAGAATAATTCAAATCAATATCAAGAAGGCCGCCAGATTCTGTCGTGATGTCTTGCCCGGAAAATGTCTCTTCTGGTGTTGTTGGTATAATGATAGGCCTGATCTGTTTGCTAGGAACAACTTCTATAATAGTGGTCGTCTCCTGATTTTTGGTGGTTATTGTTTCAGGTGACGACTGTTTTTCTTCCTGTAAAGGTACTTTGCTCTGCTCTTGTGACTCTATTTGAACACCTGCGTTTTCCTTGGCCAACTGAGCAACTGCAGCTTTTTCTTTGGCAGTAACGCTAGCGTCGCAATGGAGCACCCCTTTGGAGACCAGTATGGCAGCCTCACTCACATTTTGCGGTTTTACACCATAATTCTTCAGCATCAGCGAAAAACATTCCATATAAAAATGGCGTTTTTCCAACTCTATTGATGCGTAGGATGGCAATCGTCGGAATACGTTTGCGCTGAGTTGCGCGTGCCGCGTGCTAACCAGTTTCCATTGACCTGTTTTCAGCAATTGGTAGGCCAGTAATTTGCCCAAGTCGTGACATGCCGCCAGGATACTGTAATCCGTAGATGGACCATATCGGCTGGCCGCATACATCCAGACATTCAACGTGTGGTTATATAAAGAGGTGCCATGGGCGCCAGAGAGGTCTGCTGGATATTCTTTGTTGGCAGCCAATGCACGTAGTGCGTCACGTTCTATCTCGGACATTTTTGAAAGTACATCTTTCGCCTCTGGCCCAAACAAGCGAACAATGTCATCTTCTACAGTCCTGAGATCGCCTGGGCTTCCCCATGGCGTCGCATATTCTCTCTGGTCAAGAGGGTTACCATACATCTCTTCTGAAACGCCGAATGGGTCAGTAAATTTATTAATGTGATCGGACGCGACTTTTTTTTTGGAAAGATCGAGGCGTAAATTTGTTACCGCGTTCAACAGTAACAGCGGTACGAAGAAAAGCATGAATACAATAACGACGTACGTGGAGCCACTAAAAAATGTAAAAACGTACTCTGAAAAGGAAATCTTTGTGTGCGCCTGAAAAATAAAGTGGCCGCCCATGAAAAGCAGCATAAAGTCCATACTGATAATAAACATCGCTCTGAAAAATATGGAGAAGTGTTTCATGTGGCGGCCTTAGAGGCCGAAGTCAACAACTTCGGCCGTTCCATATCATCAAACGGCAGGCATGTGTTTGCTGGTGCCTTCAATAACCTGCTCAAGCGGCTCACTTGATTTCTTCATGGCAGAGATGCGACCAGCCACCTGTTTATCCAGGATTTTACGTTGGTCATTCAGGTCGATGCTGATCGCGATTTCCGCAATGATATCCATCAGCTGGTCGGCGACAGAAATAATGCGCTTTTCGTATTCCGTCTTCAGCAGCAACATCTCCAAATTCGCGGAATTCGAAACGTTGCGATCCAGAAGCATGAACACCCTGTCGAGATCTCCGGAAATTTCGAGGATTCGGCGCACATAGGCCGTCTGGGCAATCTGTGTACGCAAGGCGGCATTCTTGAGCTCACGGAACGACTGATTGCCACCCATGACCAAGTTGCGGATCATGAAGTATACACTGATGTTGCCGGATGCTTCTTCGCGAACGCGTGTTAGCAGTGCGGCGATTTCGTTTTCGGTTGCCACACGGCGTGCTTGGCGCGGTGCAGGCCCGGGTGAGGTTTTGGCTGGGGTGGGGGTGGTTTGAGTAACGTCATCCATGTAATCGATTCCTTTAGGGCGTGATTGCCATGGAATCTGTCGAGGGGGGAAGTCCGAAATTCAGGCCACCTGTATCTGGATCGTTTCGCGTGAAACCTGCATGGTCAGAATTGCATTGGCACCCCCCGGTCCAATAGCTTTTAAGTAGTCGTCCATATTTTTGACGCGCACAGTCCAGTACCGGAAGCCATCGATAACCACCGGGTTTTTTGAGACAACCCCTTTGACGCCAGTGATCTGTCGCAAACAGAATTTAATTCGATCTCTGGCGTCATAGCGTTCAGGAGGTTGGTAGGCACAGCCGATGCGGCGTAAGGAGCAAAGCTCTTTAATGCTCTCAAGATAAAACCCTTGCGCGCCGATGATCGGACCAAAATCAGCGTTTGGTGGAAAGACTAGCAGGCCCACATCGAGACACATATGCGCCCGGAAAAAAGCGGGCTGGAGAAAGGATAGAGCGTGCATGGCAGCCAAATACAGAAATCTTGAGTCAGACCGGGTACCTATGTATTTTGCGCCAGCGCGGAGATGCGGGTTTACGTTTTCGCGCCATTCGTGGTGCAGCAACTCCCGGCAAGACACGAGGTAAGTGTCGCCCACCATTAATCCCTGTGGGCCCTGCAGAGTGCTTGGCACCACAATGTCTGAGCCTAGTGCCAATGCATCACTGGACAGCATGTAGAACCCTTCATCGAAATATTGAGTGACCCTGGCCATTACCACGCGCCAGTTTGTGATATCGCGCGACAAATAAGATTCCACGGCATTTGAGAGATATTCTTCCGTCAAACGCAACGGATCGTTTAGTATTTCAAAATCCGTGAACCCGTCTTGGGCCAACTGATAGCGCATAACGCGCACGACCACTTCGCCGCGATCCACGGTCACTTGTGCGTTCACGAAAACCCCTTGGGCGAGGTAGAGGTTTTCAATCGCGGCCGAGAGCACCTGGAGCACGCTGGGGATGTCTAGCTGGACAGTGTGCGCATACTCTGAAATGGCATGGATTGCGTCCTGGCCTCTGACATCAATGGCTTTGCCATCACTATCGCTGTAGTCAGCCAGATTCATCTTATGGAACGGGACCAAAAAGCAACGGAAAAGCGTTCACGTCACGACCTATACGTGCTGCTTCCTGTTTTGGTTGAGGCGTTGCAAGCCGGGTTGCAGCCAGTTTTGCAAACAGGGTCTGTGCAGATTTTGCAAACGAACCACTCCAAATATCCGGTTCATCCGCCCGTCTTGTTTGTGATTTCCGTAGCAGCTTTCGTGCTTCCGCTGCGGAAAGGTATGGGATGAAAAATGCAGGGAACCCTCCGTAACTGGCCAATTTAACCAGCACAGATTGCTGGTCACCCGACAGGAAAGACAGCGAAACGGCTACATCAGCATTCATGCGTCCCTCCTTCTGGAGCCGCCGTAGTTGAGGATGCGACCATGGTCGATGAACCAGGTCCCCTGACAGGATATGCGGTGCGGAAGCACGAGCCTCCATACTACATGCAGCCTGCCTTAACGCCTGAAGATTCGCTGCAGTGGAATGGCGTAATGCCGACGCGGGCGGTGTCACCACGCGAACAGTGGATAGCCCCAACTGGCGCATGGCCATGACGCGAATCGCTCCGTCAACGATTTTAAGATCAGGGGTCACGGTGACCGGCGTTATTTGGCCTAGTTGACGAATAAGAATTGCCATGTGCTGTACTGAAGGGTGATCAAGTTCCACATAAGGGTCCAGAAATTCCAGTTGATTCAGACTGACACGCAGGCTGCTGCCGGCGTCGTGAGGCTGACTGAGGTTCATACAATCTTCTGCATAGCACTGGCTGCTTATCGGGTCCAGGTGCTCGCCGGTAAGGTGGTCTTCGCATTGTGATTCTATCTGTGTGATGCGTTTTTGCGTCAGGCGATTGGTGGTAGCCATGTCTGAGATAGTGATTATTGCTTGAGATCCTGTTTCCGAGGCTGCGGCGGAGTGCAGTAATTGCTGGTGAACTGGCAGATTGGACGCGCTAAGCGGTTCCGCCGCAATAGCAGATCTGGCCAGTGCAATCCTGAATGCGTTTTCAACCGTATCGGAATCTTTGTCAATATCATGCCCCTGATGGAGCCGAGACTGTGCCTGGATGGATTCCGCAACCTCAACCTCGCTGAAGTCTCTGATTGGGGCACCATCCGATTCATTGTGATACATGCCCTGCAAATAACTATCGAGTTTGCTGGCGAAGTAGGTGACGAACAACGCACTGGATGCATGGGTTGGGTCGTATTTCTGCACACACTGATGGTAAACCAGCGCAGCATCCTGCTTGATATCTTCCATGGATGTAATGCTGGTTTTCACAAAGGCTCTTATGTACCAATTGAATCGGCGTTCTTTGGTTTTTGTCCGTGTTTGGCGCATGGCTAATACAATCCTCAATGCGTCTTCAAAAGGCGGGACATCTTGCTGTATTTTGCCAAGTTTATGTTCTTTAGAGCGTAACATTTTCGCAGCTCCCGTGTGCCAAATGACTTTGATATTGTTTAGCGGTGCTGAGCCCACGACAGCTGACCATCGTTGGCAAATTGTGGTCGTGCCGCACTTTGGTCACCGCCTTGATAAATTCCGCACTGTAATCGGACGCAAGGTCGGCACGCTCTGAAAAATCATCAATGCAGAGCAGGCGTGCTCCGGTATACGTCGGGAATAACTCGCCAGATAATTTGTAAGACCAGGTTTGCCGCAATTGTCCGAAGTTGATAAAAATCGGCGGAGCTTGCATGCGCCCTGGGCCGTCGTCCAGTTCAAGGCATAATTTGGCGATCGCCGACAAGGTCAGGGTCTTGCCGGAGTTCGGCTCCCCCACCAACACCAGGTGGTCGTAGGTGGATCGGCGGTTTAGCCAGTTGAGGATGCTGGCGCGGTCCATCCCTTTAGCGGCAAGCCCAGTATCCTGCAAGCCTACCTGCAAATAGCGTTCTGGTATCCCTATCTTTCGTAGGGCCGCCGCTTTGCGCCGGCTTTCGATCGCCTGGCTTTCCGCCAGTGACTGTCTGGCGAATTCTTCTCGATGGCAGGCTGGGCATCCGCCTGGCACCCAGTGCCCGGCCACCATAATATCGGTGGACCGGTAGCCGCCATGATCGGCACATTGACCGATTTGTTGTCGTGTCATCATGGGGGAATGGTGCTGAACCTGTAGGGTGTTGCTTATCAGTCTCATAATGAATGCCTCCTTTTGCCGCTTGCAAATATTAGCGATTAACGCAGGCCGATTTCAGCTGACCGGAATCTATCGCCCGATAATAAACGGTTGGATAGTTTTCCTTCAGGAATTCATCGCATGTGGTCAGATGCGCGTTGACGACCTTGCGAATGCTGTCGGCATCGATGCCCTCCGCCGCGAGCGTGTCGCGCAGAATTTGGATGCTGGCGGTGGCGCGCTGATTGTCCACCGGGTTGACGTCCGCAGGCTGGTAGCCAGCCTGGACCGCGGCTGGTCCAAAATTGTTTTTCTGC
Organism: Acidithiobacillus ferrivorans; assembly: GCA_018853935.1. Lineage (GTDB taxonomy): Bacteria > Pseudomonadota > Gammaproteobacteria > Acidithiobacillales > Acidithiobacillaceae > Acidithiobacillus > Acidithiobacillus ferrivorans. Next base: position 42,469 of record JAAOMR010000131.1, read on the forward strand.
TCGCTGGTATTGATCAGCGATTTCCACGCGGAGAGGGTGTTGTCCTCCAGGATTTTGCCAACATCAAACCCCTTGTCTAACCAGTCATGAATACGGGTTAATGCGGTCTGATAGAAAGCCTCGGTGAATGCTCCGCTGGAGTGACGGTGTCTCATGTAGTTTCCCCATTGTGTGGCCCACGCCACCCTGCCGCAGGCGGCTATTGCCGTATCAAGCAGGCTTGCAGGTGAGGAGTTGGCTGCCAAATTTTTGTTATCCGTTACTGGCGTGACGGGAGAAGATACGACCGGAGCGGATGCCAGTTTGTCTGCATATTTGGCCACCGTCTGGCGTATAGCTTCCGATGCCGTTTCCGCAGGGTACTGAGAGAAGAACGCACTGGCTATGCGTGCTACGCCCAGATCGAAAGGGAGGATATCCCGTCCAGCGAGATAGAGACGAACCCGTACATATCTGGTCCACAAATCTGGATCCATACCCTGCGGGCATAAATCAGCACTGGCCTCCGTATCCGTAACGTACCGGCGATATGGTTTGTACTGGCCTCGCTCGTTTTTTCTGCTGAGGCAGTTGGTGAAGAAGATCATGGTATTTTTCTTGCGTTTTGCGCCGTTGTCTTCACTCCAGCTCGCCAGCCCGCGCATCTCGCTCAGCACGTCCATTTCGGAGTAGTTTTCCTGGTGTCGGCGGAACAGTGCGGGGAGTATGGCGAAAGGTGTTGCGCTTCCCCGCTGCGCGCAATAGAGCAGGGGCACATCTTCGACGGCGTCTTGCAGGGCGCCGACTGCTGCCGACACCGCTTTTCGGGTTTTCTTGTTCAGCCTGGTCTCTGCTGCCGTGGTGCTGGGCTCCATGGTGATAGCGGGGTCTCGGCTGTCGTTGGTTGTCAGGGATGCCGTTGTGGTTTCGTCCAACGCCGGCGAAGCCCTTGTAGGTGCTGATTCGGGTTGTGTAATCTGGCTCGACGCTGCCTCCGGACTTGCCGGTTCGGCACCGATCATGTCCCAAAACGTTTCATCCAGTTCAGGTCGATCTGCAAACCAGTCTGGTTCTTTGCTCGTGGGTGAGCCTTCAGCAATCTGGTCACAATCGTCTTCTGTAGTGGTAGCACCCAAACCAAAGAGGATGTCCATGTCGAGTATTTCGCTTTCGTCAGTGGTGGTGGGAGTGGCCGTGTGGAGTGGTGCGGTGATGTCCTGCGAGCCTGTGTTTTGTAGAAAATGTTTTTCTTCGTTGTTGGACGTGGTTCCTCGTGGGGTCCCACTCGGTGTTGTAGTTAAAACAGAAGAAGAATCACGCTGATTATCCTTGTTGTAGTTATTACTACTACGTCGCGAAGTTGCGCACGCCACGGCTTCAGGCTGGCGTAACGTGACAACCGCGCTTCCTGGAAGGCAAACGTTCACTGCAGTTGGTGATAACATACTGAATACCGGTGGATTTTCGATATAGTCACGGGCGCGTCCAAGGGGTGTCACGTGACGGGCTGAGGATGGCATCACGTGACAATTTAAGGGGTTTGTCGCGTGACCATCCGCTCCCATCCCTGCTTGTGGTGCGCCACCACCGGTCACGTTACCACTCTGATTCTGGTTTTCCCCTCCTGCCGGGGTGGTGCCAGGATCGCCACCGTCGGTTTTGCGTCTTGCTTTGGTCACGTGGCCAGTCTTGTCCCCTGCTTTTTTCTTTCGTGCGCGAGATTGGCGCTGCCGGTTGGCGTCGTTTTCTCGACGCTGGTTCAGATTTCGGAGATCGTCGGAGAACCTGGAAAGAACCGCATACATCGAGAGTATTGGTCTGCATACATAGTAGCCATCCGGGGTGCGTTCGAGCGGGCGAAGCAGTACCTCACGCTGCCTTTCCCACTGGTCCTGGTCCAGCCGTGCCGCGTGGCGCAAGGCATCCTCGTCGCCTGGATAGACGCCGTATGGGACGTCGAAAGGGTTAGGGTAGACGTTGCCGTTTGCCAGCATACGCATGCCTGCCCCATTAACGTCGTTGTTTTGACCATTGTAGATGCGGCTTGTGACTTCAATCAGCCGCATGCCGACCCGTGGACCAAGGAGGTCTTCTATGTCGTTTGGCATGTCCTGCGGGGTGAATAATGATTGCATGTTGTCGTACTCCTGTTGCATCAAATGGTGAGCCTGCCGGGCTAACTTTTTGCCCTGGAACTAATGTATGTCTAACCGGGAAACCAGATTGATGTGTGAGGCTGTCACGTGACGAGAGGTAGAAAAGACTGGGCTTTTCTTTCGGTGCGCGGCAGAATTGTGTCGTCGAGGTAGTAACGTGACACTTGCGGAAGACCCAAAAAAAACACCCCCCGAAGGAGGTGCAAGCGAAACAGGTGCCTTCACGCGGCTTTGCGCCGGGTGTAGGGGATATGCAACTCAGGATTGATGCGCAGCCAGGCGGCGCGGTCCACAGGGAGTGGGGACTGACGCCCCGTTTGCAGGTTCACAAAAGTGCCGTGATAGGTCACGTGACCATAACGCAACAGCTGCCAGAGTATGTTCAGTCCGGCATTTGCCAACGTTGGGTTAATGAACAGGTCTTGTCGGCTCAGGCTTTCGGCCAGCGAGCACGAGGGGGTGTCATCGTCATCTTTGGATTTGACCAAGATTTCCGGATAGAGATCGGCAATGCAGGGGAGCCAGTTTTTGCCTGCGGGGCGATATCCGAGCACTGCTTGGCCGTCGGCGGACCGATTGCCAAAGTCGAGCCAGTAGTCTGTCACGTGACGCACATACAGTCTGTTGATCTGTTTACGCGCGGCGGCATTATCAACGCAGCCGAGAATAAACTTTACACCGCGCGAGAAGCCCAGATCGCTTGCGAGGCCTTGGTGAGCGTTCCAGTCCAACCCATATAGCAGGTTGAGCCGATGGATTAAAACCGTGGCCTTGCTGGCCCCTATCTCGTGTGGCATAAAGAGCTGGCGCACAACATTCGATTCGGACACGGTGTCAGGATCTATTGCGGTGACCTGCAACCCCGGGTGACCAAAGGCGCGCAGTGCGAGATGCAGTCTGGCCAGGCCATTTAGCACATGGGAGCCCGTGCCTCCAGCACCGATCACAACCATGGAAACCCGCCGATCTGTGCGGGCCAGTTGAAAAACGTGCTGGTTCATGATGTCCACCAACGAGACGCATCAACATCTAGGTACCGTCCTTGGCCGAGACAGAGGCGTGCAACAATCTCTGGCGCGACTTGCTGAACGAGACCAACGACCACGGCCAATTTAATATCATGGTTGTCGTCTTGGTTGTCCGTTGAAGAAAAAAAAGCACGGTCATGCCCGTGGGAGTGGATATCCAATAACCACTCTCCTCTTTTCCAGTCGTCGTAAGCATGCGTCACGGTGGCCTGCGAACTGCTGCCCTCAAATCGCCCTGGTTCCAGAGTGTCTGGCGACGACAGGCGAAAATCCTGGCGGGATTCACAGGCTGAATCCTGACGCGCCAGGCGGACGAACGACGCGATGGCTGTCTGGATGGCTTCCCTGGGCAGCTGCAAGGAAAAAATTGGCGGCAATGCACCGAAAGGCAGCGGCTTCTTTGGCGGAGAAGGGAGATCGTGAACCGTTGCATGCAGCCATGGGGTACGGATTTCCCGCCAAAGGCCATTGTTGGCCAACAGGTAGCGGACACCCATAAGGGTGCCAGCGGTAAACTCCAGAGGTTCGAGTGCGCCAATCAGCGGTACACCCACAACAGGAATAGGTAGCATAAAGGGACTCCTAGTGAAAAAGAGAACTGAATGGATTTACTTCGATGAATCGTTTTGCAGGGATTGCCGAACCGGGGTGCTTCGCCAGCCAGTTCCATAAGGCATAATCGCCGCCGGGGTAGGTGGTGGTCTGAGTATTGGGGTGCGTGAAAATGGATCCGAAAAACGCGTCCTCAAAGGCTGTGGCAGTATCGGGCGAAATTACATCCGGAAATGGAGTTGACCCGACACAAAGTTCACCAGTATTAGACATGTTGAAGTACGGTGGGCGGTACAGCATGGTGGTTGGTGTTGGCCTGACGTTTTCCTTCATGGCGAACACGGAAAACTTATTATTTGCCCGTCGCATAAATATCAGCGGTGGGTGTTTTACCCGAACAGTCGTCGCTTGTTCCTGTGAAGCTGAAGCCAGGTCCTTATTGAGCATGACCCAGACCGTGCGTTCATGCGACGGCAACCACCAGATCATGGATCTGGGATTTGCTGAAAAAGCCAGCACACGTTCCGGCATGAACTGCAAGGAAGAATGGGACAGATGATTGAAAATCTCTTCCGTAAACGTCCTGGTGACCACCTTCCCGGGCATATAGACACCGTCCTCCCGGACGCGATGGGCAATAGCCACCATGTGCTGGTGTGGCGTGTCGTCCTGGTACAAGAGAACGGCATGTTTCAGGTGGTAGGTTTTGTCACTGCTGAGGTTCGGTGTAACGGTGATCATCCAATGCCTCCAAAATGGTGGTGACGCAATAATTAAAAAGCGCCATAAGATTGAGAAAATTTTTGACGTAGGCGGCAATGAATGCCCTATTGTCATCGGTAACCGCGCAGATGAGCATCGGGTAAAAGCCGCTACTTTCAACTATACTGTTGACCGTATCGTCAATAGCGATCTCATTGATCAGCGAACTATCAAATGGGGTGACAACCGCCGAAAAGGTTTGGCCTTTAAAACACGCCGAACCAGACTTAGAATGGAGATGTTTGCGCTCAGCAAGTAATTTTTTAGGGTTCAGGTGAGGCGGGAAACACTCAGGAAACCAGCTCGGTAATTTCGCCAGATTGCCTGAAAAACACCATAGTGGCGCTTCCAGTATGACCTGTTTGTAATCCAGCGGTGCATCTGACTCACCATCTTCATTTTCAAAATTTTCAAAGCCTTCCAGGTACATTTCGATGTTATCCCTGCAGAATGATGGAGAAATAGCATCGATGTGTGGTGAAACCGCGTTGAGAACGGTGGTGATGATCTGTGCTTCAGGAAGTCGCTTGATCAACTCCCGAAAATCTACGGTGAGCACTTCGCTAAACGCAGCGCCCACGGCTGAATCCATAATGAAACCTCCTTTGTTTTTTAACTCCAAAGGTTCACGATCATACTGGTCGACAAGAGAATCCAGATGTTCGGCCATCGTGATAGGACCAGTACCGCTGAGGGTGATATGACCCAACAAAAACGGATAATCATTCACGTCGATGGAAAACTCCTGCAGGAACGCCGACAAATCAAACTGTTCCTCCTGACTATGGATACGTAGTGGCACATTTGTAGGAAGAATGGGGATCTGTCCCAATTCCATAAGGACCTCCTTGATGAATAAAAAACGCCAAGTCCTTGCGGAGTTGGCGTTGGAATCGGTGGGCGTCACTACATCATGGGGATTGCCGCGATAGGTGCAGGTTCTTCCTGCTTTGTCGGCACAACGGCATTGGTAAAGGGTGTGGCTTCTTTGGCGAAGCGGATCAGGGCCTGGCGCAGACGCCATGTCCGCTCAGGAAACCGGGAAGAGGGGATCACCTGCGCCCCTTTGCGTCCAGCGGCGCGGGTGATCTTGTAGATCAACTGAGCGCCGCGGGGCTCGGGAGTGCCGATATCCGCGTTGACCAGTTCCGGGTAGGCAGCGGCATATACGCCCACGACTTCCAGGGCCGACATAGCGGGATCCGGGTCGATAAGCGCCATACCACCATACTCGAAGATGCGAGTGAGTTTTTGAATTTCCATGATCATCAATCCTAATTTAGGCGAAAATATCGGACATGTCATCGCTTGCTGCGCATGGCGGTGTAGTACAACCACCGTCATTATCGGAATGGCAGCCAGGGTCGGTGTCATCGTCATCGGAAGACGGGGCGGGCAACGATTTTTTATCCGGTTTGCCGGACTTTTTGACTGTAGCCTTTTGGGCTGCTTCCTGTTTGGCCGCTTCCATAGCCTTTTCGGAAGCATCGATCGTCGAGATCATTGCGTGCTCGGCAGTACGGTGACGAAGCACCTGGTCTGCCAACGCCTCCTCGATCTCGTCTGGGTCTCCGGTTAAAAGGAGGGGGGGCGTACATTTATCCCCAATCTGTTTGCCAACGGGGATCAACAGGATACTGATACCAGTGGATGTTTTGGTGATGGCCAGGCTGACACATTGACCATCCTGAAGGGATTCAGCAATCTCTTTTAACATAACAATTCCTTTGGTTAATGAGCCGCTCAATAAAAGTAGCGAGCGGCGGGGTAGGGGGTTTAGGCGCTAAGCCTTTTGGTACTGCATGACGGCTGGTACGTTGCTCCACAGGAAAGCGGTATCGGCCAGAACGGTGGCAATAATTTCCGCTTTTTTTCCGGAGAGGATTTTTTTCAGATCCTCATCGCGCTTGATTGCGGTATATCCAACATCATCCAGCACCGCTTCTATTTCTGACTTGGTCAGAACGGCGAGGAAGGCAGAATCGATTTTCCAGTACTTGGAGATATCGACACTGTTGAACAGCAGCATCGCTTCCACGTCTGTTGGAGATGCCCCCTGGATACACGAAGCGAGCGCACCCAGAATCAGGGTGGCCGTTGGTGCCTCGCGGGTGGCGGCAAGAGCTGCTGCAATACTGCCAGGCGCAGAGCCCAGGATCTTGGCGGAAACTTTGCCCAGATGATCTCGGTCCGGGTTGTGGTGCACCATCAGCATGGAGACCAACGCCCGAGTGGCTATCTCAGGGGTGCTATCCTGAAAGAACTTCAATAGGCACTTGTTCCACACCTTCCGGCGATAGTCCGAGACGGGCGTCCGCAGTGAAGAGAACGCTGGTTTGTGGCTTTCATGGGTGTTGGTGTCCGCCGGTGGATCTGCATCTGCAGGGGTACCAGAAGTGGTAGTATCTGGTGTTGCGCGTGGTTTGGTAACTTTTTCTGTCCTGGGTGGCGTCTTGAAAAGAGCGATTTTGGCAACTTTGCAGACACTGTCAAAACAGACGGGCGCTTCTACTTCTCCCTGGTGCCCGGGTGCCGTATGAATAGCACACCCGAAATTACTGCAGGTCTTGCAACCGGAATCGAACTGATTCTGGCCTACCTGTTCGGCAGAGAGGGACGAATAGTTTTCCTCGCCAATCTGGATAATCTCGACACGCGGGTACGTATCGGCCTGTTCCGCACGCACGGCTTCGATAAACTCGGAAACTTTGTTTTCGAAGCACGGCGGGTTGGTGCAGCGGCCATGCTCCATCAGCTCCGAGAACAGCTGCGCGTGATTGCCGGTATTATGTGGACAACGGACGCACTGATCCTTGGGAAATGGCGCAGAACCAAGGTCCTGGATGTAGGTTGCCATGGCCTTTTTAAGGTCGGCAACAGTCATGTTGCGCTCCAGTATTTTGGGAAGCACCTGTGCCTGCTTATCCTTGGGTGCAGCCGCCAGCAACTCGGCATGGCCCAGAAGGATCTTGCGCTCGGTCAGTGCTTGCAGAACATCGACGTGACACATCTGGAGGGCCAGACGGCGGACGAGATGTGAGGCTGACCAGCCGAGTATGCGAAGCGCCTCGTCACGTGATTTGTGCTTTTTGACGAGTTGAGTGGCTGCGATAGACTCCTCAGCCGGAGACATGTTGGCCCTGAGCGTGTTTTCGATCAAGGCAATGGCGTCCGAGTCTTCGTCTATGCCGAGGATGACGGCCGGGATAGTTTCCAGACCGACGGTCACTGCGGCACGGAGACGACGTTCTCCGGCGGCGATGGTGAAGTGATCACCAACGGCAAGGACGGCGATAGGCTGGATGACGCCAAATTGCTTCACGGAATCTTCCAGCTCTTTTGTTTCAGCTGCATCAAAAAAGACCCGCGGGTTTTTTCCCGGCAGGATGTTTTTTACAGGAATATTCTGTATTTCGCGTTGGAACATGGTAACTGTAACTCCTTTTGGGGCACAAAAAAACCGCAAGGCGAGCGAGCGCTTTGCGGTATCTGGGTTGAAGAGAGCTCTTGCCAAGGAGCGTTTCGTCAGTAAAAGACTGGCATGGAGAAGGTCATCTTATGATGGGCTTGGCAGCTTGTAAAGGATATTAAGGCGCGATAGAAACGCTATACGACCTGTCCACCGCCCACAAAAAAACGGCAACCACAAAGCCCGAGAGGGGGCCGTGTGATTGCCGTTATCGATTACTATGAATTAAAAACGAACCCGATTACGGCGCAGGCCATAAGCAGGAACATCAACATTATTCATTGGGTTACAATCAAAAAACGGTATGTCATCTCCAAAGCCGTCATCGTTATACGTCTGCGTAGGACCACTTCCTCCGCGAGACTGAGAAGAACTGCTCTGGTGTGTGTTTTGCTGCCCGCCGTTGTTCTGGCGCGCGGCAGGACGGGATGCGTGTTCCTGGCCACCAGCTTCTTCACCGCGTTTGCCGCCAACGAGTTGCAGTTTGTCGCCGACAATCTCGGTGGAGTATTTCTCCACCCCTTCCTTATCAGTCCATTTGCGCGTCTGCAGGCGACCTTCGATATACGCCATGGTGCCTTTGCGCAGATATTCGCCGGCGACTTCCGCGATGCGCCGAAAAAGCACTATCCGGTGCCATTCGGTGCGCTCCTGCTTGTTTCCATCCTTGTCCTTGAATGTTTCAGAAGTGGCCATGCTAAAGTTTGCTATGGCGTCACCGTTAGGTAAGTACCGCATTTCCGGATCCTGACCAAGATGTCCCAGGATGATTACTTTGTTCACTCCAGCCATGTTATTACGACTCCTATTTTAAGTTAAGCCGCCACGGAATTGGCGACGGGGTTATCCAGCCAGATTACCTGTACGGAATTTGGTAATTTGGGTTTCTCTTTTGCGGTCCCGGCCAAGATGACCTGCTGGGAACACTGAGTCAGCCAGCGCAGCGCATTCGAGCGGCCCTTGGGTTCGAGCACGTCAAAGCGATCCAGTAAAACAAAACCAATCTCGCTCATCTCTGCCAACACCACAGCCAGTACCGCATTTACGCGCCACTTTTCAGATTCAGAGCACAGCGCATAGGGCCGTCCTCTCCAGGTAACCCGCATTTCCGGGGTAAGCTGAATCAGTGGCCAATGGGCTGCCGTTGACGCGTTTGAAAGCCGCGTGTTGAACGGTTCCAACGCCGCGGACAGGAAGCGGGCGGGAATGCCATCTGGAGCGAGGACCGTGACGGCATGTTCCAGTTGCTGGATCTGCCCAAGGATCTTCTTGGCGCGCTCCTCCTGGGAAGAAGACTGATTGGCGGTCTGGAGTTGCTTCTGCAAATCTGCAAGCGCTTGCTCCGTCACCACCACGTCGGTACGTCGTCTTGCCACGTTCTCCTGGAGCACGGTCAAATCGACCATGTCTCCAGAAGCGGTAGTGGTTTGGCTGAGTATCGATACCGCCTGTTCCGCGATGGCTATCGATTTTACGGTGTCACGTGACTCGTTACGTAACGCCACCAGTTTCGCGGTAGCAGTGTCGAGTCGTTGCTGCCGGTCGGAAACGTCCACCAGATGATCGGCCGCCAGAGCATTTGGCAATAACTCGCCATCCTCGTACACCAGTGCCGCCTGACAATGCGGGCAAGTCACGTGATGGCCATTTTGTACTGCAGCGATGTCTTGCTGCAGGAGAGATACATCGGTTTCAAGGACCGTGATACCGGCCTCCAGCGTCGACAGAACGCCTTGCAGGGTCGGTAGGGTGGCCGCCTTATCGGAGAGTTCAGCAAGTCTGGCTGCGGATGGTAAAGAATGGCCTTTGGCTTTGCCCATGTTTTCGATAGCCTTTTCCAGGGCGGTGCGTGCGCTGGTCATGGCGTTTTCAGCCGCGGAAATAACAGCCGCGGTCGGGGCTACAGGTACGGGACTGGAACGATCTGGACGCCAATCCTCGGCTTTGACTTTACCGTAATCTTCGCCAGTGATTTCTTCCCAGACCCCTTTGCGGACGCGCAGCATTTCTTTTGCCTCCTTTTCTCCGGCCGCAAATCCACCGGCACGGATGGAGGGGAGAAGGAGTTTGGTCAATGCTGGACCAACCTCTGATTCCGCCAGCAACTCAGTGACCCGTTGCGTGGTGATCTGCACATGAGAAAGCCGATAAACCAGGGCCTTCATATCCTTTTCTTTGAGGTCTGCGATGTTTTTAGTGCCCAGCGCATATTCCAGAAAAGTAGCGTCCGCTCCTGTGCCGGAACGTTTCCCACTGGGGAGGTCGATCTGGCTGTCGTGCGAGCCGTCCTGGTCTTCCCATGTCAGCCGAATTACACCTTTTTTGGCGCCGTCGGTGAGGAGTAACGGGTAATCCTTCTTATGATCAACTCGCGCATCGGCACCGGTGAGCACCATGCGTATCGCTTCGAGTACACTGGTCTTGCCGGCGCCGTTCAAACCGGAGATCAACGAAACCGTACCAAAAGTCAGGTTGAGGTGGTGATGTGTCAGGTAATTGGTGAGTATGCACTTTTGCAGCCACATAATGGATACCTCCTTTTTCAAAGACGCGCCGAACAGGATACTGTCGGCGCATAAAGTCGGGTTACTTACTCGAACGCGAATGGATCGTCGTCATCCACAACAGTTGCGGTTTGAGCCGACGATGCTGGATTTGCTGTCGTGTCTGGCGCTGAAGAGCCCGCCGTTGGTCTCGTGGTGCTTATTGTTTGACCGGAACCACTGGAAGTAGCCGCTGGTGCGGCGGATTGCCCTGCCTGAGAATTCCCAGAGTGATGAGGATCGCCGGTCGAAGACCGAATTTCTTCTGTGCGAGATTGCGCGGGTGATGCGGTGGACTGCTGAGAGGAAGTTGCAGAATCGCCGGCGGAAGTTTGCTCATCTTCTTCGTCACCAGCTGCACAGATATACACTTGTCCGCGCAAGGCGGCATCTATGTCGGCACCATCCGCTGGACGAATAACGACGTCATCCATGGACGCGGCGGCGTCGAAATCTGGAGATAAATCCAGATATTTTGCCAGTCGTCGAATAGGGCTTTTACGCGCCATTTCGCCTTCATTGGTGTACCATGGGCTGTTTTCATTGGCCCCTTTTTTGATGGCCATGATTTCGTCTAAACGCATGTATTCGACATGTGAATAACGATGACCATCTACTCCGGGGAGTACGGCGATAGCGTAAGCGCCTTTCATCTTGCCAGGCTTGTCCAGGGATGGGGTGTGTTGCAGTAACGTGCCGCTCTCCGAGTAGGTCAATGAAAATTTATCGTTTTCGTTGACTAGGCGCGCCTCGATATCGATGACGCGCTCAGACCGGCGAGCGAGGGTGATATAACCACGGTAACCGATCATCAACTGTGCTTCGCTGATCTTTTGTGTTTTATTCCAGCGCGGGACAACGTAGCACTGCTGTACTGGGCTGTTAATCTCCAACCCCAATTGACAGGCCTGGTTGATAGCCAGGATCAGGGTTAATGGGTCAGTTCGTAACACCTTGGGATTGGTGATTACGGCGGCACGGGCGACCGACAGCAACCGTTCCGGGTTTTTCAGGCCCTTGGGCATGTTTTCCAGGAAAGTGTGCTTGTTGCGATCGAGGGCCGCCAGGAAGGACATTTTTTTCTGCTTCAGTTCGTCGTTCTGCATTTGCAGTTCTGCTACGTTCGTGGCCATAAGGATCTCCTATCCGTGGGCGTTGCAGTCATGATATTTCGGGCAGTACTGCTCCGAACACAACTGACTTTTGGGGTTGGGTGGAAAAATGCCTGACTTGATATACAGTGCCGCAGCATGAAGTAATCCCGGCTGGTCAGGGGTGCCCACCAGTAATTCGCGGGCACCATGAACCGGCTCGGAAAGTCCAACCGTGCTGTGGTTGGTATCGAGTCCAGCGATAAGGGCGGGGGCGGTCATAGGTTCGCCAACAGATGCCGCGGCCAGGAGTTCGTAAACGCCTAGTTGTGGCTTGTCAGCGCCGACTTTGACAATGCCCTCGTTGGTGACGCGGTTGACCCCGGACTTGAGATCAACAACGCCGAGACCTTCCTTACATTCTTGAATACGATCGGTGGCACCTGTGAGCGTAATGAGAACGCCGTTCACATCAATATCGAGGTTTTTTAGCGTAATCTCAACATACCGATACTTGATCTTGCAACCAATTTCCAGGCAATAACGTTTTACCAGCACATCGCCAGTTTTTGATGCGACGGAAAATGGAAAATCAATGTTGTTGCTATCGTTTTTCCAGTCCTGGCGAATGTTGGCGAATTGCTGATGAAAAACGCTGAGAGCATTTTCCATGGATGGCTCAAACGGTGAACCTTCAATAGAAAACTGGGTATCGAAAGCGGCGGTGGCGGTGTGGATCGCGTTACCAAGAGCCGCTCTTGATGAAAAAGCGAATTGACGACCTTCGATCTGTTTTGCAGCCCATCGAGATGGACAATCAAGAATATCCGGAAGGCTTGAAGCACGTAAACGTGTGCTCATAGCCTTGTCCTTGTTGAAGAGAGTCCTTTGCCAGAGGACGTTTTTGCTATCGATGCGAGAGCAAGCGGTGAGGGGTTCATCTTACGATGGGATGAGGCCTTATGGCAACGTCGCATGGGGATGTCTCCAAAACGGTCAACGGGCGGCTACCCATAGAATACCGGGCAAGTCCCAGGCGGAGATTTTTTTACCTTCAAGGCGTGGGTGATAGGGCACCGGGACCGTTACTTGCTGAATCTCGTTGCGTAAAGCATGACGGACCAGTGCCGTTTCCATTGTGAATCTGGAGGCCCCTTGCAGGCCTAATAGCAGGGCAATAAGGGGCATGGCGTGGACGCCAGTGAGGATATCGTCCGGGGTTTCGGAAAAGCGATATCGAAGGACCTGGCGTACCAGTGAATTCGCCAGAATGGACCGCTTTAACCGAGATCCGGTACGAATACCCGAGAGCAGATATTGGGTGGACGTCAAGGCAGATAAAGTAGAGAGGATTTCCGGCAGGGCGGCCAGGTCATATTCGCCGTCCGCATCCCACAAAACGATCGGGGTGTCATGTGGGTAACCGCGTTGTAGCAGTGCCCAGGCTCCTTGGAGGATCGCGCCGGTTTTGCCGTTGTGGTGCGGGACCGTGCAGATCACCTGTAATGGCAAACCCTGGTGCTGCTCAAAGAAGGCATCTGTCTGTTTGGCGCTGTCGTCGATGCATTGATCCAGTACCAAACACAGGGGGGTATTTGGTGCGTGAGCACACCACCGTGCCAGAACCGTCGGCAGGGTGCTGGCCTCGTTGTGTGCGGGGATCAATAGAATGGGTTGGAGAATGGGCATAACTACCCCGTGTGTGGATACAGGGTAATGTGGATGTGGTGGAATAGTGTACTGGACGGTGAGTTTTAGATTTTTGGTGAGGACTTTGTTGGGTGTGCTCGGTGGGTGATTGAATCGATGGTGTCCATCGCAAGGCGTGCACGGCGCCAGGCCAGATGCTCATGAGGATAAGGTGGTATGCGGCCGCGTCCATATAGTTCGATCAGGGAGCCAAGGCCGTCCCGAATAACCTTGAATTCCTGGTCAGAAATGGAAATTGGTTCGGTTGTCTTATTTTCAGAATTGGCCATCTTGGATCTCTAAAGCAGAAAGCGCCCGAATGGCGGTACCGTAGGCGGTAACCTCAAAATAGTCTTCGACGTCCGATGCGCCAGAAGCCATGCTTGAGGTATCGAACCGGAAGGCGATGATGGCCGTAGCCTGCAGGCTGGCTGCGCGTTCCTTGATGTCTGCCAGCGCGTCGTCGCGGGCTGCACGGACCAGGTTCTCGTATCCGCCGATTTTACCGCCGCCAATCGATTTGAGCTTTGAGAAGAAATTCCCCATCTGCGAGCGAGATCGAACCGACGTACCCATTACCAAGCCGAGATTGACGTATGGCCGCTGCCCAGGCAGGCCGTTCGCAGTTGTTATGGTGAGTTCTGGTACTGTTTTTGCCATCTGCAATCTCCCCAAAAAGGTTGTGGGATCGTGTACCTGAAGGAAGGAATTCAGTCGGCATGGCGTACCGCCCACAAACTCATACCGGACTTGTCCAATCGAACCAGCGACAAACAGTTTGGAGCGTTATTGGCTGCCCATGTCATTTTCGGTGAAGCCAGCCAAGCCACGTGCCATTTGGCAAGTTCCTGACAGTTCACGGTTCCTTCTTCCAGTTGCAGCCCGGCTCGCTGAACAGCGCGGCGCGTCATACCGAGTTCCATGGCTGGGGCCACCCGGATACCGGGGTTTTCATAGAGCGCGTCATAGGTAGCGGCTGAAAAGAAAGTCAGGACTTTTTGCCCTGGCCGGTATCCAGGAATATGCAGATTGCTCATTGGGTTTGGATGGAAGGTGTTATTGGTCAACAAAAAAAGCAGTGCAAGGGCCGTTGCGTTGGCAGCCGGACGAAGTTGTTTGAGGGTTTGAGGGGGTATTGCGTTCAACATTCTCGCGATTATGACAGCTGCGATGGGCCCCAAGCTGTCCACGTAACGAATCATGTCTGGAAGCAAGAACCATGCAAAAAGCAGGGTTGGCAGCGCGATGGAGGTTGATACTGATTCAGAATTTTCTGGAATAATGGTGTTTAACAGGTTGCGCCAATGAAGGCGCTCACGTGACTTGGTAAAATTGGATTGATACACGATAAGGATGACCATAATGAAGAGCATCATGGGTGCGATTTTGAAAAGCAGGAGTCCGGCGGGCTGGTTTTCAGCAACCCCAGCGACACGCATATCTATGTCCGTGTGCAGTGACCAGAGCCACGGCAACCATTGGCCATTTGAGTAGATCTCCCAAAAAAGTAGGCATGTGGAGGACAATACAGCCAACACGGAGATTCGGAGGCGCCTGGAGACGGGTAGTAGAAGCGCTGCGGGCAAGTATGCAAAGGCAATCCAGTAAGTAGGGAGCAATAACAGCCCGGCGGCGGCCCATATCACGGCTTCGCGTTTACTGCGCACAAGGAAAACAGACAGATCCCACAGAGCAAAAAAATCTTCCGGTCTGGCTGATGCCACTCTTTCAGTGAAGGCCGGAATCATCCAGGTAACCGCTGCCAGTATAGTCGTTAGCACGAAGGCGACGGATCTTGGCTGGTTGGCAAATTGCCGCAGAATCGCCAAGGGAAGAACGGCGGCAAGGCCAATGAGTAATGTGAGCTGAAAAGGCAAGTAGGCGAGGTGGTGAGGAAGGTACTGATAGGCCAGTGCGGCCACGTGGTCGAACCCGATATAGAGGTCACCCGCCATAAGACGCGGAGACCCCCAGAACATGGTTCTGTACTGAAAATGGTAGACGCCGGAAATGAGGTGTTTGAGAAGGTCGTCGGGTGGAGCCGGACGGGTAAAAACGAACATAGTGACCGGGATGATCCCCACCAGAAAGATCATCAGATAGAGTGATTTTTCAACGAGCGCGATCTGTATCCACCGTCTGATAGTATCAGCGGCCCGCGGCCACAATGTCAGGAAGAATAGCGAAAGGGCAGGGGACAGGAAGCCCAGGCCCAGCGATGTGGAAATGGTAATGATGTCTGTGCGAGAGAGGCGTTCGTTTGACATGTAGGGGAGTAATCCTGTGTTTCACGGTAGTTGCAGACTGTGGGAGACAGGGAAGGTCGCTCATTTTCCTGGTCTGATGTGGCAACCGTACCGCATTGCGCTACATCTCAATCGCCTACGCGGCGATAATCTTAGACGCAGCAGAGGCCGACCGCCTGCATGCCGGACATCTGCCCGGTCCATCGCGCTTACCGCCGGCGCCTTCGCCCATTTCGGTGTATAGAGCCACACAGCCTCTTTCACCTCCGGGCGACACGTCTATCGGATGCTGCCGATGGTGCACATCGCACCGGAGTTGGTTTCCTCCTGGGTTACATTAATATAACCCGGCAGATTTACCAGGAGAAAACATATGTGGCCACCTGTAACTGTAGACATAGCGGCTTTGGCTATTTTATATTGGGCCTTTTTCGGATTCTGGAAAATGTCTACACCAAATTTGCAGGAATCCTTGAGCCCATACATAGCACCTGAGCCGACACAACCATCTTCTAAGCAACGCGCCAACACCCTTGCTGGCTGGGTCTGTCGCAACATTTTTCGGCAATCCGGATGGACAAAGCCTACCGTTCTGGCGGCAATATGGCTCTATCGGAGTTATGTTTTCTCTTTTGCCATGATTAGTTCGATTATCGTTTTGCGTATTATTTTTTCATGGATTGTGCCACCACCACTCATTGTTTGGTTGTTTGGCACAACAGGGTTTCTATTGGTGGCTCTGATATTCCTGTGGGGGTACTGTGTAGTACGCGGAGGGCGCCCATGGTTTTGGGAGTCTCGCGCCAGAAATATGGTAACAATATTACTCTCACGGCACTATCAGGAAGTTACTGAGATTCGTTCATTAGCCGCCATCCCTCTGCCGTGGTGGTGGATCATTCGATTAAATAAAAAGTCAAGTCTAAAATATGCGGCGTTCGCTGTATTGATATTCGTAGCACGTTTTATAATACCAGTGCTTGTCGGCTTCCTTACGGTTTATCCCTACCTGAACTCGCCAGTGATTGTTGTACATACCGGAGTCACAATTCTGGCTTGGATGGCTATCTTGTGGGTCACTGTGCTCTACACCGGCTTATCACTAAAACTTGCCATATCAGACTGGCACGGGGCGTGTTGGCGCACTTCTGATACGTTTTCACTGGCACTATTGAAATCATTCTTGGAACCATAACCAATATTAATTGGGCATAATCGTTAATGATGGCCACGACTGGCAACCAGGACTGCGTCCATATTCCGAACATCACGTATTTCATGTAGATCCCGGCGCCTTGGGCACCCATGAACGCGATCACCACCGCGACCATCGGGGCGAGGGCGAAGAACAGGAATTGGAGGAAGGTCATCATGGGGATGACGTTGGCCTCAAACATAGAGGCGCCGCCGGAGTTGCCGCGGCGCGCTATTTCGTTAGTCGTCGAGAAACGAGTGGCTATCGTCGTGAAAGCTGTGGTCGTCGTGCAACAAGTTGGTATCGTCGTGAAAGACGTGGCTTTGGTCGTCAAATCCAAAGGTGTTACCGCAGACGTCAAACATTGAATCACCCATCATCGGGAAACCATTGGCCGGATTAATGTTTGTGAGCGGGGCAGCATCGACATCATCGTGGCTTTCCAATACAGGCCGCTGCGCATATGGTCTTTTACGGGCATTGACGCTGGAGCGTGATGTTTGCCTTGAGTAAGTCGTGGGCGCATCAAAGCATCCAAGCGTCACATTGCGGAAGGCGCGCAAATAGGATATTTTCTCGTCCCGATGCCCGACTATTGTTCCTAACACTACAAGCGCTGTGGGAAGCAACACACAAACACCAATGACGACATAGAGGATATTTGACCAAACCATAATAGATCTCCTGAAAACATATAGAAGAACTTTATCACACAATCTGTAGCGTCAAAAGAATTTACGAAACCTGTGGGCGCACAAGCGGGCTCAATCATCTGCGTTAATCGGTTTACCATCTGAGCCGATCCCAATTGGTGATCTCCCACTTGCGGTGCTGTCTATCGACGACCAAGCTGCTTGCCCAGTCATCAATGCCTATTCCACGAATGATAACCTGTCAGCTGCCGCGAAACCACCTTCACCTTCGGAAGCTACAGCACTGCCGACATCAGAAAGTCCTGGGAGGGTATCGTCAACGGCTGTCTATTTGAGCTGATTCCCCGTACTACCCCTGTAGTTCCTTCCTGAGCCATTTTAGATACCTTGGTGCAGCATAAATCAGGCCTCAGGCAGGCCTGTGTCCTTCTCAAAATCTAGAATATCTTCAATGGTTCTGGCTGGTGTTTTTGGTAACGCATTGACGGCCGCCCGAATAAGAGGTGACTCGCCAGCTGCTACTCTTTCATTGACGGCGTTGTCAACCAATGATTCAGTAGATTGTCCGCCGTATTGATTGAACCCGCTCGCCGGTTTGTATGGAGTTGTTGCCTCAGGTGCCGGCGGTGTGGAATCGCCCGGCACGCCCGTGGGCTTGGGTATGTTTTTGAAGTACTGACTACCTTCCCACAAGCCGTATCCTGCAATGCCCGCGATAACCTGTCCGGCGCCTAAGCCTGGGAGCCCAGGATTGCCTGGTGGCGGTGGTGTACCTGCCACAGGTCCTGGGGCTACCGGCAATTCTGGATGTACTTGTGGTGCCACATTCGGGTTTGCTTGACTTTCTGCTTGCTGAGCTGCCGCATTCGCCGCTCCGGCGCTGGAGGCTGGGCCGCCATAGGGAAGGACTGGAGCTGCATCGGCTGCATTTGGAGATCCTGTGATTCGTGAAACGGCGTTCGTCAAAGCAGTAGATCCTGCGTTTACAGCGGCCGTAGCAGTAGCGATTTGCCCAGGTGCCGCAGCGGCAGATGTATCTGTCCCCAACCCCAATGAACTTGACACGGCACTGGCAATATCCGCTTTTGCCAAAGGACTAATGCCTGCATTTCCAGCCATAATCGCAGCAGTGATAGCTGTTTCAGGGTTGGAGGCCGCCATACCGCCCTTTTCCAGCATTGCCATTGACCGGTTGAATGCAGTTTTTGCTTCGTCACCGGAAGCGCCCGACAGCCCGGCCATCCGCGATTGAATGTTTGCACCGACAAGGTCTTGGTTTTTGTGCATCTCGCTTGCCATCTTCTGAATTGCGGCCGGAGTCCAGTTTGTTCCAAACCCAGCGGACTGTATGGCTGATTCTTGTGATTGGTATGACGCGGCTTTAGCAGCATCCTCTTTCGCGGCATCTTGATGCTTTTGTGACTGTCCCATAGCTTCTTTAAAAGCGTGCATTTGCGCGCTCTTGCTGCCCCAACTTCCAGATAGGCCATTAAAGTTATCCATTGTTTTTGATGCCGTAACTCCCAGATTGATAGCGGCAGATGCTTCCTGAGATACTTGGGATTGATTCGTGTTTGACTTCTCCATTTGCGCCTGAAGGGATGCTTTAATTGGGCCAAGGCTCCCCCCTCCAGCCGCAGTACCAATAATTTTGTCCGCTTCACTGGCGGCATGCGAAACGCCTGCTTTGGTTAGATTCGAAATCAATTGGCTTCTTTGCTGTTGGAATTGAGTGGCATCCTTCCAGCCGTCGGTATTTTGGAGTTGCTGAAAATCACCATTCTGAAAGTCTTGTGACGCCAGTGCCTGCACACCCCGCTCGCTTGCTGAAACGGCTGAGCTGGTGTTTGCCAAGCTGGACTGCATTGCCGCAGAGTGTCCCTGCGATAACGCTGTGCCCGTGGACATCGAACCCACGTGCTGCATCATGGCATTGTCCTGAGATATTGTGCCGGTACCGTCAGACATAGCCGCGTGTCCCGTCACCGCGGAATTAAACGTAGTTGCCCCCATAGTAGGCGTAGCGACTTTTCCCGATGCGGCCATCGTGGATTCGCTGCCCATCATCTTGCCCATCTGCGTCATGGCCATGAAGGAGCCGGTGAGGATTGCCAGGGTGAGGATGGGGGTCATGGAGACCATCATGTTAGCGTTGCTCAAGGCAAGCTGCGCGGCGGAAAAGACCTGGGGCATGAGCACAAAATGAGTGAGTACCGCTGGATTTGTAGACCCCGGGGTTGTCGCCGAGATCATGTTTGTGAAGGAATTTTGGGAGATATACTGGGCGTAATCGTTAATGATGGCCACGACTGGCAACCAGGACTGCGTCCATATTCCGAACATCACGTATTTCATGTAGATCCCGGCACCCTGGGCACCCATGAACGCTATCACCACCGCGACCAGCGGGGCGAGGGCGAAAAACAGGAATTGCAGGATGGTCATCATGGGGATGACGTTGGCCTCAAACGCCGACGCAGCACCGGCGTTATTGGCTTCCTGTGCGGCCATGCCGGGAGCTATGGGCACTCAGAAACCATAACGAGATCAGCATGCATTATGGTCGCGTTATTAGCTAGATACGGAGTGCGACCCATTGAGAGTGTTAGTCATCATCTGGAAAAAGCGCTAATGCGCTCATCGAAGTTGGGTTACAGATATCACCAAAAACACCCCCGTCCAACTGTTCGCGCTGCTTCCGCTCGTGTTCTTCTCGATCGAAAACCGGCACGCGCAGGTGGCCCTCTGGCACTTCAATGATGTACCCTTTGCGAAAAGTCGGCACGATGAGAACAACTGCGAGCACGGCGATTCCTGCCCAAACTAAAATTGGCGAATCGATAAAGTACACCCCTGCTGTTATAAGGGCATGCCATACTGATTGAGCAGACAGCTTGGCCGGATGATCGACTTGTGCGATGGCAAGATTAGCCACTGACTGAGCCATGGCGGTATTTTGAAGCATTTGCGTTCCCCCCGATTACTATTTTTAGATCATAGCACAATCGAAGAAAAGGCAAGGATACCTAGTCTGTGGCGCCAGTCGGGGATCCCCCGTCTTGGATAGTTGTCCCAGTCGGAGAAAGGCCTTGTTGCGTGTTGGCACGTAGCGCAGATTGACTCATATTTGTACCGACAAACGAATTCCCAATCAAGGCTGCGGTGAGTAGACCGCCTCCCACCACTGCCGCGCCAACCACCACACCAGCATCCAATGGCGCCGAAGCTGCAGCACCGGCAGCGACACCTGCGCCCGCAAGAGTTGCAGTACCAACGCCAGCCCCCCCAGCAGCCAATCCGGGGAGAAGGGTTGTTATTGAGGTCAAGGCGGCCGCTGCCCCCGCCGCACCTCCGCCACCTGCCAACGTGGCTGCTGCAGCAGTAGCTGCAGCCCCAGCTATAGCAACTTCTGCGACACCAGAGGCTGCACCAATGGCTGTCGCTGCCAAGGATGGAGCTGCACTGCCCGGCTTGAGTGTAGCTGCGGCGGCGGCTTCAGCGTTAAAGGCTGTTTTGGTTGCCACACTCTCTCCTGCGAGAGTTTGCTTATCCCAGGTTGCCATTTGACCATCGTTTGTCTGATTCCGAGCAGCGACTGCAGTGGGGTCGTAGGCGTTACCTTGAGCGGTGCTTGCAGCCTGGTTTCCTTGATTTGGTGTTAACCCGTGGCTGCCCAAAGTTCCAGTTGATGCTGGTACGCTTACAGGTCCGGTCGCATTTTCGACGGCTGTGGATAGAGGGTTGTTTGGGTTGGTTTTTAATCTTCCCTGTTGGATGGCTTGCTGCGCGCCGGTGTCTTGAGTTTCGGCTGCTCCTCCAGTTTGGAAGCCCATAGTGTTAGCTATTGCACCGATAGCGGCGCCCCCATTGCTGGAGTTCGCGGTGTACAGGAGCGCGGTATTGACTGCCTGCTGTTCACTGAGATTCATTTTTCTGGCCATGCCGAGTTTTTGGTCAAAAATAGCTTTTTCTTCTGGGCTGGCGGAATTCATGGCTTCCAACTGTTTTTTTGTGGCCATTGCTGGACCGCCGGGAGTTGACGCTTCCGCTTGTGTTAATTTTTTTCCATCAATACTTTGATCTGCTTTAACTCCAGACGTCGCCTGTGCATCGCGTGAATAAGCATCTCCCTGTTGTGCTTGCTCTGCCGCTTGTGCGGCATGCAGCCTGGTATCGGCGAGGCTTTTCTTTAGATCGGCAGCCTGCGCACTGCTGACACCATTTTTTGCGGTTAAATCTGAAAGACTCGTAACATCATGCTTCATACCTATGCTTTCATTAGCAACAGTATCGAAGGCGTGTTCCAAGGCTGCCTTTTGGGCGCCGGTAGCGTTACTGGCATATTGGTTGGTGAGTTTCCCAGCGATACCTTCCGCCGACATGCCAAGAGAAGCATCGGCGGCAGCTGTATGCTTGATTTGCTGTTGTGCATCTGTCGAAAGGCCCGCTTTGGTCATAGCCTTCGTTATGACTTGCGACGAATTGTCGTATGACGTGGAGAGTTTCGCACCCAAGGTATTGTCTAGCGATTGATTGTTTTTGTATTGATCGGACAGGTCTGCCATCGTTTGGCTGGTGGCACTTATGGCGGCCGATGCTTGTTGCGAGCTTGTCTGGGATTGGGCATATTTGTTCGCTGCTGCAGTCTGATAGCCGTGGCTTATGCTTACAGAAGGTGCGTTTGCCTCTGTTGAGTTCATTGCTGACCAGGTACCTTGCTCATTGGAGACTCCGCCATATCCGGTCGCTCCAGCATTGAACGTAGTTGCCCCCATCTGTGGCGTAGTCAACTTGTCTGCGGAAGCCATGGTAGATTCGCTGCCCATCGCTTTTCCTAGTTGCGTCATGGCCATGAAGGAGCCGGTGAGCACCGCGAGAGTGATCATGGGCGTCAAGGAGACCATCATGTTTGCGTTGCTTAGGGCGAGTTGCGCGGTGGAGAAGACCTGGGGCATGGTAGCGAGGTGAGTGAGTGTGGCTGGGTTATCTGCCCCGCCCGCAGTTGAGATCATGTTAGTGAATGCCCCTTGCGAGATAAATTGGGCATAATCATTAATGATGGCCACGACTGGCAGCCAGGATTGTGTCCAGACCCCGAACATGACGTACTTTATGTAGAGCCCTGCACCTTGGGCACCCATGAAAGCGATGACGACGGCGACCAGCGGGGCGAGGGCGAAAAACAGGAATTGGAGAATCGTCATCATAGGGATGACGTTGGCCTCGAAGGCCGACGCGGTGCTCGCGTTATTATTCTCCTGATTTGCCATGCCAGTACTCATTACAGAACAAAAACTGGGAGCTGATGCGTGCATTTCCGTAGCCGTTGAATCGGATGCGAACGCGACGCCTGCAGTAGCGACACAACCTGATATTTCATCTTCCAAGAAAGCCAGGCCTTGATTTGAAGCAACGCAGGTTGATGCTGCACCAGTGGCGGATGTGTTGCATTGCGGCATTCCGTCATCCAGCGCGCCTTCAGCCGTGGAGAGGGCTTGCCCGCTACCTTGTGCGGTATTGGTTCCGCCTGGGGTGGCGACAACTTGGGCTACCAATTTATTCATGTCGACCAGTGGCATCGAGCCCCCGGTGACCATAACGCTCGTGTTACTGCCGGCAAAAGCGGTCCAAGCAGTTGTAATATCGCGTGCGGCCGTAGAGCAATTTACACCATAGCCGTTTCCTCCCCACGGATACGATGTTGTATATTCAACGGTGTATCCAGTGGCATTGTAATGACTTGTGATTGAGCTCACAACGTCTGCACTATTGTCTATGTCGCTACCGACACCGAAAGTAGGGCTGTTGGCGTTACAGTTTTTTGCAAAATCGGCAATGGTATAGGCCAGATCCGGGTTGGCAGCGTCGAATGACTGCGGAAGGTATCTCAAAGCATAAAATGTCATGAGAGGTTGTGCAAATCCACCTTGTTCCAGGTCAATGGGTGGGGCGGCTCCTGTAGGATTGCTGTCTACCTGGTCGACAACATTCATCATCTGGAAGGATATTTGGCTAATGAGCCCCGCAGGGTACGCAATACCTATAGGTATTCCATCAACGGGTCGCGTATCGCCATTGTATAGATTTTGGACAAGCACAGAGGTTGTGGGTACGAAAAGGGCCATATAAAGTGCCACGGCAATGATGATATGGTGCCATTCTGCGCGTTGCGACATCAGATTTTTGCCTGCCAGTGCCAGAATTCCAACAATTATTGCGAGCTGGATCAGCACCCCGACGCTGCCACCACCACTGGACCATGGGGTTGAGCCTGATGTTGGGTCGAACACCATTTGCAACCCTTCCAGAGCGTTCTGAAAGATGACTCCACTACCGAGGATGTAGATTGTTGGCACCCACATTAGCAATGTTCTCCTAAAACCATCACATGACATCCCTGTTTTTGTTAGCGAACTTCGTAACGCTTAGAATGAGCGCGTTATTTTCTGCGGTCTCCTTTGCGATGATTGCCTTGTTGGCTCTAATAACGCGGCTGAATTCACTCATAACAGGGCCAGTATTTTTTTCCACAGGCGTTCGCGTCGTTCCGTTGGAGCGAACGAGCGACACTACCCCGTTGAAAGCGTATGCGAGACTATCTTCATAATTGGCTTCGATGTATGGTATCGCCTCATTAGCGATCCTTTGGGCCATGCCCTGATCCATGCTTGTATTCCCACCCGTGGAATCAACCAAGGTTTGTAGTATGCTGCCCACGTTTATTCCCGAATTTGCATCAAATGCCAGTTCATCCGCGGTTAGCGGTTGACCATTCAAGATTTGCTGGACTATCCCTGGCTCGCCCATGTTGGGCCCTGTGTAATTGGCAATGCTAGAGGCCCCAAAGAGCATGGATTGTACGTAATTGTGGATACCGTACCAACCAATAGCGCTTAAAGATGTGGTTTGCATAACGCCCATACATGAAAACTTATCATTAACGGAAGAGAGCTGGTTAACGCCATATTGTGGGTAGCCTGGCGCTGCTTCGCATTGGTATACAGGTGCATCAGGCGTCCCGTTAATAATCTGCTCGAAAGTAAGATTACGGGGCTTTGGCGTACCGTGAGCGCTGCCCGCTCCTGAATACCCTCCTGAGCCTGATCCTCCACTTGCCGCACTGTAAGTACCAAGGGCGGATGTGCCTGAAGGCGAAATAATGGTTGTTCCGACTAAGCTTATGACCATTTCCATCATTGTTGAGTCTGCTGGACCTATATTAGATAAAAGCTCTTGAGGTCCTGTATTCAGCATGATGCGCCAGGTAAGGTTTCCGACATGCGGGATCAATGTGGCCATGCTTGTGGTTACAGATTTTGGTGTCGGTGTGGCTTGTTGCGCACCCTGCACTCCGTTGTATGCTGTGTTCCACGAGTTGACGTAACTGGTCCCTACCCCCTGGATATCTTTTTTTGCTGAAGAAAACCAGGCCCCCGGGTTGAGCTGGTTCTGAGTTATACTGGCTCCAAAATCAGAAGCTTGGCCAGAGATTGATCCTAGTGCGGTCCCAAAAGACGAGGCTGCTTGCGACATGTTTTGGCTGAAATTAGCGATGGAAAACCCATGGCCAGCTTGACAGGTATTGCGCAAAGCGTTGTTCATGGATTCCGCAGCGCTTTGCAGGGCTGAGAGGATGGCTGTGCAACTCGGGCACATGGTATGGATCGCTTCATAAAAGGCGTAGGAAGCCAGACCCTGGCCAATCTGCGTCAGCATCGCCACAAGTTGTTTGCCACTGATAAAGCTGAACGACCCCATGAACAGGTTAATGCCACCGCAACCCATAGATAGGTTTGGTGGTGCAAATGAAATGACATTGTACTGTTGATTGGGGATACTGACATTCGCATAGCCGCCTGAATAAGTGGTACCCATTTGATTGGCGTACCCTGCAGGCGCTCCTGCACCCACCAGCATGCCGCCAAGCAAGGCGCTGATCGAAGCTTGGGCACTTATGCTTTCGACCGATGTGACACCCACAAGGATTCCCATTGCGATGGCCATTGTTGTGCGAAGCTTTTTGCTTTTATGTAACATTTTTAACTCCCTTTATGCCAATTATTCAAACGGTTCATGATGCCGTTATGCAAGTAACCTCTAATTTCCTTCGGGGTAGTCATTTTTGCATTTGCTGCGGCATTCATCTGACTGGTGCCAAGTTGGCCGCGTGCATACGGATTAATGGCGTTCTCAACGTTTTGTGGCAGCAAATTGTAATGCGAGGCAGCCAACAGTAATTGTTTTTTTATTACTGCGGTAATTGCTTCGCCCTGGGATATGACAATAAAAGTTTTTGGCGGAGCAGCTAGAACCAGTGCTGGGGTTTCGACAAGTTTAAAAAATTTGGCTTGCCCTGTGTTTTTATAAATTTTTACGCCTGTCATGCCCGGAAGAGGTTTCCCATCCATTGAAACATAGTAAACATGCTTTTTGTACGCCGGGAAGTCGTCCAGGAAGTATTGCAGTTGTTGATATTGCAGGTTGCAATAGGGGCACTCTGAGGTGAAAAAAAAGAATATGCCGGTTCTGTGTTCCAGCCATTGGAATGAAAGCTGTTGACTGGCATAGAGCCGACTGTAAAACGCGTCAATCCCTGCTTGTGTGGTAGGCTCAGAAAAAGATGGGTTAAGCGCGGTTTTGAACTTGGCCTGGTATGCGAACATGTTGGCGAAGTTCTGTGCACGATCGAACATGGCCTTGTTGATGTACATGAAAGTGTCCACGTTCGCTGCAGTCGGGTTGTTGATCGCTTTCTCCATGTACTTCCGCCGATTCTGTTTAATCCACTGAACCGAAAGCGGGGGCGGGCTGCTTGGCTTGTGCGAAACCACAGGTGCGGTGGGCGCTACCGGACGCGGAAGGGGCTGAGGCTTGAGCTTTGGAGGTGGAGGAGGGGATTGATACCAGAACCAGCCATGCCCAGAATAATCTTGCGCGTTCGCTGTTGGCGAGACTAGGCCTGCGGCCGCGGGGGCCAGCGCGGCGGCCATGAAGAAGTGAAGCAAGTGACGGTGTGACGGCATGGTTCGAGCCCGGAATCTTATTGATAGCCAATATGGGCGGGGCGGAAGGGGATGTTTAGGTCCGGTACGCGCGCTCCCATCCTGGTTTGTCCTCATCCAAATACCGCCGGATAGCGGCATCTGCGCTCTTCCCACGTTCCATGTCGCTGAGAACCTGGTCGCGCGCTTTGCCACTGGTGGAGAAAAGCGCCAGACGATACGGGTCCACCACAAACCGGAAAACTCCCGTTCCTCCACCGCTGGCGATAACCATCTCCGACATGCCTTTCATTTTCCGCAGGCTGTGTAGCAGCGATATACCATATTCATTGAGTGTCAGCTTATCGCTTTTCGCTGCACGGTTGATGGATTCCGGTTCCTGAAATAACATGATCCTGTGTTCGCTTTGGGAAGCAATAATCTCGGTAGAGGCAGACAGAAAAAGGTCTGAAATGTTCTGAATACCGACCCCGATGGAGCCTTTATGTTTGCGGGCGCGGCGGTAGGCGCCTTGCAGAAAACTGGAAGTGGAATCCATCTGCAGCAACTCGGACGCCTCATCGACGAACAGGATACGGCGGCGTCCACGTTCCCCCTTGCGATACATTTCGCGTTGGATGGCGAACATGAGCTGCAGCAAGATGACGGCCTGAAGTCCCTTTCGGTTTTGTAGATCCTCCAATTCCAGAACGGTGAACCGATTGTTCAGGTTTACATTAGCCTGGCCTTTGAATATGTCGCCGTAGGCCCCGTTCTCGGTGAAATCGTGCATCATGCGGGCCAACATTTGCGGGCGCGGTTCTGGTTGCGCGAACAGGAAGTGCGAAACGTCCGTTGGAGACGCACGGGTGGCTTTTTCGGAATAAACGGAGCGTATCGCTTCTTTGATATAGGTCTTGTCCTCTGCAGACAGGGGGTCAGTCGGGGAAATCATGGTGGCATGAATTCCCGTCAACTCATCCAGTTCGTCGTCGAAATCCTGCACCAGGGAAAACGGATTCATGGAAATCCTAGTGTGCTCGTCGAATGACAAATGCGTGCCACCCAGCACTTTGCACAGCTTTTCTGAGGATCGTCCGATTTCGATGACCCATACTTGGGCCCCCAATGACAGTTGATCGGCTACTAACCCTTGAGCCAGGACGCTCTTACCGGAACCGGCGCTACCAGCTATAAAGAAGTTGTAATTGCCCAGGGAGGAAAAAATATCGAATGGGGCGGGATTTCCTCGCCGGGTCAGCAAGAGGGTGCCTGCGCCGGGTTTGGTTAATTCCCCCATTTCACCGGGGCCACGCCAGTCACCGAATATCGGGAGGACCGAACAGGCTTGTGTGGATGACAGGGTCTTGAAGCGGTAGAGGAAGGACGTGCTCTCTTCTGTTGGGAAAAGGGGTAGGGCATTGAGGATGACGGGCATGGGGATCAGGTCGTCCACGCGCATGTCAAAGTTCCAGGACTGACAATGGCTTTGAAAAACGGGCACGGATCGGCTGGCATTCTCCTTGCTGCGGGAGAAGACCAAAGCGGTCAGGGATACCTCGAGAATCGTATCGCCTTCTTTTTCGATCTGATGCACGAGATTATCCATGCCCTGCTTGCGATAGGCGAGGGAAGGGATAAATCGTACGGCTGGGCCAAAAGCCTGATAATTGATCGATGCGGATTTTCTTTTAACCCAGTTGCGTTTGTCATTTTGATCCGGGACACGGGCGGTCCATGACCAGAGTACCGGGTCTGCACATCCGGACTTGACCCCGCTGGCGTCTCCCAGTAGACAATCCATGACCGTCAGGTCCAGAGATTCCGGATATTCCTTGAGGCTGAGTGGGGTGATAAAGGTATCTGGCTCGTCACGGCCGATGACGGATTCTACGGCCCCGTCGCGATCAATGAGCGCATCTCCGGGACCGGGGATCTGCTCGCGGAGCAGTTCATTCTCGTTGATGCTGAAATCCCAGGGGGAAAAATAATGCAGAAAGCGCCGCCATAACCCGAGAAACACTTCTGGTCCTGCACGCTGAAATCCCAGACTGGGCATGGCATTGAGGGTGTTGTTAATCAGCCTGTCTGCCTCCTCAATGGTTTCCTCCATGGGTGCTTCTGGTGATCGGATAGACACAGCAAAAACCAGCCAGGAGTCCGTAGCACGGAGATCGTTACCAATAAATGGAGCCACTTCATCAAAGGTGGAAAAAAAATCCGCCGTCTTGCTGGACATTTCAATGGCCAAGTCCGCAAAAACTTGGTCATCCATTCCCACGATGGCGTCGCTTCTGCACCGTCGGTATTTGTCGACGGTAGTCTTGATATCCGGGACGTCAAAGCGCAGGATTTGCAAAAAACTGCCTCTTGGTAAGTTTGTAGATATGGCTGACCGCATCTCACGTAACAGTGCGTCGTTGGCCCACGAGAGTGGAGCTCTGGCAATATGGACGGCACCGATAGATGCGTTGTCTGCGCGATCCGATGAAAAGATCAAGCGGCGTTCAGGATCAAAAGAGAGGAACGGCAGAATTTCCGAAATGCGATGACGTTTAGCCAGCCGCCCGGCGTCTACCGGCCGACGGATCTGCTTGTTTAGCACGCTGGGACGGTCGGAGTTGATTTTGTCGGTTTTTTTCTTGAATAACACGGTCTACTCTCCGTTCCGTATGCAGCGTGAAAGCAGTCCATTAGCCAGCTTGATGAACATGCTGTAATTTCCGTCAACCTGTGACGGATTGATCATGTATTTCCCGCAGATAATCAGACTCGGGGTTTGTGTCACCTTGGATATGCGCACGATGTTCGCGTCCTCGCGAGCGAGCGCCTGTACCGGGGCCGAGGCAATCGCTTTGGTGAGCAATCGTGGATCGATACCCGCCTTTACGGCAGCCACCAGGTAGACTTTTGGTAAGTTGAGTGGTTTGTGGTAATCCTGCACGATAGAAAATGATGCGGATTCAAAAGCCCTAAGTTTCGTTGGCGCTATGGTCTCAACCGCGAATGTTGCCAGGGTCATTGGGATAAAGTTCTTGTTGAGGAGTATGGGGATTTGGGAAAAACGATATCCGGACGGGATCGTGGCGCCCCATTGGAGTAGCGTGGAGTTCAACCGCCGGCAATACGGGCAGCCAAACTCAAAAACCTCAATGATCATATGGGACAACAAAAGACCTTTCGGGAAATGCACTTTTGTGTAGGGGCGGTGCTGTGCCACGGCCTGCCCGACGGCTGTTCCGGAGAGCCCGTTGGGTAGTAATGCTGTGCCCCCCTGGTCAGCGGCGTTTGCCTGGTTAAACGTCGTGCTGACCAAAAGCAAGCCTGATAATGCGCAGAGCAGAAAGCGGCGCGGTGTGGCCCGACTACGTGTATGCAATTTCGTTGGCCTCTTCCAAAGTAGTGATCCCCTCTGCGGCCGTGCGCATGGCGGCAACCGCTAGTGGTTCGTATTGTGGCTGCTGTTTTGCAGCCGCCTGCATTTGAATATGATCTGGCATGGAAGCGGCAAAATCGGGGGTCAAGACGATGGTCTCGAAAATGGCGATGCGCCCTTTGTAGCCGGTATCGTGGCAGTGCGCGCAGCCGACCGCCTGTGTCACGTGACGGGGTGGGGTAATGCCATTGAGTTGAAAAATCTCTAGCTCCCCAGGGATGAGCGCGCGGGGGTGTGAGCAGGCTTTGCAGACGGTGCGTACAAGGCGTTGCGCGACAATGAGCAATAGTGACGACTTAATGACATGAAGGGGTAGGCCCATATCCATCAGACGGATGACGGTGTCTACGCCGGAATTGGCGTGCAGGGTCGAGAGCACGATGTGCCCAGTCAAAGCCGCCCTGGCGGCGATTTCCGCTGTTTCTGTATCACGCATCTCGCCCACCAGGATAGTATCCGGGTCCTGGCGCAATGTGGCGCGCAGAGCGGAAGCGAAAGTTCGCCCGGTCCCTGTCCCTACCTGTACCTGCTGAGCACCGTCCAGCTGGTATTCGATCGGATCTTCAATGGTGAGCAGTTTCTTGGATGGTTTATTGAGATAGTTCAGCGCGGCGTAAAGCGTGGTGGTTTTTCCGGAGCCGGTTGGTCCCGTGGCCAGCACCATGCCCTCGCGGCGATGTAGCGCTCTGATAAAGGCGTCGTTCACCAGTTTCGGCATTTCCAGTGATTCAATGGATCGGCCAGCATTATCGCTGTCCAGTAACCGCATGACCACCGACGAGCCATCGTGCCCGGTGGCGAGAATTGACACCCGCACGTCTGCACGTTTATTGCCTGCGACCTGCAAAAAGCGTCCATCCTGAGGAGCGCGAATATCGGAGGATGACAGCCGTGAGCGTGAACGAATTTTATTGAGCACGACATGCGAGTAGGACGGCTCGAAGCAATGGATTGTCTGGAGTACACCGTCCATACGCGCGCGTACCCGCATGGATCCGTCTTTATGTTGGGTTTCAATATGCAGATCGGAGTAACTGTTCTGCAACGCTTCCTCAAACAATGCGTTGAGTTTTTCCACCACAGGAGCGTCCCGGCCAGACGTAGAGATGAAATTGGTGGCAGGTCCGTAGCCATTATCGTGTTCAGATTCTGTCTGTTCATGTGATTCGGTCATAGTGGTTGTAATTTCCCGTATATATGGTTGAAGGGTACTGTACCCCAATACCGCCCGTCCCAGGACTCCGGTGTGGTACCGAGCAATAAAACATGATCTTTCGGGACTATGAAACGATAGGGCAAGGTTGGCGTCTGATCTTTTTCAGTGTGCAGCCAGCGCCTGATCCAGAGGCGGCCCCAAAAATGGCCGTTGATCCAGATACCGTGCTTGGTTTCCACCACACGGTCTCCGGGCAGTCCAATGACCAGTTTACCAAGGGCTGCGTTGTTGAAGGCCTTGGGGGTATGCACCATAACAATTTCGCCGGCATGGACATTGTTGATTCGTGTGATGTGTCCAACAAACCAGGACCAAGGGAGGCACGATGTCGCCTGCGGGCCATAAGCAACGAGCCAATGCGATTTTATGGCGCTCGATACAACATTCCCGACCAAGAACAGGGTGAGTGTGGACAGCAGAAGGAACCCGATAATAAATCTGGTTTTACTGCGTTGCGGCGGCATTGGACTTCTCGGCAGTGAGGTGCAGGGTTATTTCTGCGATTATCTTTGGTGTCACGTTATCCTTTGCCGGCATGGCTATCTCGGCTGAATCAAGAACAACTGGTATCCCTTCCTGTTGGTATTTGCTGATGGCTTTTTGAATGGTTTTGCCAACGTAGTTACCCACTGCTATTTGCTGTTCTGGATTAGGGTGCTCAGGATTGAACGTCAACTGTTGCGCTTCCTGGAATATTTGCGATTCGTCAATGAGCACTATGGTTGGTTTTTTTTGGAAAATACCTTGCAATGCACCGGACTGGTAGAATACAACGAATAAGGCTGTGACTATGGCAGCAGCCACCAGAAGTACTGGATAAAACCAGCCACGATCCCAAACGGACGAAGCTGTGCGTCGTGGTGGCGTTTCTGGCAAAGCCATGTTGTTCGGTTGTGGTTCTACGGCTGACATGGAGCAACTCCGCTGATGAGTATGCGGTACTATGCGCACCGGGGAAGGAAGAACTGGCGCAGACTGAACCTTCCCACGGACGAATCCGGGTGGTTCTCTTATCGACGCCGTGGTGGCGCTTCTGCAGCAAGGGCTTTTTTGCGCGAGCGAATCTGGCGCACCGGACGGCATCTTCCGCGTCGCCTGCCACCGAATGTGCGCGGGGAGCCCCTGCCTTCAGGTATGTGGATGAGCGTGCGCCGTCAATCTCTTCGGGTCTGATTTCCCGCAGCTTGCTTAGGGATTGCGAAGTGGTATGAGATTGTATTTTTAGAAATAGGGGTTGATCTGTATCACGTACATTTTTTTGACAGATGGGTATTTTCGCAAGCACGAAAATCAAGGCCAAGAAAAAAAAGCCACAAGAAGCTCCACACGCAAAAGCGTACCCGGCAGCTTGCCGCTAGCCGTTGGCGAAAGGTGTGTTGATATCTGAATAAAGCATGGTCAGGGATGAACCCTGTATTGTTAGGATGAAACTTTTTGTCAGTCAACAGAAGGTTCAGCGTGAAATCCTGGTAAATGCTTTTTTTCTCAGCAAATCCGTCAGGTCGTCCCTCAAAACATATAACGGGATAAACAAATGAGTGACGGTGTTGTCGCGAATAACCCAACTGCAGGTTCGAATTGCGAAGCTCATCACAACGATAAAAAAACCAAGTGCAGCAAATAGTGATGACACCCAGAAAAAAATGGAAGTATCAAATGTTAATGATATGAATTCTGCATACAGTATTGGTAGAATAAGAATGGTCAGCAGCAGTGCCGTGAACTTGCCGGAGAAATTCTGCATAAATGGGCGCCTGAAAAGCACATCATCAACAGCCTTCAGCAGGTTATTTTTGTCATGCTCGCCAATGGCGAAAATCAAAATATCGTCTTTTCTTAATTGCGGTGCAACACCCTTGTGATATTTTACGGACGCCAGATCAGAGTAGATTTTATCGTACCAAAACAGCATATGAACAATGTATAGCGTCAGCGCTATGCCTGCAAAAAATAACAGCCTCGCAATAAAAATTGTCCAAGCGCTTCTTTCTGTCGCAGCGCTTAAAAATACTGAATACGCGGAAAAGAAATACGTTGATACAAACAACACGAAAAACCGTTCTTTGTAATAATTGTCAGTTACCAGTAACCCGCGAGTCAGCTTGAAATAATCCGATGCGATTCTTATGACTTCATCACGGGTGATCGTGGAATCCATTTAACCGCTCCCGCGCAGTTTTAAATTCAAACAAACCTTAAATTAATAATAGCATAAATTGAGACAATGATCAATACAGAAATGGCGCTTATTAAAATAAAGACCCCCGGTTGACCTATAGCATGTTTGTTAATAATTATAAATCCGACTGTAATTATACATAGAATTGATAAACAGTAAAAAGCAGCACGTGATACCTGGATGACTGAGTGGTAGATTTTATAGCAATCCTTTTTCATTACGAACCTCTACGTCTTTAATGTGATAGCCTCGCAAGACAGTGATTTTCATCTAGTTGCGCGGGAAACCCCGGCATTCATGCCGGGGAGGGATAGCGCGGCGGTCGCAGACCGCCCCAATCCCGCATCTCCTTTTACGTGTGCGCTACGCAGTGAAACCTCCAGATGTTAAATGTGAGAAAGCGGCAATCCTTTGGTCTCGCGTTCTGCGTTAACCGCTTACCGTTTTCGATGTGATGCAGGCTGATTCGGTCTTTCAGAACTCCGCCGACATACGCCAAACCCCATTTCGCATGACGCACCAGCGAACCACGCTTGAAGCCGTGGCTCCGAGTACCGCCGTAGGGCAACCGCACACCGCCCTTTTGCGGCTGCAGACGGTGCAGTTGCCGCCGATGCAGCCGGATCGGCTGGATACAGAGCAGATCCCGGTTGTCCGGGGTTTCGGCGCCGCCCACGATGTCCCAGGCGATCACCCAGGAATCAACGCAGTGCGCGGCGAAGGTCTCCGCGAGTTTTCTGCCGGTCTTCTTCAGCCCCAACCGATCCCTCAGCGCCTTCGTCTCGAATCCGGCCCGCAGGTGCAACGTCACGCCCATGCGGCGGATTTCCTCGTAGAACCAGTCTTTGCCGACTTGCAGGGGCGAAAAGGAAACATTCCATTTCCGTTTGCCTTTTCTGGTCGCTGCCTGCACGTCCTCCACGCCGATATCCGTCACCGGAAACAGCGCGGAAAGCCAGTGGAACACCCGCAATTTCCAGCCCCAGCGCGCTTTGGTGGAGGGCGGCATGCGTTTTTCAGTACCCATCATGGCGACGGACGGTCCGGGCTTGCGGCACGGCGTATTGCGGAACCGCCGCCCGCGCCGCATTTCGGATCGGGTTTTCACCGCATCCTTGACCCAGGTTACCGCTTCCGCATGCACGTTCAGGTAGGTGTGCGCCCGCGACTTGACGGTGAACCCCTCCCGCTTGGAGCCTGGATCCGCCGTAGCCGCGATGGGCTGCGTTCTCCGCCCGGACGGCGCGCGGTTCAGACGTATGCAAAACACGCCCTTTTTGAAGAATGGCGTTGCTTCTCCGCTCTTGATCCACCGCCGCGCCCGCGAAGGCGTCGTCGGCATCAGCGGTGTTTTTCCGTCCCGGTCCATGACCGGCACGAACACCGTTTTCTCTGACTGCTGATCCATAACATCTCCTTGACGATAAGACGGTTATTGCGAACCGTGTGTACACCCCTTCGCCCCTATCCGTCGTCTTGCGCGGGAATGAGGGGAGTGTTCCCGCTACGACTTGCGCCACCACGCGCGACGGTTCAGTTGCATTCCAACGTCCCCGGCCGAGTGCAACCCCGGTACTCCGGTTACGCGCCGCATGACTCCACGGCTTTGCCAGGCTAGTCTTTCGCACCGGAAACACCCCGATGCCTTGCGCAAAGTGTTGGTTTCACTCCTTGCAAGCCCCGTCACTCATGGCGGGGTTACTTGACCAGCTACGGGTGCAATTTGGTTTACCCGTAGCACTGTTGCGTGTTCATCGGCACCACCACTGTGGCCCCCCCGGAAGTGGTGACGTCGATCTGGTTCCAGTTATTGAAGGTGGCGGACCAGTTGCACCATTGTGGCTGCCCGGATACTGAGAAATTACCCGTATTCAACCCGTAGCCATTGTTGGCCCAGGCGGAGGTCAAATTTGGCCAGCCGGCATAGATCGTTCCGTTCACCCACCTGGAAGCATAGTATGGGGTGCTGGATTGGCCTCCGCCGTAAGGCACGTTGTAGACCGTTGCCAAGGTATAAGCGGTTTGTCCGCTGGCGTTTCCGTAGAAAACCTGGCCATCTGGGGCGGTGAATGAGAGGTTTGTTACCCCAATGCCAGGGCCAGACCAGCAGGTTGATATATTGCAATTGGTGCCACCTGCGCAGCCCGGGAACGAGGCACTTCCGCAGCCATTGAATGGAACGGACATGCTGTGCCCATCGCAATTAGCTGTTCCGCCTGAGCTTTTAGAGCCGGAAAAGCTGCAACTCCAGGTCACGCCGTAGCTGGTGGTGCCATAGGTTGACCCATACCACGGCCCTTGCCCATTTGGCATGGAAATGCTGCATTGCGTAGTTCCGCTGCCTGAAGTAGCAGACCACATGTTGCCATTGAAAGAGCAGTTCATGCTGCCGCCGTTGCTCCAGTTATAGGCGTTGCCGTTGCCGGTGTATGGGTTGGTGGTTCCACATTGGTAGGATCCTGAACCGGACTGCCCGAAACCGGACATATAGATTGTCCCAGGCTGTTGTGGTGGACCGTTCTGGGCACCCGAGACGGAGCAGTTCACCTGTGCCGGATCTGGCGCTGGCGCCTGGCTGGACCCAGAGCACGACCATTGTTCCCACTGCTGGCCGGGTCCCACCCAGTCATAGGAAGATGTGGGCTGGCTTTGGCCGGAAGCGGAGCACGGATACTGCCCGCTGGGTTGGTTGGTGACTGCGCAATAAGTATCCGTCGGTGCCGTCCCGCATTCGCAGGAGGCACCATTGGGCGCGGTGTATCGGAGCCAAGTTTGCGCCGTCGAGTTGCTGCCGGGGTTCAACAGTTGGTAGTAACCCAGGGTGTCTCCGGTTGGGCCGTTCCACAGCGCGCCTGAACCTGGCCCGCCCAGATAGCCTTTATCCGTGAGCGTGGAATATACGGGCAGTGTTCCGTTATTTCCGGACGGAATGGTGTAAGTGCCGTTGCCGTTCCACACAACGCCAGGAACATTTCCTATCGCTGTGCCTCCGGCAAACGGCCCGGGGCCCCAACCATCATATATCCCGTTTATCCCGTTGACGTAGGTAATCTGAAAAGGGTTGGTAGAAGTATTGTTGTTGTATTCCAGGGTTCCGGTCCAATGGATGGCGTCCGATTGTACGTTGACATTGCAGGTAATGGGCGGTGTTACGGGCAGGGGTGGTGCGAGTATGACGATGGGTTGCGGAGCGGTAACGGGAGCTGGGTTCGGGAGTGCGCTGGCGGTAGTGGGCGTGACGTAAGTTGGAGGGGTTATTACGTTAGACGCGAGACCATATTCACGAAGCACATCGTCTGCCGCGGAATCGTTATTGGCCGAGTTCTGGTTGGCGTAAAACCCCAGCATCACCTGCTCGGCGTGAGGTTGTGCGTAGCGCGATGGAGATCTTTGACTAAAAGCGCCCCGATGCTGGAACATGCCTTGTCCGGTAAAGACATACGCGCTCGCGGTGGGCGTGAACATCCCTACGGCCGCCGGGATCAGTGCGGCAGCGATGGCGAATTTAAGTAGATGGCGTCGTTGTAGCATGGTTCGCGAGCCCTGACTGCTCTAATGGTTAGCCAATGTGGGTGGGGCGGAAGGAGGAATTGGTGGACGGAGTTGGTCAGGCTATGGCCTGAATGCTACAAGAGGAAACTGAATTTGGAACAGTTGTCAAGTCTGAGCCTCCCCACGGCTAAAGCCGGGGGGTTCCCCCCGTAGCCGATGGATGCCACTGTGCATAAGTCTACCGGGCTCTCATTGTGCCGCCGCTACTGCTCAACACAACTACAACATCCAATGACCGGGCCTCATTACAGCCCACGGTTCTTCTTATACACAGAATCGCCCGAATGACCGGGCCGAAAACCAACTGACACCTTCAGGAAAGAACCACTCTGTCTCGGGCCTTTTTCAAATTCAGACCAAAGCTGGCGGGCAACGGCCCTCCCTTCGCGGTTTGCACCACATCGGACATCGCTTTCCCCAGCAGCGGCTCCGCTGCGCACCAGCCCTTGCGAGCCGATTCGGTGTCCAATCTCCAGACCTGATTCTCATCCTTTTTATAGGAGCGAACATGCAGGGCCAGATAAGCGCTATACAAATCCCGCTGAGCGCAGACGCCGCACGGACAATCGTGCCAGCGCTGACTCAGCGGTTTCTTCACCACGGCTTCACAGTGACAACTCTGTGAGAGTTTCGTGGTCCGGGTGGGGAACTCGATCACCTCGCCACCGGCGCTTTCAGCCTTGCGACGCAAATGATCCATGAACTCCCCGGGTGCCCGGTCGCGGACGCTCTTGCCGAACATCCGCTGAAAGGCTTTGTAACTCAACTTCTCCGCCATAACTGTGTTGCCCATGGCCACTACCCGATTCGCCAGCTTCCCATGCTCCGTGCGGCGGTAGGCTGCCAGTACCCGGTGCAGTTCCTTGAGACGGGCACGCAGCCGCAGGTAGCCGTGGGTGAACACCCATTGCAGGCGCTTGCCGGACGTCGGCTTTTTAACGCTGCCGTCTTTGTTGTAATTCTCCGGATTCGATCCGCGCCTGGACCGGTCCATGGCCCGCTGAATGCGGCGAATCGCCTTTTGCAGGTCGGGCACATTGGCGCAGAACTTTTCCAGAAACGCATCGGTTTCCGATACGGCGGCGATGGTGGAAGGACCGATGTCGATGGCGCTCTTGCCATTGCGAATCGGATTCTTTTCCTTCCACTTCGGGAAACCGGCGATCACCAGTTGCACGAACCACAGTGTTTTCCCGCGGATGGTGCGCCGCACGATGCGGCAGAACCGCACGGGCTTTTGCAGGGCGAAGGTCTGGACACCGTGTTTGTCTTTGCGGTCGAACCGGACTTTGAGGCTCAGCTTTCCCCACTCGACATGGTCGTCCCGCCAGCGGATCGCCGTGGCGTTGCTCTTGGCTTCCATGGACTCCAGCGCCTTCCACTTCGGCTTGAAGCGTGGGCGGCCGCCCGTGCGAAACTGATAGCGCTGCGCCGCCAGGAAGGCGCGGGTGCCGATCTTCTGGGTGGTGTGGGCGTCCAGATGATCGCCGATCCAGCAGGCGTTTTTGCATCGCGTGGCATAAGACTGGATATCGTAATCGGTAAACCCGATGGTTTCCGCAATCAGGGAAAATGCGGCGGCGCGGGCTTTCTGCTCTGGTGACTTGGGCGCGCCCTGTGGCATTTTCCGCGCCGCCTGCCAGGCCTTGGATTGTTTCATCAGGTCCAGTCGCCGCAAGGCCTCGCCCAGCACGGCGTTGTATAACTGTCGGCCAGCCTCGAAGCGCGCGGAAAGCACCCGGCTTTCATGCGGGCTTACCACCAGAGGGAGCTCCAGAACGAAGGAGGGGCCGGATTTTCTAGACATGCTTTTGTTGCTCAATATATTGCTTAATGATTTCCAAAGGTGCTCCGCCCACCGTGGAGACGAAATAGCTGTTGGTCCAGAGACTGGGTAATCGGGTGCGGCACCAGCGAAACTCCTGGCGCAACAGGCGCGATGACCGCCCCTTGATCAGTTTGACCAGATGATGCACACCGAACTGTGGATCCACTTCGACCAACAGATGTACATGGTCCGGCATGACTTCCATCTCCAGCATCTCGCTATCCGTCTCAGAACATACCTGCCGTATAATCTCCTTGAGCCGCAGATCCGCCCCGCCCACTAGCACGTCGCGGCGATACTTGGGGCACCACACAACGTACTTTGCAAGAAAAAAACACGTTGTTATTCGATTTGTATTTGATTTTATATTCTGACATATATTATATTATACAAGTTCCGTATCAGATAACAAGCTGGCTGCCGCTCACCCCATGTCTAAAGCCAGGGGCGTGCGCGGCAGTTTTGGTCACTGTTTGCAATGCTTGTTGCTCTAGCAAAATGCCGTAGTTTGGCTGAAAGGCTTGGTTGCTGTAATATTCGTGTCACGTGACATTGGTTGTGTGAACTGTTGCATTCTCTGATTACAAGGTTGGCATGGGAATGTTGCGTGCTGACGGGTGATCGCAGGTGGTTTATGCCAACCTGAATTCATAAACCAAAAAATAAGATACACAAGGGGTTATGCTAAAGTCAAGCAACCCGCCAGTATGGCTTACCGTACTGCTTGCAGAAGTACAGCAGTTTTCTTATGCAGCACTTTATCTCGCAGTTGCGGCTGAAATTTTTGTACATCCTCATATACTTTTGTTCGTGAGGATTCTTTCCATTTCGGCTGCCGTAGCTTATTTTGTTTTAGTGTATGTACATGCGGCCATAACGTTTTCCAAGGTGATCCCAAAAAAAATAAGCTTCCTTGGTACGGGGCTGCTGGTGTTGCTGGCGTCTGGTATGCCACTACTATTCGTTGGTTTGTTTACTGTCTATTTAGCGCATGGAAATTAAATGTGTTAAATCACTTTGAACAATGCGAACAAAAGCAAATAAATCCAAAGACCTGAAAAGAACGCGACGGCCCAATTATTTTGTAAACCGTATGCTTTCATCGCACCGTAAACAGCCCATGCTAGAAGCCAAGCCAGGACAACAAACACTAGGACATACGCATCATTAGAGACCATAAAAATAGCAAGTAATTCTGTGAAGTTTTCGTGCACTGCACCGATTGAATAGTTGTTTACATTGGCCAATTCTGCATTGATGGAGACTGTGCTGGCTGGGTACCCGTAGAGCAACCACCTGCTTACATATTGGAGCCACGCTTTTGGGATAGCAACCAAATAGCAGAACAGGAGAAAAGGGTAAACCAAACCTAGCAAACCAGTGAATATGATTGTCCATACAAACACGGTCATGTTTTCAGCATCTTTATACTTATGTGGAACCACAACAAAAGCCACCCATAAAATCATCGCCACTGGTGGGTACAGGCAAGCAAAAACGGCATCTGTTAGTCCAACTTTTTCTTGTAGCACATAAAAAATAAATATCGTTATTACCGCCATTAAAAAGACGTAAAACCTGCTCTTCTCCAGCTTAAACATTTCCCTCATTTGTTTTCGCTCGCCATGGAATGCTTCACTTCAGCAATGTTGTGCTGTTCATTGTGGGCGGGGCGGAAGGAGGTGTATTTTGTGCGACAGGACAGGCCTAATCTCTGCCAACCCCTCCATAAATCATACACCAAGGTGCCGATGCGCATGGTGGCTTAAGGTCTGGCGATCAGCAAAATGTAAAATTCAGTGAAACTTCAGTCAATAAATATACAGAAGACAAGCCACCAAGGTGAGCATCGTCGATGCTATCAGGATATCGATATGCACATGCGTTGATCGGCACGCATTGACGAGATGGCGAGACCTAATCGCCGTCGCGATATCGTGCTAGTGAACGAATCAGTAGCGCGAGCGGCAAGTACCGGCAAGGCGAATGACGCTCTGGATGCATGGATTGCATCTGCAAGCGTACATGCAAGACCGTTTGGCGCACAAAATATGAAAACAGGATAAAGCAGCCAGCGAGAACAGCCCCCACTCGGATGTTTTGGCACCCAGTATATTTTGATTACTGCGGACGTTAGTGTGGGAGCTGCGACCAGTATCCATCGGAAAGATGGGATGCTAACATTCGCCCCAAAGCACCTGCTCTGGATGACCTCGCCCAAATTCGTGAATTTGCCACCCAGATGCTCGAATGTGGCGCGGGCTGGTGCGTTGACGCAAGCATCATCACGGTGGTCCCCAACAAGGGCTATCGCATACAAAAGGACAAACGCAATCGAGAAAAACAAAATGAATGAAAGCGCCACGGATACAGCATGTTGCCACAATGGGAAGAGGGTAGTTGAGAACAAGGCTAACAGCATCCAGAAAGCCATTGTTATCTGTAAAGCAACCAGCGTCCAACTGATCAGCATTTGCATTTCCAGGTTGGGGAGCATGAGTGATGTGCGGTACCACTCGGCAGCACTATTCCGCGCGGCGATAAGTGGTTGCCATTCGGCAGGAACATCGGCTTGATCGCACCACTCTTCCCATTTTCTCGTTGGAAAGCCCAAATGCAATGATCGTCGCAGATCAGGCCATCTGAAATCCATCTCTCTCCACGCCGCCCGGAAAAAATCCTGAGACTCCTGGTTCAGG
Source organism: Acidithiobacillus ferrivorans (assembly GCA_018853935.1). Lineage (GTDB taxonomy): Bacteria > Pseudomonadota > Gammaproteobacteria > Acidithiobacillales > Acidithiobacillaceae > Acidithiobacillus > Acidithiobacillus ferrivorans. Next base: position 83,723 of record JAAOMR010000131.1, read on the forward strand.
AGAGCATATCCTGCAAACAGCAGCCTCTTGCAGGCTAAAAGGCGCACCTAAAAAGAGAGCGCCTTTCTGTTTTTGATAGCTTTAGAAGCTGTAGCCGAAACCCACGTTGCCCTGAAGCAGATTCAGGTTGCCACTGCCATTCATGTAATCATCATACTTGAAACCGGCCATGGCGAACCATGGTCCGGAGATCTGATAGTTGGCCTGTAAACCAACCTGAAACATGTCAGAAGATCCGCCTATGGTGCTCGCAGAATAATTGTAACCATTACCCCTGATCGTGGAGGTAGCGATGATGCCAGCCAGATAGGCCACATCGCCGGTGAACACCAGTGGTCCAATGCCGTAGCCCGCTTCCAGGCCTCCACCTATAGCGTTGTTAGAGAAGTGCAAGGAGGCGTTCTGGACCTGGCTGGAGTCAAAGTTGATGCCGAAGTGGGTGTACTGATAAGCCAGATACGGTCCAACACGTAAATCCTGTGAAAACGGGAAGAGGTAACCAGCTTTGACGTTGATGCCGGTCATGCCGCCGCCTGTAGTCTGGTATGGACTTTTGAACAGCGCATTGAAATCATGGTGCCAATCCGCTGAAAGCATCCAGCCCTGGTTGGTCATGAAAGCGCCCTTAACGCCAACACCAGCGGAACTGTTTCCGCCGGAGTTGCTGATGCCTGCGAGGTTGCCGTAGGCCGAAAAGCTGTTCATGACCCCGTTGAGGTCTGAGGCGAATGCGATCCCGGAGCCTATCATGGCGGTGATGGCGGTGGCGAGAATAAGATTGTTTTTTGCAGTCATGGACTACTCCTCGTGAGAACACGGCGACAGCGCCGTGGCGCGCAGTTATGATGCAAGCACGGCGAGTTGTCAACAAACAACCAAAAAGATACAGCCATGCTTATTCGGTTGTTTCTCCTAACAGCCAAAAAAGTGGCCTCTTGATGCCAATCACACATTTCCATCTTCCCATTGGCATTACTTGCCCTAACAATCTTCATAAATATAGTAGCTGTCGTTAATATTTTCATCAGACCGAACTAGAAAACCCAGCCGAGGTCTGCCCTTCCACCGTTCATTGGATCATAAAACAGCTCGTACGGCGTCGATTGCCACTTGATCGATTTTGGTGGTCCTATGATGTATGCGGTTGATGACCACATTGCTCGCTTCGGACAAGACTGGTTTCCACGTAGCCCACATTATCCTCGTTAACCAAGACATGATGGGGTGCGATGTTTTATGCGTATTTTGCTAAAGTTGTCCGTTTTGATGTATATGTTGGGCCTATCGGCATGCCTGATGGCTCTGTTGGCAATCGGGCGGTACATTACGCTCGACACCCCGCACCCAAAGTGGCTTGGTCTGATTATTACAATGGTCATTATATTTGGCCGGCTTGTGTGGGATGGATGGAGTGTTTTTCTGGGGTTGGATGGAAGAAAAAAGATTAAGAAAAAAAGACGTTGTTGACATTGCCTGCGATTATTTCGGTTTATGTTACGGGCTGCTTGTAACAAGGCATTATTACAGAGAGCGTTTGTTTATTTTTCTGACCGTTTTTATGAGCTTGTTGGTGGTTCTGTGTATAATGGCCTTTTCCGTAACGGCAAGCACCTTATGGAGAAATATATTGAGCGTTTCACTGGTTGTCGAAACCATTTACACGATATATATGATTTGGTTTGTGCTCTGGCTGAACTCGGAATACAAAAAAGCCGTTGGCGTCAGCCATAAAGCAAAAAGGAATGAACTGCAGAAAACAGTTATCGACAACCTCTGTCTGATTAAAGGGGTTAGTGTGGATGCACTAAGCTTAAAATGTGTTGGGATTATTGGAAGAAAGAACATGTTAACAGCGGTGCTCCCAGTTAGTAACTGGTTTTCTGGTTTTGTGGTTGCGGCGTTAATCGGATATGGCATATCGATGACTACATCGCTTGGAGAAAATTCCCCGATTTGGCTTTATGCCGGGGATGTTATATCTGTAGCTAGCCTGCTGTTCATTCAATACGCACTGGTACTGAGAGTTGCCGTTTGGCGTATTCGGGAAAACATCGTCTACTCAAACCATGTTCCTTTGCATGTATTGTTGGCGGATATCGAAAAGTTATACAAGGGGGCTGTTCGGTGACTCCGCAGAGAATTGGTCGGCGAAAGCACCTCCAAGGACAGTGATCCACGCATTTCTCGAGATGCAAGTTAGCTGAATTCGTCTAGCGTGCGCACCAATATAGCCAGTGGGAAATAGCGTTCTTTCTGTCCAAAATTGCGCCACTCCGGGACTGATGCCACCCCTAACAGGGCAAGGTATACGCCTCCGACCACCAAGATCACGCGAAGAAACCCTGCAAATGGGGTGGCGGGGACTATAGAGTGGGGTGCCAGTGTATGCGCCACCCACCAAAAGAGAATAAATAAGGTCACAGTTATAGTTATGCCCACTCCATCACCACGCCAAAACGGGGCCATCCAGCTTTTGTATTCTGGGATGTCTGGGAAATGCTGCGCGATGGATATTTTTAGCTTCTGAACGCCACCCCAAGAAGCGGCCGTTTTCTGCAGCCAGAACCTCCTGATTTCCTTGTTAGTTGAGGCTTTTGAGAACTTACGCATCAAAAACCATTGCCAGGAAAAAATAGTCATGGCCAGCAGATAGCATGTAAAACCGACCCATACTGTGGTCGGTAACGGCTGCAAAGGGGTGTGTGTGGCCATTGGCACGTACATCGCCTTCAAAGACACTAGCGGTAGCAGCCAGAAAAAAGAACCAAGAAACACTATCAGAAGGCCGAATCTTAATAGCCTCAGCCATCTTGGTAAACATTCCCCGCCAACTGTTGCCATGTAGAAAGATCGGGCGGATTGCAGGACTCGCAGAGCATCCGCATCGGTGGGTGGTGATCTGTCGCTGGGTAGAAATGATAGGACGAAATCCATAACACCTAATTTTGTGTTCAAATGGTATCCCCATGCGCCATCGGCAATAACCGCCAGGATGAATGTAGACTGCGCTTCTGGCATAGTCAACCAATGCTCAACTACGCTGCTGGAACAGGAGATGAACGCCGCTACCAACCACCATGGGTGAAAAATACCGATGAGCTGAGTGTGACCCAGCATTATCCATGCTAGCCAGAACACCAGGAAAATACCGGCCGCGTCAAAGAGAAAGGTCATGGCTGCTCCAAAGAAGATCTGTACATGACCATGATGATTGCTGCGGAAACCAATTTAACAGAACCTGCCTGTGGCGATTCACCTCGCCTAAGTGTTTTCCAGTTCGTTTTGGTTTCCTACTCGCCAATACTTAGGATACCAACCTCAACGGAGACGTTCACATGGTATTCACCGCAGCCACACTGGCAGAATTTTTCTGGTTCCAGCCCACGTCAACGCGTTGGAGGGTGCCCCATGTATTTTAATTTTATCCCGCTTGCTTTACTCTTGGCCTGGTTTTTCTTATGGAATGACAGCATGGCAGATCGGTTCAGGCGCCATCGTGGTGGAAAAAAGTTACAGGAGCAGATTTTGGAATGGGTTGCTCCAGACGGTTACCCGCAAATCCTGCTAGATGCCAGGAGCGTGTCTCAACGGTACTATCGAGAAAATTACCAGCGATTTTTAGATGATGTTGAGGCGGTCGCAAATCTGAAAGCTTTCCACGTGGTGATTGTCGTTCTTTTGCTCGGTGTGGCAGCCCTGAGCGCGCTGTTTCTGGGTGTCGATCTCTGGGGTTGGACCATTCATTTTCCATGGTATCTGACTTTGATTGTTGCAGGCTGTTTTATTGCGCTTGTTTTGCTGTCTTTTTTCTTCTATTGGCTGAGCAGACCAAAGCTGTATGGGCCGTCACCTGACGAGGCACAGGAAGCTTGGCTGGATGATAAATTTGGCAACCGTGTACACTGGTTGGCGGTATGGCGTGAAGCTAGGATTTACTGCGGAGAATCAGTCACCAATCCATTTCGTGTAGCCCTCGCCGCAAAGCGTTGGAGTTTTTTTGGTGTGCCAGCACTGGCAGCCTTGTCAGTAGTCCCTATTTTAGAGGTTACCGGAAATGCTATTCTGCTCACGGCCATTCTCGTAATTGCTATTGGTGGGATATGGCTTGTTATTTATCGTTGGCACGTTCTTTTTTATGATGTCGACGCGAAGAGTAAGGCGCCAGACGAATACATCCCGTTACGCATCATGCTGAATGACATTGCGATATACCTTGATTTACCGTAATGCGGCGTGTTAGGCACTGCTCCAGGCGACACTGCCGCTTTTTGTATGATTTCGAATCTCCCCATGGGTACTATGTATCCGGAGATTTGGTAAATTCCGTGCAGATCAATTGTGTGGCCTGTCCACTATTCACCGAGTACGCCGGGAGGCTATGGCCTGCATGGGGCCTGAGAAATTGACGGCGCTTTGACTCTCACGACTGCAGTTTAGTCTTAGCAGCACTAATGCATTAGCCCCTCATCTTCAGATCCATGTCCACGCGCAACCTGGTTTCCAGCAGAGGCATATCCCATCGGTACCTGCAAGAATCTTCCGGAAGTTCAGGACGGTTTTTTCTTCCGTGGACTGTGCCACCACGCGATAAGCAAAGCATACACCATGCAGAGGGATTGTCGATGATAGAAATTTTGGGTATTGTCACGTTACTGACGGCGGGATGGTGGTTTTTCTGGGTGGATTTTGGCTATGGCTACAGGGTATTCATGGAGGGTGCCACAGGTAGAACCTTGGAAAGAGGGCGAGTGGTGCCATCCTTGGATATCAGGTTGATAGAGGCCGTTCGTACGTATTTTTTATCGGTTTACGGTAATCGCCACGGGTTGGCGTATTTTTTGCTGATGCTACGCTGGTACACGAGCCTTGGGCTGCCCGTTTTCGCCCTGCTAATTTTTGCAGGTCTGCTCGAGAAAAATCACGAATTAATTAAGATTGGGGCAATGGAGGAGTCCGCATTTGTCGCGGTTATCCTGGTTTTGACTTTTATTCAGTGGTGGCGGCAAGGTTACATGCGTAAATGGAAAACACTGTCTGAAAAAAGGCACTACTATCTTCGTGAGGTCTCCCGTACTTTTGGAGGCCCGGCCCCATTTTTTCGACTCCTACAAGATATCCCTACAGGAACACCTCCGTCTTTTCTGGATTGCACCTATGGCTGGGCGACACTAAAAATAAGTTCGCTCTTCGCGATGCCCCTTTTATTGGCGGTTTTCTGGGCACTTGTTGTCTCTGAAGGTGTTCATTTTGACGCCATAGAAGCTTCGGTATTCCTTGTGATTTGCGGAACAGCCCAGTTACCAATTCTGTATACATCATGGCTAAGTCGATTCTCATGGCCTGGCACAACCGGCTTGGTTAGTTATTATCCCTTACGTGTTATTAAACGGGATATCGGGCAACTAAGGTAATGATTTCAGGCATGTTAGCGACCTTGCCTTTCAGTCACATGGCACATGTTCAAGGAGGTGACCGCGCTCATCCCACTGGAGGAGCGCGGATTTTGTCAGGACACGGGCGGAACGGTTGCGCCAGCAGCGATTAGTTGCGAGCCAGCACCTTGTTTTTCCAGATGCTCCGATGCCTTGAGGATCTGCGCAATAGCCCCGGATTGCAACGTACGGTAGACATTCTCCGTTTTGCTCGCTATAGAGTGACCGGACGAGAAAACATGTGATCGACCGTAAATCCGTGTTTTTACCATTACCGGAATGCTTTTATGCCAGACAACTTTCCCATGACGTATAATTTGCACATCGTCATCAAAATTAGCAATTATTGTATAATACCTGCCGCCGCCCGTGTGGCCGTGCCACAACCCGTAAAATGGGATCAACTGCTTCATTGTGCGACCTAGGTCGTAATCCTCCCGGAACATGTAGTGGTGCTTGCCTGAAGGCACCATGTGTGTGTAGATAACATATGGTCCGGAGGAACTATGGTTCACTTCTGCACCGTCGCTTTTCAATCCTTGAGTGAGTAGGGAGTCAAAATTATGGATCATGGTGCCCGATTGCATGGTCAGGTTTCGGCATTTTATTGTAAACGCGCCGAAACAGCCATTACCAGTGATGAAATTATCGTCACGAACGCTCGTGTGGATGGCGACTGTCTGGTTAGTGAATGCTGATTTGGCCGGGATTGGGCCGTTATAGCTAACCTTGTGGATGCTGGCACAGCCGGCTAGGCCAAGGACTAATACCACAAAACCAAAATACTGAAGATGTTTAACTCGCACGGCAGATCTCCACAGATAATAAGGAGCATTATTAATACCACAAACCTGCGGAATTGTTCACTGATTCACCGGGAAGCAGATCACTCTATGCAAGAACTGTCATGGTACTCCGGCATGTTGCCGTTCATGGGGGGGCGAAGGCAGGTACCATGTACATGGATAAGGCGTACGCTAGCATCGCAACTAGCCGTTCGCAAAGGTGTTGGTTTTGGGTGCCTTGATTCCCGCAAACCCAATATTGGTGCGGCCTTCAGTCAAACCGCCAACACCTTTGCGGAAAGGCTCGGCATCGCAAGCCATTTTTTACAAAGAAGTGCCAGAAGGCCCGCCGCCTCACAGTAAGGAGGAAATCATGAAGCGGCGGCTGCTGTTGGAACGGCTGCGGTGGGACTCACCTGTCCGGTTGGATGAGCCATCTGATAAGGCGAGTTCATCGCGGCTGCACTGGAGTTGGTCGTTTGGATAAGCCCGGAACTTTGCAGCATTGCCAACCATGGCTGGAGGTTTACTTTAGACCAGTTCACTTGAGCCAGTTCCGGTATCGTTAATCCGCCGCAATTTGGGTTTTTTGAACTCCCGTAGCCACCAGCAATCTGCGGCTGCGCGTCCTGGATTTGCGACATGATGATGTTTACGAGTGGTGACGGGTAGCAGCAGAAGGTCGTTGCTGTCATTTGGCACCCGAATATTGGGAGGCTGTCTTTACAGTATGTTCCAACCATATGACACAAATGTTCTTTGCGCTGGAAGCCGAGTTTGAATTCTTCAGCTTTGCATTGCGTCAGCATGGAAGCGAGCATAAACGCCAGTTGATACGCACTATAGGCTGACATTAATCCTGACACATAAGGAGTGACTGCCGCGATATTGGCCGACATGCTTGCGACGGTAGAAGCAGCGGCAGATGGAAGCATCTGAAACACTTTTTCGAGTATCCATTCAACGGCACTTTTGAGGACTGAAACAATCTCACTTTCAAGCTGCGACAAAAGCCCCGGTGTTGTGCTGTTGGCTAATCCATATTGGAGGACGGAGGTTGACGCAGGGGTAGCTGTTGTCCCTGCATAACTTGCTATATCAGTGGCGATATTGCTCGCCTGGGTTGGTCCGATGCTGGCTACCAATCCAGCCGTATAGGTGCCGACGTTTGTGGCAGCCATTGAAAATGTTGCGGTGGCGCCCCCCCCAAATAAGCCTAATGAGTTCATCGCGGCTTCGGCGACGCCTTTGATAGGCCCTGTCACATAGGACCACGCGCTACTCGCGTTGCTGGTAAACGTATTGTAACCGGTCTCATACCATGAGTGCAGCGCGGCTGCGCCTGCATCGTGCGCAATGACGAATTTATTGGTTACAATAGCATACGTGTCCATAGTGCCCTGAATGACATTGGCGATTGGCGGGGTTGGTTGCTGCATGCCTTTCGAACAGCAATTGTTATTCATGCCCGTACCACCACCGGCAGCTCCGGCGGCACCAGCGACGGCAATCATGACTTCCTGGGTAACTGTCAGCGCTATTAATCCAGCACCCATTGTAACGAAAGCAAGCGCCGCCCCTGCGATAGCCCCTGCTATCGCGCCAATCGGCGCGCCCATAAAGACACGGCAATACATCAAGTTGCCACCAAAGATGATGGGGATACAGTTACCAGCCGCTAATGAGGTTCCCGTTTGGCACGTCATATTAGCGGCCATTTGCTGTAGCGCGGTGGACGCGGTAACTGCCTTGTTGAAGTGCAGATCCTGGTTGCCGATGATCCCGTGACATTGCGTGCCCAGACATCCGATGGATTCATTGGTACAAATTTGCGACGGGATTACCGCAGAAGGGGCGCCGGTTGTAACGTTTGTAGACCCGATAGTACTGGTTGTTGGGGGCAGTGATGCCTGTGAAACAGTTTCCCAACTTTGACTTGTCAAGGCTAGTGGTAATCCGGCGGGCAATGTTTCAATGGCCGTATCTGGCCCGTTCCCTGAACCACTGACGGTGTTGTTATTGATAATGGCCGCAATCCCCGAAGCCGCCTGATTGGTGCTGCTCGGCGTGGAGGAAACGTTCATTTTTTTGACCGTCATCATGATGACGTTGTAGCCCGGATAAATAGTGACCTGCTGGCTGACCCACCCTCCAGTCGTAGGGTAAGCGGCAGCAGCACTTTGCCCTTGGCCGCCGTCGGTGAAAGACAGCACCTGCGGCTCCACGGTGCAAGTGCTGGAACCGGCGGACGATCCGCAAATTTGTTGAGCATATTGCGTGTTGGAAATGGTCAGGGTCGCCTGGTCTTCGGCGGAAAGATAGGCAGTCGCCTGAAAAACCTGCCCGGTCATGTTGTTGAACGCGGATTTGAAGGCCACGGTCGTATTGTTGGTGGTCTTCGTGCAACTGTTGGTTCCTCCCCATATCCATTCGGCACCACTCTGTGCCACCGGTGGCGGAGTATTGGTTACCCATCCCTGATTAACCATTTGCGAGGCGGTCGTTTGGCAGGTGTTCAGGGTGTTAGGATCGGTCCCGTTGGATATTGACGTATGGCCGATGGTCGCAACGGTCTGCCCCATATTGCTCAGTGTGGATTGGGAAACGCCGGGGGCGCACGTGCTGGCGTTGAAATATTGAGAGAAAACACTGGGGTTTCCCGTCAACATCGGCATGATGCCATTCATGAGCGCCGTTCCCTGCCCGCCGGGCAGATTCTGGAGGTACGTTTGGAACGAGCTGGGATTCAGCATCTGGGTATAAGGGGAGGAGGGGTTGGATAAACCGTTCATCCCGCCGATGCCTGCCGAACCGGCAGCATAGGACATGGCATAATTACAGGTCGAATACAGACTTTGCGCGTTCTGCGACCCGTAGGTCATGGAATCGAGATTGCCGCTCAAACTGTTGATGTCCGGCAGTTCCTGCTGGAGGGCCTGTTCGCTGACTGGCGGCTGCGCGGGGAGTTGGTTGCAATAATTGAGCAGCGACGGCACGCCCGAACTGGTGTTCGTTAAGTCGTTTCCCACCAGGGTCATGGTGGATGGCGTCAGGAGGTCGCAGGCCGGCGCGCTTTGGCACTCGTTTTCGATACCATGTATTACGGTGGTGTCGCGTGCAAGATACTGGTTCCATCCCAGGATAGTCTGCGCAGCCGGGTTGGTTGGGATATAACCAGAAACAGCGGTTTTGGCTTGTTGATAGAAGGCTCCGTACTGTTGCGGATTTTGGTTGTAGAGCGTGGTGGCGGCCTGAAGAAAGGCGTTCACCCGTTGTGAGCAGGTTTGCTGCATCTGGGTGAATGCCGTATATGCCGGCTGGTAGGATGATGAAAAGAAAGAAGTGAAATTTGGCGCGCATGAGGTCTGCTGCAGCAATGTTAAACGCGCAGATGCCGCGTTGTTAATGGCTGTACCACCCTGCATGCCCACATTGTTGTTGATGTAATAGCTCTCGCTGCCAGATTGCCACCCACCGGGGGCGGTGGTGTCCATTTGACTGAATGCTGATTGATTGCTTTGGGCGTAATTCGCCTGCTGGTTGTTGGTAGCTTGCGCACCACCGAGTAGAGAGGAACCGAAGCTTTCGCCTTGCTGCGCACCCTGAATAAACGTATTGGCGTCAGCAATGCTGTAATTGCCAATGGCAAACTGAAAATAAACCAGCAGAGACGCGAAGCAGATCGCGCCAAGCCTTTGGATGCCCTTTCGACGGAAGAATTGCAGCAGCATGGTTCACCTTTGTTAGTCTAACCTAATACGCCCATACAACAATCTGACCACTGCCACACGAGGTACACGAAATTATTTCCCGACCCCGGCTGGCCATCCCATTCACCCCATTGCAGTGGGCTTTTCCCAATCCAGTGGGCGCACTTACTGGAAGTGCTGCCGGGATTGCTGGCTGTTGGGGTGGGGGTGGAGTTCAGCCCGGGTGATGCAATCACGTTGACGCCGCCTGTTTGTGGTACGGAACTGGGAACTCCGGGGTTGGGTACATTGTTCGTTTCATCGTTGGGAAAAATGATTTGCATCCGGTACTGTTGCTTGGGCAGCACGTAGGTGCGTTTCGGGCCGCAATCTACTGCGGTCCCTTCGGATTTCCGCATAAAGCCCAAACGGAATCCCAGGGCCAGCATGCGCACGGCGTCAAGGGACGAAGTTCTGATTGGATCGCCGTTGGTCATGTTGTCCCCCACCATGGGATAAATCCCCCCCCAGCACCCCGCCGAGAAATAGGCAGCGTCTATTGGCTTACCGCCCCCCAGGCTCAGGTAGGCGCACTCTCCGGCTTCGGTAAGCGCGC